>JAKARZ010000088.1 GCA_021828405.1 Bacillota bacterium
CTTCCGGTACAACGGACCTCACCGGCTCCGAGAGGGACGACCGCCCCTCGACCCCTGGCCAACACTTATCAGACTGACTGGCCAGCACTTTCCGGAACACGTGGCCAACTTGGCCAGAATATGCACCTGTATCACGAGCGCTGGGAGATCGAGCAGATCTTCGATGAATTCAAGACGCACCAACGCGGGCCCCGGGTGGTGCTGCGCAGCAAAACGCCCGAGGGCGTGCACCAGGAAGCCTATGGCTATCTCTTGACCCACTATGCCATCCGCAAACTCCTGTACGACGCGGCCGTGCAGGCCGCGACGGATCCGGACCGCCTCTCGTTCACCCACGCGGTGCACGTGGTTCGCCGCGCGCTCACCCGGCCCCCGGCCTTTTCCCTCTAACGCCTGGGCGCGCCGCCGGGGCCAGGTGCTGGCCGAGATTGCGGCCGTGCGGCTCCCCCGACGTCGGCGGCGGGTCAACCCCCGGGTGGTGAAACGGAAGATGTCCAATTGGCCTCGCCAGCGCGGACGGCCCCGGCTCCCTCCCTGGCACGATCCCGTCATCGTTACTAACTAAACGGTATTGGTCCTAGCCCAGCCACGGTATCAGGCCGTGGACACCGGACGCCGTCTGGTGCAGGCCACATTGGGCTGGCAGCTACAGTCACCCACCGATTCAATTCCTTTGCTTTCGGATTAACTATTATGACGGAATTCCTTAGAAACGGGGCCCACCCGGGGAGCGAGACCGCCGCGGATCCGGCAACCCGACCTGCTCGCGCACGCGACGCGACATCAGCGGGGCCAAAGCCGTCCAGGCTTGGCGCAACCGGGCCACTTGGGTCGGTGACAAACCATAATCCTGCGGCAGAGCCGCCCAACGGTCCCGATCCACCAGCGGCAGCAATCCGCGAATGTCGGCTAAATCCTTTTCCCCATGAATAGACGTCCGCCGGTCGATCCACGCGCCGAGCTTGAGAGCCACCAGCGCCTCGACCGGCGGCACCGTGAATCCCTGAACCGACGTAGTGAGCGTCAGCAACCGCTCCGGCGGCACCGCCAGCGTTGTGGAATAGTGCTCCACGTAGATATCCAAATCAAAGCCATCGAAGGGCACTTCGTACTTGCGCAGACGGTCATTCTTAACTAACCCGTACTGCACCCGCAGCGTGCCGAGCGTGGGATAGTCGACAATCACATCGATGTCTCGCGACTTCGGCCCCTGCGTATAGCACCAGCTCGCCCAGCCTCCAATGAGTGTGAAGGGAAACTCTCCCCGCAACCGCTGGAGTAACTGCCAGCTCCGCTCCGTGACCTCGGGGTGGTAAAACTCCTTGCTCATCGGGCGCACTGCCTTTCCACGGTCTGCATGTAGGGAACGGTCCACCACGCCGGGGATTGCCAGAGATCCACCCACACCTGCGCCCACGGCAGCGGGTCGAGCGGAAGCCAGGGGTCCGGCATCAGTCCCCGCAAATTGATGAGATGTCGCCGGGTCACCGGCCAGCGATATTCCGTGAAACGGCGCTCGATCTCGGCCCACGTAGCCGGGGTCGCATACACCCACACCTCACTGGCATCGGCTGGCGTGTGACCCAGCCGCAGTCGGACCGCCGAAGCCCCGGTGAACGTCGCCGTGGGCACCATGAGCCCTTCGATTTCTGCGGGAGGCAGGCGCAAGGCGAGAGCCCCGATCCACACCGGCCGGTGAAATGTGGCCCACGCAATACGACCCACGTGGCGGTTGACCACGTGAAACACCGACCCCTCCGGTCGCAGCGCGCCTGCGCGGACCAGGCCGCCCAACGCGACGCGAATCACCTGGGGGGAGCGGCCCAAGGCCTCCGCCGCGTCCGCCACGCTAAACACCGGCACGGCCTGCGTCAGGGCCCACCGCCAGACCCACTCCCGGCGCAAAACCATCCCCGGGGCGCGGGACATCATCAAGGATCATCCCCTTATGGCGTCTAGCGTAGCGCAGTCGAGCGCGGGACTGAAGACGGTCGGGCTGCCGGTCCCGCGCGCTGCAGTCATGGGTCCTGCGCCGATGCCGGGTAGGTAGTGCCGGCGACCACCGGCGGAATGGGGCGAGTGGCCATCGGAGAACGTCAACTCTTTGATCGGGCAATCGTGTGGCCGCGTGGATGGGGCAGCCGCCGCCACCGATGAACCCCGGCTCGGCGGACCATGCTGTTGGGTCTGTTGTCGTGGCAGGGGACACGTGTCTAGCGGAGCCGGAGCATCCGCCGGGGTTACGCCTCGGAGGGGGTCGTTCCTTCCCATGCCGCGTGCCGTGGCCACGTGAACTCCTCATGATGCGAGTATTCGCGGACGGCAAGGATGTCCGCGACCACGGTGACGCCTGCGCACATGTCAAACCCATCCGTGTCTGGGTACCACGGGGCATCTCCCCAGGCCGACCAGGCGGGTTCGGCTACTTCGATCGCCGTGCCTGTGGGCCATCGGACGCGCACGCCGGGGATGCAGGAGGCCACAGCAAACCGCTGGTGGCACCCCGCGCATTGGAGGTCGAGCAACACCGCATAGTCGACATAGATGTCTTGCAGGCCGGGTGTGTAGGGTTCGTAGCGAGGCACCCGTGCCAATCATGCCAAAGCGGGTTCGCAAGTCGCGATAGATGGGATACACGGTCCACCGCCATCGATTGGCCTGTGCCACTGAAATCGTGGCCCGCGGATCAGGGAGCCGTGCCGGCTGGAGCGCGGACACTTTGGTGGCGTGCGCCGGCAATGCAAGCGGCTCGGTCCCCCCGGGGGCACGCAGATCAGACGATTCGGCTCACGGTGGGGTCGTCCACGCACGGGGGTCCAGGGATTGGCGCCCTTACGGTGTCGGGACTGAACCTGGCGCTCCCCTACGGCATTTCCGCCAGCCCGGTTTCCACCGAAACCCCAGCGCGGAGGAAGTGCGCCGTTGCGCGGACGCGGATACACGGACCGCATGGGCTATACGCGGGACATGCACCTCACGCACTCGGTCAAGTTGTGCCCGACGCCCGACCAGGCGGCCGCCTTGCACGCGACGATGGCGCCCTGCAATGCGGCCTGCAACGCCATGCCACGGCGTTCCGGGAACACACCGCCAGTAAGTTCCGCCTGCGAGAGCTGGTGTACGCTGCCATGCGGGCGACCTTGCGCCACGCGAAACTCGGTCCGCGGTGGCCGCGGAAAGGCACCCCGTCCGCGAAGCGTCTGCTGACGAAACGCCGACGGAAGGGACACCGGTTTGGCACCTACGAAAACCCCCGCATTGCGCAACAGTTGGTGACGCATGCCCAAGACACGAGGCGCGGACTCACCCTGGCAGATCTGCAGGGGATCCGCGACCGGATGACGGTTCGCCGGGCGCAGCGGCGTCGCCAGCACAGTTGGGTATTCGACCCACTGCGGCGGTTCATCACGTACAAAGCGGTGCTCGCGGGGGCGCCGGTGGTCCGCGTGGCAAGCTCCGCCCTTTCGGGTGGGGCTGTTGACCAACGAATCGCCACCGCCTTTCGATCTTGGCCCGGTGGCGCACCTGAGGCCATCGCTGGTGGGCCCGCTGCCCCTCACCGTGGTGGGCGGTGCGCCCGCCGTGGCGTACACCGTGATGCTGAGCAACCCCACGGCGTCGCCCATCCGCCTGGCGCCGTGTCCTTCCTACGTGGAACGGGTGTCCACCTCGAAATGGGG
>JAKARZ010000036.1 GCA_021828405.1 Bacillota bacterium
ACGAACAAGGCCAGCGCATAGGGAGGCAGGGCAACCGGAATCGCCATCCACTGCCAGCCGCCCGCCTCCAGCCCCTTGAGGCGCAGAAAGCCCTGGCGGAGCCCGGCGGTGTCCAGGTTGACCATGCCCTCGTACAGCGTGAGAAACGGATGTGGATCGGGTAGGGGCGGCTCGTGGCCCCGTTGAAGGGGATCAGCCTGATCCCACGCCTGATGGATCGTCCGGTAACTTTTCACCGCGCCCCGGGCGGCATTGATCGCCGCCCGGCGCAGCACGGTCGGCATTTGCGGGCACACCGCCGCAAACTCCCGGAGAATGTCCGGATGGGCCTCCGTGCGCACGGTCCACCGTTCCGCCCAAGTCAGGAGGTCCTGCGCCGTCCAGGGTTTTGCCACGGGTTCCTTCTTGCGATTCAGCCCGATCTTCGTCACGCGCCGGCGGCAGAACGCTGGCCCACTTTAGAGAATACATAGAGACGCGGCGCGGCCGCCCTGCCGTCGGCCTGAATTGGCGCCGCGTGTCAACCCTGGCTCGACGGAAGTGGACCACGTCCATGATGGGAGTCGGGCTCCTGACGGCGGCGCTGGCCGCCTGCGGAGGTCCCACCTCCGCGTCCACCGCGCCGCCGACGAGCATTACGCTCGTCGGCGGCGTGCAGACGCAGCCAAACTGGTGGTTTCCTATCGTTCCCGTGTCGGTGTGCAGCACATCGAATTTTGGCATCTCGATGCTGTACCATCCCCTGCTGTGGATCTCCCGGCACGACACGGTAAACTTTTCCCGGTCGATCGCGTCGTCCATTGCGGTGACCAACAACGACATGGTGCACACGATTCATCTCAAGCCGTCCTGGCATTGGTCGAACGGCAGCCCCATCACCGCCACCGATGTGGTGTACGCCTGGGACATCGTGAACGCGTCGGCGCAGTCCAGCGCCCCGTAGTTCAACTGCAACGCCGGCATCGGGGGCATCCCGAGCGACTGGCAGAGCGTGACCGCGCTCAACAGCTCCACCGTGCAGGTGGTGTCCAAGAAGCCCGTCAACCCGGTGTGGTTTGAGATCAACGGCATTGGCCAGCTCATCCCGATTCCCACGCAAGTGTGGGATCACACCAGCAACATGACCCAGGAGCTCAAGTGGACCAACACGGTCGGCAACCGACCCTTCTCCAAGTCCTTCTCGCTGACCGATGGGCCCTACAAGCTCACGAAGTTCGTCAACGACGGGTACTGGACCTTTGCCGCCAACCCGAATTACGCGGGCCACGTCGCGTCCATCAAGCACATCACGTTCGCGTACGAAACCTCGACGTCAGCCAACCTGTCTTCCCAGACGCCGGGCATCGGGAACCTCTTCTCCAATCTGTACATTCGCCAGGCGCTGCAGATGGGTATCGACCAGCCGGTGATCGCCCAGAAGCTCTACCTGGAATTCGCCACGCCGGAGTGGCGCCCCGTCCCACATGTCCGGATCCCAGACCGACACCAACGTCGCTCAGCTGGTGCAGCAGGACTGGGTCAAAGAGGGTGTGCAGGTGACGCTCCGGTCTGAGCCATTCAACCAGGTCATTGCCACCGCCTCGCCCTCGACGCCCACCAAGTGGGCCATGGCGTGGTGGGGAGCCGGATGGTTCTACGGGCCGGACTACTACCCGACCGGCGGGGGCCTCTACGCCACGGGCGGGTCCGTCAACACCGGCGGCTACGCCAACAGCACGATGAACGCCCTGATTGCGCAAACCTACGCGCCAGGGACACCGACCCAGGAGCAGCAGCGGCTGGACGCGTATCAGGCGTACGTCGCCCAGCAACTGCCCGGGCTGTACCTGCGCGAGTCGGTTGGGTTCGGCATGCCCACCCCCTACGTGGTGGCCAAGCCGTGGCTGCCCGGGGTGGTCAAGTGGTACAGCCCCATCGAGGGCAACCAGTACAACCACTGGACCATCAGCAGCTCTTAGTCCACGGATTCCGCGACGGGAGCCGGGGTGTCCGGCTCCCGTTCGCATGCCGCTGGGGTGTCAGGCGTCCACCGTGACCGACGCCCAGCAAGCCACCGCCTCGCCCCGGCCGACCTCCCCGATGCCGTCCTGCGTCTTAAACTTGACGGACACCACCGCGCCCGGCAGCTGGCGCGCCAAGCTCGCCGTGAGCGCCGGCCGGTAGCTGGCCAGCCGCGGCGCCTCGAGCACGATGGTGACGTCCACGTGCGCCACGGCCCCCCCTGCCGCGGCGAGCCGCTCCATCACCCGAGCAAGCAGGTGCCCGCTGGGCTGTCCCGCGGCCACGGCCTCGCGCGGAAACCAGCTCCCAATGTCTCCCCAGGCCATGGCCCCCAGCACGCCATCAATGATGGCGTGCAAAACCACGTCGGCATCCGAGTCCCCAATCGCGCCGGCAGGCGACGGCACCTCGACGCCGGCCAGGATCAACGGGCGGCCGGCCTCCAGGCGGTGCAGATCCCACCCGAGCCCCACGTGCATCATGAGCGATCGCGCGCCGGCCACGCCGCCGCGAGCCACAGCCAGTCGGCTTCAACCGTCAGTTTCCTGTTCAACGCATCCCCCTCCACCACCGCGACGGCATGCCCGGCCACCTCCACGGCCGCGCTGTCGTCCGTCACCCCACTCCCTTTCCGGGCCAGCGCGTCACGGAGCCACTCCGTCCGAAAGATCTGCGGCGTCTGCACCGTGACCAGGTGGTGCCGCGGCACCGTGCGGGCGACCAGTCCGCGGTGCACCACCTTCACGGTGTCCGTGGGGGGGAGGCCCGGCACCGCGGCGCCGGTCTCCAGCGCGGCCCGCCACACCCGGTCCACCAGCGCGCGCGACACCAGCGGCCGCGCGCCATCGTGCACCGCCACATACGGGGTGCGCACCCACCCGAGCCCAGAGGCGACGGAGGCGTCGCGCGTGGCCCCGCCGGCCACCACCGCCACGCCGTCCGACCCGACCCAGGTGCGGGCGTCCTCCACGCGATCCGGCGCCACCACCAAGACGGCGGCCGCCACGTGTTCCTTGAGCACCGCGAGGCTCCACCACCAGAGGGGACGCTCTTCCCATAGGCGCCACACCTTGGGGACCCCACCCATCCGGTGGCCCTGTCCGGCGGCTACCACCACCAGCGTGAGGGCGCGGCGCGCCTCCGTCATTTCCATAGCCTCACGGTATCACAGGGACAGCATCAAGAAGGGGAAGGAGGCGACTTACGTCGCCTCCTTCATGCCGCCCATGCGCGGCGCGGGCGCTCTCAGGGCGCCTCGTTGGCGACCGCCGGCAGCGTGGCCGCCTTCAGCTTGGCGAAAATCATGCGCCCGGCGGCCGTTTGGAGCACCGAGGTGACCAGCACGCTCACGGATTGCCCCACGTACTTCTTGCCCCCGTCCACGACGATCATGGTGCCGTCGTCGAGGTATCCGACCCCCTGCCCGGCTTCCTTGCCCTCCTTGATGATCTGCACCACCATGTCTTCCCCGGGGAGGACCACCGGCTTCACCGCGTTGGCCAAGTCGTTGATGTTCAGCACCGGCAGGCCCTGCAGCTCCGCTACTTTGTTGAGGTTGAAGTCGTTGGTCACGACTTTGCCGTCCAGCAGCTTCGTAACCTTCAGGAGCCGCGTGTCCACCTCCTGATGGGGGTCGACCTCTTTCTCGTAAACCTGGACCGGCATGTGGAGCTCCTTCTGGATGCGGTTCAGCACGTCGAGGCCCCGCCGGCCCCGGTTGCGCTTCAGCACGTCGGGCGAGTCCGCGATGTGGCGCAGTTCCTCCAGCACAAAGGCGGGAATGACCAGCGGGCCCTCCAGAAACCCGGTCTCGCAGATGTCCGCAATGCGGCCGTCGATGATGACCGAGGTGTCCAACACTTTGGGGCGGACCCCCTCGGGCCGCGCGGTCGCCTTCTGCAGCTTCGGCAGCCAGGCGCTGGGCCGCAGAAGCTCTTCTTTCTTGCGCGCCGCCACTCGGATGCCGACGTAGGCCATGACCACGGTGATGGCCACGCGCAGCAGGTTGCCCAGAATGCCGAACGCCGCCAGGGGCTGCCCCACCAAAAACGCCACCAAAAGCCCGACGATGAGCCCAATCGCCCCAGCCATCAGGTCCGCGGGCGGAGTGCGCTGCAGCCGCTGCTCAAATCGGGCCAGCAGCTTTCCGGTCTCGCGCGCCACCCACGGTGACAGCCCGTAGCCCATCGCGCCCGCGCCCACGGTGGCGATGACCAAATACGCGCCTGCCTTGTCGCTCCCCAATTGCGACAGAAAGGCCCAGTGCCGCCACGCCGTCTGGTTGCCCAAAACAAGTCCCAGGCCTATCAGCGCCACCGCCACGGTGACCGCCTGCCGAAAAGTTCTGTCCACCGAGTCACCTCCCATTACTGGTCATTCCCCGGCGGTGGCGGAAAAATACCCACAATTTACTATTGCCACCGATCTTGTTGCCCTCCACCGAGTGCCCTCATCATAACACGGAGTCCTGACATGACAGGGTGGAGGGAGTCAAGGCACACCCACACCATCTCGGCCGCCGGGGACGGCGTGCTGGGGGTCCGCTATCCGCCGCAATGGGCCTCGGAGGGCGAGGTGGGCCAAATTGACACCTTGAAACCCGCGCCGCATAATGAGGGAACTTCGAACCGGGGAGGGATGTGCATGCGCGGCGACACCGCCAAAGGAGTGCGGCACCTTCGCGACGCGTCGATCTTGGATCGCTTCCAGGACGCCGTGGACGAAGTGCTTATCCGGCACCGAAGCATCCTGGACGTGTTGAGCAAGATCCAGGAGGCCGACTCTCGCGTGGCGCGCGCCACGGCCAAAGCGGTCACCGCGTGTGGCTGCATTGCCGTGCAGGCGGACCGGCAGCGTATTCCCGCCGATGCGGACGCCCTCTCCGTCCACCAATACGTGCGCTCGCACCTTGAGGGCGAGCTTTGTCCCCGCTGCCGCGAGGCGCTGGAGCGTGAGCTGGGGCAGGCGCTGTTTTACCAGACCGCGCTGGCCACGCTGCTGCAACTGGACCTTCGCACCCTGATGACGGATGAACTGCAGCGCCTGAACACACTCGGCATTTACAATCTTACGTAGACGCCGCAAGAGCGGCCTGGCCCGTCGGGCTCCGCCGAGGCGGCGCCAAGCATCCGCCGGCGGGCGGCTCTCAGCGGCCGCCCGCGCGACGGCTCTTCGTCATTCGTCGTGCGTGAGACGGAGGCCCATGGCGCGCAGCGCCGACGCCACCGTCTTGACGGTCTCGACGCGATATCCCTCGACCGCGTTGGGCGCCAGGCTGTGGTGGAACCCCAATTGGGCCGCCTCCTTCAGGCGCTCGGCAATGCGGGGCGCCGATCGAATCTCCCCGGTGAGCCCAACCTCCCCGACCAGCACCGAGCCCTCAGGCACGGCCTGGCCCGCCAGGCTGGACGCCACCGCGGCGACCACGGCCAGGTCCACGGCCGGATCGTCCACTTCCACGCCCCCCGTGACCTTCACGAACACGTCTCGATCCCCGAGGCGCGCGCCGGCGTGCCGCTCCAGCACCGCCAGCGCGAGCGCCACCCGGTGCGCATCGAGGCCGGTCACCACCCGCCGGGGCATCCCGTATGACGGGGCGACCAGCGCCTGAATCTCCACCAGCAGCGGCCGCGACCCCTCCAGCACCGCCGCCACCACCGACCCGGCGGCGTCGGTGGGCCGCTCGGCCAAGAGCGCTCGCGATGGATCCTCCACCGGCTCCAAGCCGGCCTGCCCCATCGCAAACACTCCCAGCTCCGAGGTTGGGCCAAATCGATTCTTGATGCCGCGCAACATGCGAAACAAATGCTGCCGATCCCCCTCGAACATGAGCACCACATCGACGAGGTGCTCCACCACGCGAGGGCCGGCCAGCGCGTGTGGACACTGTCTTCATCCTTGGACGGGCGGCTCGTCGGACCGCGGCCGATGCCGCCACCGGGCGCTGGCCTCGCGCCACGCGCCGCGCGACCGGTCGTCCAGCGCGCCGGCCGCCAGCGCCGCCAGCACCGTGAGGGCCTCGTCGGCCCCGGGCACCACCAGGGGATCTCCCGCCGCCAGCGCCACCCCGTGCTGCGCCAGCGCCATCCAGGCGCCGCGGCCCAGCCGGCCGGCCAGATCCCACCCCAGCGCCACGTCCCCGCCGCCCAGCACCACGGCCGGGCGGTCCGGGCCTACGCCCACCACCGGCCAGCGCCAGTCCCCGCGTGCCCCACCCGCGAATCGTGCGGGCGTGAGCACCAGCGGGCCCGGGTCCCAAAGCACCACCTCGATGGGGAGCCCCGGGAGAAACTGAAACGTGTAGCCGTGGCCGGCCCAATGGGCCGCCAACTTCAGCCAGGCGGCGCCCTCCCGGGTCCCATCGCGGTGACCTCGGCGCCGCGCCGCCTTGATGGCCCCTGCCCACAATCCAAGGAGCCGAGCGTGTTGTCTCTGAGGATCCAAGGTTTCGCCTCGTTTCCTGCACATTGGCCGCCGGCGCGGACTTGCGTGCGCATCGGGCTCCCGGCCGTCCATGCATACAGCTCGGTGGCTACGCGGCGTTGCCGACCGCGCGGGGCCGCCCTGACCCTTCTTTGTTCACATGCCCCACGAGAAACACGGGCACCTCCTGCGACTTGGCGTAGCGAAGCAGACGGGACGCCACCTGGCGCACCTGGCTCACGCTCCCCGGAGCACTTTCCGCCTCGGGGTCGTAGACCGTCTGGAGGGAATCCACCACCACCAGTCGCCATCGCGACGCCTCGAGGGCGCTCTCGAGCATATCGAGGCGGCCATCCGCCAGCAGGTGCACCCCTGCGGGCGCATCCGGCACGATCCGCTCCATGCGGAGTCGCGTCTGTGCCAGCGATTCTTCCGCACTGACGTACAGCACGGGCCCCTCCCGGGCGACGTGCGCTGCCAGCTGAAGCATGAGCGTCGACTTCCCAATCCCGGGGTCGCCGCCAAGCAGCATGAGCGCACCGGGCACCACTCCGCCGCCCAGCACCCGGTCCACTTCTGGCACGCCGGTTCCGGTGCGAATGACCGACTCCGACCGCACGTCCGCTAGGCGCACCGGCTTGGTGGCCCGGCTTGCCGGCCCCGGCCGGCTCCTGGCTTCCGCCACTTCCTCCACCATGGTGTTGTAGCCCCCGCAGCCGGGGCAGCGCCCCAGCCACCGGGGGCTCATGGTGCCACACTCCTGACATGCGTAGCGGCTTCGCTGTGGTACCACTCTCACCCCCCTCCTCCAGGCTTCGCCGCGGCGCGCCCGGCTCCTGCCAGTCCCACCAAAGAAGCTCGGGGATGCCCCGAGCTTCTTTGGTGGAAACTAGCCGGCGGGATCAGGGAGCGGCGGGCGTCGGCGCGGGCGCGGAAACATCGGCCGCATGGAACACGATGTGCCTGTCCTCGGCGTCGACGAGAATCCGGCCCTTGTCTTGGAAGTGGCCCGCCAAGAGCTCGTTGGCGAGGCCGTTCTCCACCAGCCGCTGAATCGCGCGCCGCAGCGGGCGCGCCCCGTACGTCGGGTCGTTGCCCTCGTGGGCGATGACGCGCTTGGCCGCCTCGGTCACCACCAGCTCGTACCCCTGCTCCGCGACGCGGTCCACCACTTCCTGGAGCATCAGCGAGACAATTTCCGTCAGGTGGTTCTCCGCTAGGCTGTGGAACACGATGATGTCGTCCACCCGGTTCAGAAACTCCGGGCGGAACGTCTGCTTCACGTCTTCCAACAGCCGATCCTTCATGTCTTCGTACTTCCGCTGGTCGCTGTCGCGCAGGAACCCGACGGCCCCGGTTTTCTTGATCATCTCGGCGCCCACGTTGGAGGTCATGATGATCACCGTGTTGCGAAAGTCGACGGTGCGTCCCTTGGCTTCCGTCAGGCGCCCTTCCTCCAGCACCTGCAGCAGAATATTGAACACTTCCGGGTGCGCCTTCTCCACCTCGTCCAGCAGCACCACGCAGTACGGGTGCCGCCGCACGGCCTCGGTCAGCTGCCCGCCCTCCTCGTATCCCACGTAGCCGGGGGGCGCCCCCATCAGCCGCGACACCGCGTGGCGCTCCATGTACTCGGACATGTCGATGGTCACCATCGCGTCCTCGTCCCCAAACAGGGCGGCGGCCAACGCTTTGGCAAGCTCGGACTTGCCAACCCCGGTGGGGCCGAGGAACAGGAACGACCCGATGGGCCGCCGGGGGTTTTTGAGGCCCGCGCGAGCGCGGCGAATCGCCTGGGCCACCGCGACCACAGCTTCATCCTGGCCCACCACGCGCCCGTGCAGCTCTTCCTCCAAGTGCAGGAGGCGCTCCGACTCTTCGGCCGCCAGGCGCTCCACGGGGATGCCCGTCCAACTCGACACGATGTGGGCGATATCCTCCGCCTCCACCAGGGTGGCCTCTTTCCCCTGCTGGGTGTGCCACGCCTTCGTCTCGTGGCTCAGTTGGTTGCGAAGTTGCTGCTCCTCATCCCGCATCTGAGCGGCCTTCTCGAACTCCTGGGCCTGCACCGCCGCCTCCTTTTCCTTGCGGAGTTCGTCCAAGCGCTCCTCCAGCCGCTTCAGGTCGGGCGGGGCCACGTAGCTCTTCAAGCGCACCCGCGAGGCCGCCTCGTCGATGAGGTCAATGGCCTTGTCGGGCAGAAACCGGTCCGGGACATACCGGTCGGATAGGGTGACCGCCGCCTGGAGGGCCGCGGGCGTGATCTGCACCCGGTGATGCGCCTCGTACCGGTCGCGCAGCCCATCCAGGATGGCCAGCGCCTCCGCCGCCGACGGCTCCTCCACCGTGATGGGCTGGAAGCGCCGCTCGAGCGCGGCATCCCGCTCCACATACTTCCGATATTCATCCAGGGTGGTGGCGCCCACCGCCTGCAGTTCGCCCCGTGCAAGCGCGGGCTTGAGAATGTTGGCGGCGTCGATGGCGCCCTCGGCGGCTCCCGCCCCCACAATCGTGTGCATCTCATCGATGAACAGGACGATGTTCTTGGCTTCGCGAATTTCGTTCATGGCCCGCTTCAGGCGATCCTCGAACTCCCCGCGATACTTGGATCCGGCCAGCATGGCGCCGAGGTCCAGCGCCACCACCCGACGGTCCTTCAGCACCTCGGGCACCTTGCCCTCCACGATGCGCTGGGCCAAACCCTCGACGACAGCGGTCTTGCCCACACCCGGCTCGCCAATGAGCACCGGGTTGTTCTTGGTCCGGCGCGCCAATATCTGAATCACGCGCTCAATCTCCTGGCCCCGGCCAATCACCGGGTCCAATTTCGCGTCGCGCGCCATCTGCGTCAAATCACGTCCGTACGTGTCCAGGGTCGGGGTGCTGGCGGGCGCTGCCTCTCCGGCCACTCCCGCGGGATTGGCTCCCGACAGGTGCACCAACTGATGGCGCACTTTGTTGAGGTCGGCGCCGGCGGCCAGCAGCACTTGCGCGGCCACGCCCTCGCCCTCCCGGATCAGGCCCAGGAGCAGATGCTCGGGACCGATGTAGTTGTGGCCCAGGGCCTCGGCTTCCTCCCGGCCTAGCTCCAGCACGACTTTCTTGGCCCGGGGGGTGAACGCCACTTCTTCGTTCGGCCCAATCGCGGGACCGCGCCCGGTCGCCTTCAGCACTTCCCCGCGCACCGTCTCCAGATCCAGTCCCAGCGACTGCAGCAGCTTGGCCGGCAGCGCATTGGCTTCGCGAATCAACCCCAGCAGCAGGTGCTCGGTCCCCACGAAATTGTGTCCCATCCGGCGCGCTTCTTCCTGCGCGTAAATCACCACCCGGCGCGCCTTTTCGGTAAACTGCCCAAACATCTTCGCTTCCTCCTTTTTTCCTCTGCGGTCCTCCCTCGTCAGGCGGCCCCCAGCCGGCTGGTGAGGTGCTCCTGAATCAAGTCCGCGCGAATGCGGTCGCGCTCACCCGCGTCCAGCTCACGGCCGGCCTGGCGCTGCAGGAGGCCCGGGCGGGTGAGGCTCACCAGTTCGCTGAACGTCGCCCCCCGAAACGCGGGCAGGAGTCCCAGCGACACGCCCAACTGCACGTCGGACAACAGGTGCAGTGCTTCCTCCGACGTCAGGACGCGGGCATGGCCCAGCACCCCGAACGCCCGGCCCACACGGTCAGCCAGCGCGATGGGGGCCGCTTTTTCAAGTTGCTGCCGGGCATGCCGCTCGCGGCCCACCACCTGTTCGGCCACAACCGTCAGCGCGTGCACCATTTCTTCTTCGGATCGACCCAGCGACACCTGGTTGGAAATTTGAAAGATGCTGCCCCGGCCCTCGCTGCCCTCGCCGTACAGGCCGCGCACCACCACGCCGGTCTGCGCAAGCGTGTTGAATAGGCCCCCGGCCTCCCGCGTCAGCACCAGGGCCGGCAGGTGGACCATCACCGAGGCTCTTAAGCCGGTGCCCACGTTGGTCGGGTATGCCGTCAGATAGCCGTGGTCCGCGTCAAACGCAAAGTCGAGCTGCTCTTCCAAGGCATCGTCCAAGCGATCCGCCACGCTCCAGGCCTCCGACAGCCCAAGCCCCGGCAGCAGCACCTGAATGCGCAGATGGTCTTCCTCCCCCACCATGACACTGACCGTTTCACGCCTATCGGTGACCACCGCCTCGAAGCGAATCGGGTCCGCCACCAACAGCGGACTGGCCAGATGCTTTTCCACCAAGATCTGGCGGTCGAGGGGGGACAGCGTCTCCAGCCGCACCGGCTTCAGCTGCCAGTCGGCCGACAGGCGGCCCACCGCCTCCAGCACCCGGTCGGTCATCGCCCGTCCGCGCTGTGCGTCCAGGTGTACGGGAAACGGGACTCCCTGCAAGTTGCGGGCAAGGCGCACCCGGCTCGCCATCACGACATCGCCGTCCGGCCCGGTCGCCTGCATCCAGGCTGTTTCCGCCGCCATCGTCACGCCTCCTCCGTCTCTTGCTGCGCGCGAATCTGGTCTCGGAGCTCGGCGGCGCGCTCAAACTCTTCCTGGGCCACGGCGTCGCGGAGCTGACTGCGCAGCAGCGACAGCGTCTGCTGCCGGCGGACCTCCTGCCCCGTGCGTGACGGAATCTTGCCGCGGTGCTCGTTGGATCCGTGGATACGGCGTACCACCGGATCCACCCAGCGGCCAAACACCTCGTAGCAGTGAGGGCAGCCCATCTGGCCCGTGTGCTGAATCTGCGCGCCGGTCCATCCGCACTCGGGGCAGGAGGGCCCGCCCGGAAGCGCTTCGCCCGCCCCCTCGGGGGACTCCAGCGGCACCAGCCCCCCCAAGATGTGCGCCAGCGACAGCACCGGCAGCAGCGCGCCCTCCTGGCGTGCGCAAGGCTCACACAGGTGGTGCTCGCGCCGCTCGCCGTCCTTCACCTCAGTCACCTGGAGCGCCGCGGGCCGCTTCCCGCACCGTTCACACATCACGCTCACGACTCCGCCTCCTCTACGTCGGCCGCCTCGTCCGCCATCAGCGCCAGGATCATGGCACCCAAAAGGCGCCCCCGCACTCGGTCCCGCTCCGCCACCGGGAGGTCCAGCACGTCCCGGTCCAGCGCCGCCAGGATGATACGCGCCTCACGGGCGGTCATCCAGCGCTGGGCCGCCAAGCCCCGCACCACGTCGGCAGCGTACCGCTGGTCGATGCCCGGCCCCGCCGCCAGCAACCGGAGCACGCTCTCCGCCCCCACGCGAATGCGCGAGATGCGGATGCCCCCGCCGCCGCCGCGGCGTGCTTCCACCAGGAAGCCGCGCGCCGGCGTGAACCGGGTCACCAGCACATACGTCACTTGCGAGGGCACGCACCCGAATCGCTCCGCCACTTCGGCGCGCTGGATCTCAAGCGCGACCACCCCCGGGCGCGCCAGTTGCTGCAACAGGTATCCTTCGATGGCGTCGCTCAAGGTAGCCATGCTGCCCCCCTCCTTCCTCTCGAGCAATCGATGGTTTGACTTTGTCTTTTCTTGACCTTAATTCTACGGCCCATCCACAGGGTGTCAAGGGGATTCGCGGGACGCCAGGAAGTTTTTTTGCTGCCGGCGCGGCGGCCCGCATGCTGGACCCTGCGCGAAACTTCGAGAAGCGGTCGGATCGGACTCGGGCTCCTGGTCTTCCGCCACACCGAACCTCCGCCCGCCGAATTGTGCCGGATGGATGGGATCGCCGGCAGGACCCGCGCGACGGTGTATAACGTTACGGCAGAGTCGTGCCGCCGCTGTCGCGGCGGCGAGCAATGAGAGAGGAGGCGTCGCGGTGGCACGCGTGTTCCTGGCCTTTCCCGCAAACGCGATGGTGGAGGCCAATGCGGCGCGACTGGCGGCCGCCCTGGCTGATGCCGAGTTTGAGGGACGGCCGGTGCCGGTGCACCAATTGCATATGACCCTGCTGTTCCTGGGCGACGGGGTGCACTTGAACCAGGATTTCCTGGACTTTGTGGACCGGGCGGTCACGGCGGCCACCGCCACGTTCCCGTGGCCGGCGCTCCGGCTCACCCGCTGGGTGGGGCTCCCCGACAAGTGGACGCCGTCGGCGGTCGGGATTGGCCCCGGTCGCCCCGCAGCCCCTCTGCACACCTTGTACGAACGCCTGGCGTTTCAGCTCCACGACCTGGGTCTCTTTGCCCCGAGGCTGGTTCCCCATCTCACCCTCATGCGGCCCCGGCAGACCGGCCACTGGAATCGGCTCCCGCCCATAGCCGTTACGTTTCCCCTAAATCGCCTGGTGCTGTACGAGAGTCATTTGTCGCGCCGGGGTGCGCTGCACACGCCGCTGCACATGTGGAGTGCGCTGCGCCCGTGACCGCCCCCGCATCATCGGCGGAGGCTGGGCGCGCTGGCTGGCCTGGCCCCTTTCGCCCTCGCGCCCGCGAAAGAAGGGCGTGGCCGACGCCATGAAATCCGAGGCGCCCGCCGGCTGGACATCGACCTCAGGGCGTGGGTCGCACCCCGCCAGCCCATCGCTGTTGGTGGGCGGCGGCAAGGACACCGAACCCGAGTCCAGGTACGACTCCGCCGAGACAGCGGTCTCGCCAAACGCGCAGCGGCACGTCATGGGGTGCTCTGATGCACCGACGCCGTGGTGCGAAGCTCGGCGCCCGGGAATCTCCTGCGCTCCGGCCGCGCCGCAGGCAGGGGCGGCCGCTCAGGTTGGAGGGCCGGATGCGGGCCAAAACGAAAACGCAGCGGCCAGCCTCCGTCAGCTCACCAGTGATTGGGCGACTCGCAGAAGTGCCGCGCGACTGAGGTTTTGGGACAGCACGGTGAAGCTCACGCCATGGGCCCGGACCCACAGGGCCAAGGGAGGCACCGGCGTCTTTCCCGCCAGTGCTCGGATCTCAGCGGGATGGCCACCCACCGTCACATGGGTAAGACCGCCGCCCGAGGGAGATTCGTTCAACGCCGACTCGCTGATTTCCAGCGACGGCCCACCGGCCCCGCTGGGCGCATACGTCAGCACCAGTGCGTGGGTCACGAGCGGGCTCGTCTTCGTTCCTATGACGGTGGCCGACGGCTCTTTGGACAGCCCGCTGGGCAAATACGCGGGCACAGCGACCGCGAACGCGACGTCGTGCACGAAGGGGGCCACCGTCGGCGGCAGGGCACGCTCCGCAGCGGGCGGGGTTTGGACCGACACGGCCGGGGCGCTGGACCCGGGGCTGAACGCGCATCCCGCCGCGAGCGCGGCCACGAGCGCCGGGGCCAGGACCCACGCCTCGCGGCGCGCGGTGGTCATCGGTCATGAACCTCCTCAAAACACACGCATTGGCGTCTTGCTTGAGGCCGGTGGCCCCCGCCAGCATCGGGCCGCCCAACCCGAGGGTCCTCGGCCTCCACCGCACGAAGTGGATTCCGGTGCATGCGTCCAACAAGTCGGGGGCTTCAAACCAGGCAAGCCGCTTAGGCAGCGCGTTTGGCCATTGGCGGCGCGTGGGCTCGGCCACTGCGCCGTATTATAGCACTGGAACCTCACACGCGCCGTCAGGCCGGCGGACACGCGGCGGAACCCCAGGAGGTGAACGGATGGCTTTCGGCCGAAAGAGCCGCGACCGCTCGATCTGGCTTCCCTTGGGCGTCGCCATGGCGGCGATGCTGCTGCTGGTGAACGGTGGCGTCCGCCTTCGCTGGCCCTGGGTGGCGTCAGCCGCCACCCCCAGGCTCGCGGAGGTAAGCGGCCTCCCGACCTACGTGGGACCGGCAAAGTCAACCGCGGCCATCACGGTGTTTGTGGTGCCGCAGGAAGGCGCCGGCAGTGCCCGCCTGGGAAGCTTCACACCCGCGCGGCGATCCGACGCTGTGCTGCTGGCCTGCGTCGGCGGAAGCCACGTCAACATTCGGATGGGCCAAATCATGTATCTCGTCCAGTGCCAGGGCATTCTCTACGAAAATGCCTTGCCCCAAGCCACGCACCCCCTCACCCTGACGGTTCAGGCGGGACCCAAGCAGCATTGGCTGGTGGCGGCCTACGGGGCCCACACGACGGCTGCGCTGCCGTGACCATGTCCGCCTGACGCAGACTCGCGCGTTTCCCTGGCGCGGACGCGGCGATCGAGGCGGTCCTTGAATGCGGCGCAGCACCATGGCCACCGCGCGCTGTGGGATGCCGAGGCCGCCCAGGCTAGAAGCGTGCCGCGGGTTCGCGGTCCAGCGCGCGCCCGCCCGGTGGCGCCATTGCCCAAGCCGAGCCCCAGGAGACTGACACCGTGGAGTTGGCGAACACGCCGGCCCCCGCTTTGCAGGCAGTCCCCTGGAATCCGGTGGTCGTGCGCCCTGCCGGTCCGGACCACCATAGGGCCATCGTCGGCAACCAGCGGCTGGCGGCGCTCCTGGCGCACGGCGTGGACCCCGTGGACAACTGGAACGCAGGTCCGGCGTCTGGATCCTCATGGGATGCATCTCACACAACGCCATGATATGGGATCTAGGATACCACCCCTGCTGCACGGTCATATCTTGCGCCTTCTGCCCAGTGGGTGCTTTTCGAACGTCTGGCGCGTTTAGTCACAAGGGGGAAGGGACCATGGCTTGGCTGGGTAGAGGTGCCGGCCTTTTGGGGGTCCTCCTACTCGCGGGATGCGGATCGCCGGGCGCGATGTGGGCTCACGCCACCCGCTTCGTCCTTCGGAGCGGTGGTTCGGCCCCTCCGGCTGCTCATACGATTCACCACGACGGTGTTTCTCTGGTGGTGCCGGCCTCTTGGCATTTGGGCAAGCAGGTCCCCATTACGGGGGTTCCAGCGGTGGGAGCCAACGCTGGCTTGCTCCTGCCGCTGGTTCCACGGCCAAGCGTGGGGCCTGTATCGCGTGGCGACGTTCCACCGGGACGGCCCTGTGGTGCGCGGCGAGGTGCAGGCCCTGAGCGCTAGCGGCACCTTCTACACGGTCCTCCTGGTCGCCCCGCGCAGCGAGGCGGCCGCCGTCCGACATTCCCTCCAATCCATTCACCTGCCGCCGATCGCCACGGCGACGACGGCGGTGCCTCTCATGTTTCATCAAGCGACCCCGTCGACTCCGCTGTGCTCTCGACGTCCCCCCCTTACGTATTGGCCAGCGCCGGTCCTCTGACGGGCTCGGAGCCTTTCTTTCTCTACAGCACGCCGGGCGGCGGGGTTCACTGGATCCTCGTCAACTGGACGGGGCGATCTCGACAGGTTTTCCGGATCGGGGCGGGCTGCCAACCATGATATTTTCGACGACGTCGCGAGGAGTTCTGGCCGAGGTGACCATGCGATCCCATAAGCTCTTGGTGTATCAAACGCGCAATGGCGGCGACACCTGGAGCGTCGACGTCCTAACTCCGCCGCCTTCCGTGGATCCTCGCATGGGAGCGGAGGTAAGTCAGCCTCGCCGTCACACCTGGACGATGATGGTGGAGTTGACCTCGGGCGCGCGCGAGACATTCACGAGCGTCAACACCGGCCGCACGTGGACCGCGAGCGGTGCCCACGCGTAAGGGAGCTCGTGGTGAACGCGTTGCACGGGGTGTCGGTGTCCACAACAGGGTAAGGACAATCCCAGGCCAATTCACCGGGGTCAGGGGACGGGCCTCGCACTCCGCAGCCATAGGCACGCCCCGGCCCTCTTGGACCTCATCGAGGGGGACATGGAGATCAGCCCAGCGCTTGCGGTCGGGCGCACATTCTATGCGGCGGCGCTTTGTGAGAAGGACAATGGGCCGCTCGCCATCGTGGGAGTTGCGGCCGGGACTCACGCCGCCTTCTGCAAGAGCGGCGGCGCGAAAACGGCATGTCGGGACGGTGGCGAACGCAATCCATGGACCCTGGGGCCTGCTAGTTCAGCAGATTCCAGATGTGGGGGTCCTCGATGCCCAGGCGCCACAGGGCGATGCCCGCCAGCTGGAGGCCCGTGGCCATAGTGACCTTGGACAGAAACGTGGCCTGGTTCTCGAAGTACACGGTGTGGCTGACTCCCGCCGCCGTGTAGCTGAAGTGGCCGCTGGCGGCGGCCATCTGCTGGCCGTACTCATGCGCCAGCGCCTCCGCCTGACTCCAGGTGAGCGCTTGATTCCCCGCGCTGGACCACACGTAGCCGTACCCCGGCACCCCCAGGACCACCTTGCGCAGCGGCATGGTGGACACGGCATACTTCAGCACCGCCTCCACCCACCCCGGGGACGCCACCGGCCCCGCCCCGCTGTTCTGGTTGTGCTGGTCGTATGCCATGATCATCAAGAGGTCCGCCGCCCGACCCAGCGCCGGATAGCTGTAGGCGCCGGTCCAGCCGCTGGCCGGGTCGCTTTGAGTTTCCGCCGGGATGGAGAGGGTCACGTCTTTGCCATGCGCGTGAAATACCTGGGTCAGGTGCTGGACAAACGCGGTAAACAAGATCCGGTCCTGCGGCGCAATGCCTTCCCAGTCCAGGTTCACGCCCGTGTACCCGTTGGTGGTCACGAGCGCGAGCAAATTGCGAGTGGCGGCCGCCCGTGCGGCCGCACTGGCCAAGAGCGGGGTGAAAACCGACGCCCCGGCGCTGTTGCGCACCAGGGCAAACGTCACCAGATGGTGCTGGCCGGCCCACTTGAGGAGCGCCGTGTTAGTCCCGCCCGACACCTGCCCCGCGCTGTTGATCCGGTACCAAAACGTAATGAAGCCGTCCAAGGCGGGCAGAAAGGACTTCACGAAGCTAATCGCGCCGGGCGCCGCCGGGGAATCGGCCAAATAGCCCAGCACCAATCCGGGCGGCAGTCCCTGGCTGCCCTCCACCGACGTTGCGGCGGGCAGATGGCGCGGCGCCGCCGGCGCGGGTGCCGGCAGGTAGGATCCCGCCAGCAGCGCCCGGTCAAACGTCAGAAATTTCGCAGCGGCGGCCCGCGCGTCGGGCGCCACCACCACCAACACCAGCGATGCCGCCAACAGACCTGCCGCCCAACTCAGCAAGGACTTCAACCCCAGCATGCCTGTCCCCCCCGGTTTGCCCGCAGGCTCTCCGGAGAAGCTACGCGGCGCGCGGCGAGTTAGACCTCGGGGCGCGCGGGAGTGGCTTGCGGGCGCACCGGCGACTTGAGCCGGGGCACGATGCGGCGGACGTACCATAGGGCGAGGCCGGTGAGGACCGCGACAAACACCAGCGGCCACGGAACCGGGCCCGGGATCCCGCTGGCGGTGGTGGCGGCGCCCACCCCCAGCCCGACAAACACTACCATGGTCAGAATGGTCGCCCAGGGGAGGCCCGGGACGCGAAACGTCCGCCGGCGATGCGGTTCTCGGTGCCGGAGGGACAGCACCAGCCAGGCGGCCAGGGCATACATGAACGACTCCACGGCCGCCCCCACGTTAATCAGGAGCGTATACACCCCCGTGGCATAAACCACCGCGGCCAGCACCAGCGCGCCAGCCGCCAGCGCCACCAGGGCATTCTTGGGCACCAGCCGATCGTTCAGCCGCGACAAGACGGGCGGCAGCAGGCGTTCCCGCGCCGCCGCATAGAGAAAGCGCGACGCGGTGGCCAGCCCCCCATTGAACGTGGTCATAGCCGTGGTGAGGCTCACGACCACCATCCACCAAAATCCCCATCCGCCCAGCACCGCGCGGCCCAGCAGCAGTTGAGGCACGGGGCTCGTCGCGAGCCCGTGCGCCGGCAGCACCATCTGGGCTGCCAGGGCAAACAGGCCAAAGGCCACCGTCACCAGCCCCAGCGCCATGAACATGCCGCGCGGAATCACGCGGCTGTCCTGAAATTCTTCGGCCA
>JAKARZ010000037.1 GCA_021828405.1 Bacillota bacterium
GTGCACCGAATCGAGTCCCCTCATCTCTCAGCCACGGCACGGCTGCAGGAATTGGCACCAGACGCGGTGTACCGCCGGTTGCCGGGCTTCATCGGGCCAGTCCCTCCGCCACTCTCCATGAGAGGTCTCGTGTGCCCGGAAACGGGCGCCGCGACAGCGTTTAGCCTTCCGAGGGAACCCGGGGTGTCCCCGTGGTGGTCCCCGGGGTCCCAAAAAACGCGGTGATCTGCTCCACGGCCGCGTCATCGCCGCGTCCGACCAGATGCGCATAGACCTGCATGGTGATGGCCGGCGACGCGTGCCCCAGCCGCGCCGACACCACCGGAATCGGAATTCCCCGCGCGATCAGAATCGAGGCGTGATAGTGCCGCAGATCATGCCAGCGCAACACGCGCACGCCGGCCGCCCGTTCCCACCGCTGAAACCAGGGCGTAAGCACCTGGTTCTGCTCGGGGCGCCCGTCGGCCCGGGGCAC
This sequence comes from Bacillota bacterium, assembly GCA_021828405.1. Next base: position 476 of record JAKARZ010000037.1, read on the forward strand.
GATCAGGTCGTAGTCCTGCCACGCTGGACCGGCCGCGAGACGCATCCGGGCTTGCGCGACGCGGTGGGCCGCGAGGCGGCGTTGCGTCTCGGCATCCAGCCGGATCACCCGGGCGCCCGCGCGGGTTTTAGGAGGCGCCCACTGCGGGAGAGGCCCCGGCAGGCGCCGGAGGGTCCGCGCGACGCGGAGCGTCCCCGCCGCCGCGTCGTAGTCCTGCCAGCGCACGGCCACCAACTCCCCCATGCGCATCCCGGTCATGACCGCGAGCCACACCGCCATGGCGCGCGGCGTGGGCGCGATCACCGTCCATAGGCGTCCCCACTCCTCGGGCGTCCACAGATCCGCCACGGCCGTCGGCGCGCGCGGGACCCGGACGACGCTCAGGGGACTGGCGCCCAGCCACCCGATCCGCACCGCCTCCTGCGCGGCCTGGACGAGGAGGCCATGGCACTTGAGGACCGTGCGGGGCGCCAGCGGCTGCGCGGGATTGCGCACCGACCGCCATGCGCGGTACGCGGCTTCGACGCGCTCGGGCCGCAGGTCGCGAAGGCGCACGGCGCCCAACGTCGGCCGCACATAGTCCCGCGCCAACTGCGCGAGGTCCGCCACGGTCGTCGGGGCCAGTTCGGGCCAGACCGCGGTGGCCAGCAGGTCCAGCGCGTCGTTCACCGTGCGGGCGCCGGGATCGCCCACCTGCCCATGGTCGATCTCCGTCTGCACGGCGCGCCACCGCCGCTCGGCCTGGGCCCGGGTGCCGCGCACCGTCTCCGTGCGCTGGCGCCGCCGCCCGGTGCGCGGGTGGCGGCCGATTTCCCACGTGAGCCGCCACCGGCGCTCGCCGCGTGGCTGGATCTTCACTGTAACGTCACCCCTTTCGCTAGCCGGGCCGCGGCATCCGGCCACAACCCGGCCACCGTGCGTACGTCCCACACCAATACCCCGCGCGCCCAGTCCGGCCGGGGCGGCAGCGGGGTCGCCGTCAGTACCACCACCAACCCCCAAGACGGCGGCGCGGTGGCCCCGGGGTGCTGGCCGCGCCGCCAGGTGGGGTACTCACGATCCCACCCGGCCACCGCCTGATCCCACTGCCACGCCGGATCCGTGACCACCCACACGGCGCCCCACAGGTCGCCCACGAGTGCCCACAGGTCGCACCCGTCATAGCCGCGCACGGAGGTGATCGCGCCGGTTTCCGCCAGCATGGCCTCCACATGATCGAGGATCGCGGCGGGGGGGAGGACGGCCCACGGCGGCCGGGATCGCGGCCGGATCCGCGCGCGGAGCCAGAGCCAGTACCCGCACACGGCTCCCAAAAACCCGCCCCACAGCACCGCCATGGCTAGCCCTCCGCGCAGGAGGGCAGTCCCTCCTGGACGACGGTCGCCCACACGGTCACGCCGGGCGGCAGCGCCGCCGTATCCCAGACACGCCCCGTGGGGTCGATACACCAGCCCGGCCGGTCGGTGGCGCGCCGCCCCCAGATGACGGGGACCCAGATCCGCACCGCCGCGTGCGGGGGCTGGATGCGCAGATAGGCCTCGGTGTCTGCGGGCGCGAAACACCGCCCCCACACGTCATGGGTCGGCGCGTCAATCATCGGGACTAGTCGCGGGGGCCGTGCGGATCGGCGTCCGCCCGGGAGGACCGCGACCACCGCCGCCTTATTCATTTTGCGCACGGGGGACCGGGGCGCCGGGCCGGTCCGCGTCTTGTGAGAGGGCAGCTTCCCTAAACGCGGTAATGTTGTCCTCGCGCTTGTCCGCCAGTCGCACGAAGTCCTGTAGCGCCTGGGCGGTCGTCTTGGCCGCCTGGGCCATGTCGCTCTGCGATTGCGTGAGCCGGTCCAGCATCACCCAGGGATCCACATGAGGCATCGCAGGAATGACTCCTTCGTGTTCGTCTGGCGGCGAGGAGCCGCCGTCTCGATCGTCTACTCCATACCCCGCAATGCGCAACCCTATGTGGCCATTTGCGGCGGGGGGATCATCGCCAAACAGCGCATCCAACGATACGCCGACGCTGGCGGCGAGCATGGCGAGGATCGACGCGTTCGGCAAGTCGCCCGTTTCGAGACGCTCGATGATGTGCGTCGGGCACCCGGAGAGGTGCTTCACGTCGGCGACACTGAGCCCCCGGGCTTCGCGGGCCGCGCGGAAGCGCTCGGCCACACGCATCGGGAGCGACGGCGGCCCGTCGGGCACCGGCGACGGCACCCCGGCGGGTTGCGCCTCCGAGGGCAACAGGTCCGCCAGGGGAACGCCCAGCAAGTCCGCCACGCGGCGCGCCATGACCATCCGCGGCTGATTGCGGCCCGCTTCCCAGGCGTGTACCGCCCCCTTCGTCACGCCCAACTCGCGCGCCAAGTCGTTTTGCGATAGCCCCCGCAGTTTTCGCAACTCTTCCAAGCGCGGGCCAAAGCTATTTCCGACATCGTCTGCCGCCAGCAGATAGCCTGACGCAACGCCCAAAGCCCGCTCAAGCGCCGATAGGTTTTGCAGCCCCGGCTGTTTGGCGCCGCCCTCATATTGGGCAATGAGCGGCGCAGGAATGCCTGTGCGCTCAGACAGCACCCGTTGGGTGAGATCGAGCGCGCGTCGTCGCTCGCGGAGCCGGTTCCCCAAAAAAATGTTCGCCGCCCCCCCAAAAACGTACCCTACGGGCTTGCGTTGTGCCCCGGAGGTAATTATGATAGGGATGTTACCCGAGCGGCATGTTTACTACCCGCCGGGTGGCAGGAGGCAAGCCAATGGAGCTGATCCGTCAGATTCGCAAGGCACACGGTTGGACCCAGCACGAACTGGGGATCCGCGCCGGGTGCACCAACAAGCACATCTCGCGTCTGGAAAACGGCCTGCAAAAGCCGTCGTACCGGATGCTACGTGCCTTGGCGCTGGCCCTCGAAATCTCGGATGCCGAATTGCTCGCCGCCATCCCCGCCGAGGATGCCCCGTTGCCCCCCGTCAAGTCGGCGGCGGGGTCCTCGCGCGGATCATAGCACGCGCCGCGCGGCGCGTGGGCACACGTGGGAAAGAACCCCAGAGGAGGGATCTACGGTGGCAAAGATTCGGTGTCTGGGATGCGGACCGCTCTTGCGGCGCGCGCGCCACGAAACCGGGATGACGGTCCAGCAAGCGGCGCATGTGCTGCACGTGGACATGTCGGTGCTGGCCGGCTACGAGCGGGGCGCGTCGGTCCCCTACGAGATCGTCCGCGCGGCCAGCGCCCTGTACCGCGATCCGGCGGTGCTGGCAGCGGCCAAGGCGGAGGTGGCCAAGGATGTCGGCTAAGCGACTGGACGGCCCGGCCCGGTGGGCCGACGCGCCCGATGTGCTCACGCCACGCGAGGCGGCGGCGCTCCTAGCGGTGGACGTCTCCACGGTGTACGGGCACGTGCGCGCGGGGGAACTGGCCGCCGTGTTGCTGGGCACCCGCTCGATGCGGGTGCTGAAGGCGGACCTGCAGGCATGGCTCACCACGCGCCGGGTGGGCGCGTGAGAGAGGGGGATCGACCAATGACGGATTGGGAGCGCGTGACTCCGCTGCCCGATGGGCGGCGCGTGGTGACGACGGCCGCGCGGCACGAGGTGCCCGGCACGCTGGCGCTGGACCCGGTCGTGACCACCGCCGTGTGGCGCGGCCGGGAGTGCCTGGATGAAAGCGAACACGTCTGGGCCGGCCCGGGCGAGCCGGTAGACGCGTGGCTCGCGGATGTGCATGCGCGCGCCGTGGCGGCGGCCACACCGCGCGACCTGCAGGTGGCCACGCTGGACGTGCCCGGCCACGGCCGCCATTACGTGGTGGCCGAAGTGCTGGCCGGCAGCGTGGATGTGCTGACGGCGCCGTTCCCGACCGAGGAAGCGGCCACGGCGTGCGTGGACTGGATCCGGGGCGAGTACGACCGGCTGGATGGCGAGTGGCGCCTGGACGGCGTGCGGCCCATCGACGTGGCGGCGGAGTTCCGCCAGGCGGTGCGCGCATGACGGCGCAAGAAACGGCCGCCCCGCGCGCCAACGCGGCAGCGGCCCCACAGGAAAACACTCACCGGCAGGATATCACGGGCGCGACGGCGCCGCAAGGGCCGTGGCATGCGGAAACGCTGGCGGACGCCATTTGGGCCGTCCGTCGGCTCCGCTACCTGGCCGACCAAGCGCGGGCCATCAATGACGCTGCCGACGCCGAGATCGCGCGGGTCACTGCATGGCGCGCGGGCCAGACGGCGGCGTTGGCCGCCAGTCAGGCGTATTTCGAGGGCGAGTTGGTGCGCTACCACGCGCGCCAGCTGGCCGAGGATCCGCGCACGCCGGCCACGCTAAAGCTTCCGGGCGCGCGCATCCAGCGGCGAAAGCTGCCCGACGCGCTGGACGTGCCCGACGAAGCGGCGGCGCTGGCCGCCATCAAGGATGCGGGCTGGACCGACGCCATTCGGGTGAAGCCCGCTGAAGAACACCTGGACCGGCGCGCGGCCCTGGCGCGCATCCAAGCGACGGGCGAAACGCTACCCGGCCTGCGTCTGCGCGAGGTGACCTACACGCACACCGTCGCGCTGACCGACGAGGCCAGCCTCGAAGAGGGAGGGAATTAGGATGGCGACCATTCCGATTGAACGCGCCCGAGCCGACAGTGTTGCGGCGGCCGGCGTCGAGCCCCTGAGCCCGCATGTGTTGGAGGAGGTCCTGATGGGCGGGGACCTGGGCAAGCTGACGCCGGGCGACCGTGTGCGCTACTACGCGGCCGTCTGCCAGAGCCTGCACCTGAATCCGCTGACGCGCCCGTTCGATTACTTGCGCTTGAACGGCAAGTTGACGCTTTACGCGCGCCGCGAGGCCACCGACCAGTTGCGCACGCTCCGCGGCGTGGCCATCACGGGACTGCGCGGGCAACTGGTGGACGACGTCTACGTGGTGACGGCCGAGGGGTGCAACGCCGAGGGGCGCACGGATGTTGCGACCGGGGCCGTGTCGCTCGCGAGCCTGCGCGGCGAGGACAAGGCGAACGCGCTCATGAAGGCGGAAACCAAGGCGAAGCGTCGCCTCACGCTGTCGCTGGTGGGGCTCGGCATGATTGATGAATCGGAGATCGGATCGATCCAAGGCGCGCAAGTCGCGTCGGTGGACACCGCAACGGGCGAGATTCTGAGCAACAGTGCCAATGCCAGCGCGCCCACTACTCGTGACGCGAAAGAGTCCACGAAGGCGATCAACGCCGCAATGAAGACCGTGGTCGCGAGCCTCAAAGCGGCGCGCGAGGCCGGCTTCTCGGACCACGCCATCGCGGCGGCGGTCGCGGAGGCCACGCCCCGCCCGCGTGCGGAGTGGACCGTGGCCGACGCGCAGGCTGCGCAGGCCGCCCTCGAACACCTGATGGACCGCCCGGTGGAAGAGCCTGCCGCCGTCACCGAGGGCTCCGAGGTGCCGTTCTAATGGCGGCCCGCTTGACCCCCGAAGAGTTTCGGGAGGCGGAGCCGCCCCCGGGCGTCGTGGCGGTTCCCCTTACGCGCGGCTACGTGGCGTGGATCGACGCCGAAGACGCCGCCTGGGCGGCCGCGTTCACGTGGCACGTTGGGCTCAACCGACACACGGCTTACGCCGTATGTCATGCGTCCCGCCCACGTCGTACCACGCGACGGATGCACCGCGAGATTGTGGGGGCACCCCCGGGGGTCGAGGTCGACCACATCAACGGGAACGGGTTGGACAACCGACGGGCCAATTTGCGGTTGGCGAGTCACGCGGAGAACATGCGCAATCGAATGGGCCTGGGGGGGCGGTCGCGATTCAAGGGCGTTCGCTGCCGAGGATCCCGGTGGCGGAGCATCATTCACTTCGAAGGCCGACGAATCCTCCTCGGGACCTTTGACACCGAAGAGCAGGCGGCGCGGCGGTATGACGAGGCGGCAGCGCATTACTTCGGTGCATTCGCGTGGCTCAACTTTCCGGACGAGACGCCGGAGCCGTACCGCGTCTCCCTGCTGCGGCGGACGACACCGGATCGCCCGTACCGGGGAGCACACCGGAACTCCGCTGGCCATTGGGAGGCAGGAATCAAGGGCAACGGGTCTCAGCGCCATCTCGGCACCTTCCCGACGGCTGTTCAAGCGGCGCACGCCTATGATGCCGCGCTGCGGCAGATGGGGCGCGATGAGCGATGGGCCAATTTCCCGGTTACGGGCCGTGGCGGCCAACGACCGTTGCCTGAGCCGCTCGGGCAGACGGATCAGGAGGCGAACGATGAATAACCGACGGGGGCCTGTGGACCTCGCGGAGGCGCCCCGGCGCCGCGTGCGACGCGGCTCGGTGGTGTGGTGGGCGTGGCAGATCGCGCTGCCCGCTGGACTGTTGCTGTGGGGCGTCGTGATGTCCGTGGCCCTACTGGCCTGGCTGAGCCGGGGGGTGTGACATGGATCCTCATGACCGTGGCCGATGCGAGGGGTGTGGGGATATTGCGATCCGCACGCCGGGGTGCTGCGAGGCGGCCGTGTGCACCGGGTGTGCCGAAGCCATCCGGGACGGCGATCAGCCGTGCCCGGGATGCGGCGAAGAGGAGGCGAGGGACGATGACGACGAGGACTAAGCCGACGGCGGTGGACGAGGCCCTAGTCGCGTGGGAGGCGGCGCAAGCGGCATTCGACTGGGCCGACCCGGACCTGCGCGATGCGGCGGCGCTGGAACTGACGGCGGCCGAAGCACGGCTCAACGCGCTGGTGGCGCGGCGGCGGCAGTCACACGCGAAAGGAGGTGCGGCATGAGCGGCGACGCAGCGCGCATGTGGCCGGGGTGCCACGGGGACGGGCGCTGCCGGCCCTGCGGCGCCCTCCACGATTTCAAGCGGCTTCCCACGTACGGGCCCGTGCGGCACGACGTGTGCTGCTGGCAAAACCACGAACACGGATGCCCGCAACCGCACCCCGATCCCGTGCACACCTGGGACAACGGCCGGTGCCGGCAATGCCACGTGCGCGCTCAGTGGATCGCGCCAGATGGCACGCGGTTCCACACCATCGCCGACGCGCGGCGTGCCCGCGTGCCGCGTTCCACGCTTCATCGCGAAGATGAGCTCTCGGGGATCCATGAGGAGGCGATGTCATGACACTAGCGCCCGGCAGCGCCGTGCGGGCCGTCCGCCTCTGGCACTGTCCCGTCTGTGGGTGCCTCATGCGGCAGTCGGTGGCGCTCACGCATCAGATTGCCATGCACGGCCAGCGGATGACCGGTGCCGTGCGCATGTGGTCCGTCGTCCGGCTAGCGGCCCCGCCTGCGGCGGCGGCAGCCGTGCGGGAGGGCGTCCAGTGAGCCCGCAGGACATGCCGACGGCGGCGCAGGCGGCGCTATTGGCCGCGGTGAGGGAGAACCGCCTCGCGCAGTTGCGGTGTCCCGGGAGACGCGGCGGCTTGGGTTCCGGAACCGGGGCCGCGTGCTTCGACCGCGGCTGGCTGGTGCAAGGCGCCCACCTGACCGCCGAGGGCGCCGAGGCGCTGGCCCGGTATGAGGCGCGCGCTCAAGCGGAGGCGCGGCCATGAGGCGCCCCAAGCGGCCGCCCACGCACCCCGTGCGACGACTGGCGGATGCCCTGGGCGCCGTGTACGCGGCGGCCACGGATGCGGAGCGCGTGGCGGCCCAGGCCGCGCTCGCCGCCCTGCGGCGTGAGTTGGGGCTGCGGGAGCCACCATCGCCCCTGCGGGGGGGCGGCCCCTCATGACGCGCTACACGGCCCTGCAGCGCTACTCGGTGGCGCTACACCGGTTGGCTCGGGCCCGGCGCCGTGCCGCGCGCCGCCGAGCGACGGCGGCCGACACGGCAGCGGTGCGGGTCGCCGAAGCGGCGGCGGCGAAGGCGCGCCGAATGGCTCAGCGGGAGTCCGCGCGCGATCCGCGCCAGGCGCCCCATGTGTGAGCACCGGGTGGTGCGCTGGTGGGTCGAGCGCGATGGATGGGTGTGGACGTGTCAAGCGTGCGGCGCGGAGGGCTGGTGGCCGGATGCGACGGCGGCGGAAGACGAACGGATGCGATATGGACAACAGGGGGCGCAGAGGGATGAAGCGAAACGGGAACCCGCTGAGCATATGGGATCCGGCAGAGGCGCCATGCGAACGAGCGCCCCGGAGCGAGCGCGAATTGGAGGATGTGCTGGAATCAGAATTCCGGGTGCTATTTGGAAACAGGGGACGCATAGCCAACCCTTTTCCGCCGCTCCTTGTTCACCGCCAAGTCGCGGTGCCGCATGGTCGCGCCGACCTTCTCGTTGCCTACGAAATTGGGATTGATGTGGTTGAGGTGAAGTGGGGTCACGCCGGGCCGGATGTATTTGAGCAGGTCGAGAGGCATCGACGCGACATAAGTCATCTGCTGGCGCAGGAGATCTACGCTCAGAAAGACGACTTCGATTGGTATAAAAACGTCGGACTCATATACTGCGATGCCGAGAGCGGCCTCTTGGAGAACGTGCGCGCAACCATCGTGGCATCCAGTTTTGACGAGCGCCTTCTGTCTCTCGCGATGTACGGGACTCTGAAATGTATGCAGTGGTGCGCGGCCGACGGAAAGATCGCTCTCTCCGACGTGGTTTCGCGCGCAGATTTTTTGAAAGCCCAGCACGGAGCAGACGCCCGCGTGAGACCGGACGTTCATATGACGCTCCATGAGTTAACTGGGCGCCTGATCCGTAGGGGGGACCGTACGCCGTCGGCGGATGGTGTCCAATGAAATACCCGCGTTTTGATTTCTATCCGGGCGCATGGATGAACGACGCAGCCAACCGTTACAAGTCGCTCGCCGCCAAGGGCGCGCACATCGAGTTGCTGTGCCTCATGTGGTCGGAAGCGTCCACGGAAAAACCATTTGGGGTGCTAGACTACGACCCCGGCATTGCTCGCGCTCTTGGGATCACTTTGCCGGAATGGCTGGAGCTACGCGCGGAACTCGTTGACGGACCCACGCCGGTCTTCGTGATTGAGGACGGCCGGCTGGTGTCCATGCGCCTGCGCGAGGAGTGGGAGAACGCGCTGGATCGTAGCGATAAGGCGCGCGAGTCGGTCAGTCATCGGAAGAAGCGCGGCGGTGCATCGACCGATGAGCCGCCGTTCATCGGTCGTGCATCGACCGATGGTACGAACGATGAACGACAGGGGGTACGCGGCGCTTACGAACCGGCTACTACCAAGCAGGGATCAGTAAGCAGTGAGCATGGAACAGGAGATCCGGATCCCAGAACCACCACCACCCGCGCGCGCGCGCGTGTAGACACCCGGACGCCGCTGCAGCGGCTGGATGAGGCGTGGTTCGCCAACATCGGCGGCACGCTCACGAAAACGACGCGCGATGATCTGCTGGCCTACTTGGAGCCCGATGCGGGCCGCGGCACGCCCGCCGTCACCATGGACGTGATCGAACTGGCGCTCCGCGAAGCGCACGACCACGGCGTGAAGACCCTGCGCTACGTTCAGGGCGTCCTCAACGGGGCGGTGAAGCGTGGCGCGATCACGCGCGAAGCCTGGGACGCTTGCGAGGCGGAGCGCCAGCGCGACAAAACGCGCCGGGATGCCCGTGCCTCGCCCGCCGCCGCCGCCGTCATGAAGCTGCCGGACGCCAAAACGAGCCGATACGCGGACCTTGCCGATAGACCCGAGGAGGTGGCCGACCATGGCAACGACGGCTGAGCGCGAGGCGGAGTGGGCGCTGATCGGCGCGCTGTTGGTGGACCCGGATCGATTGCGGGATCCCGGCGTGGCCATCCTCGCCGCCGACGACCTCGCCGCCCCGGCGGCGCGCGAGGTATTCGGCGTCATTGCGCGCCTAGTCGAGTCCGAGACCCCCGTGGACGTGGTCAGCGTGGCACAAGAGTTGCGACCGAACGGCCACCTGGAAGCCCTGGGCGGCCTGCCCTGGCTGATGGACCTGGTGGATCGCGTGCCGACAGCGGCCCATATCGGCCACTACGCGGACTTGGTGCGTGACCACGCCTTGCAGCGGCGACTCCGGGTGGCGCTGGAACACGCGCTGACGCGGTTGGACGCCGCCGAGGATGGCCACGCGGCGCTGACGGACCTGCAGGCGTGGCTGGCCACGGTGGCCGAGGCGGAGCAGGTGGCGCGGCTGTTGCCGGTGAGCCCCCAGGCGCCCGTCGTGGACGGCGCGCAAGAGGTGGTGCGGCGGGCCATGGACCCGCGTGAACGGCCGATTTATACGCCGTGGCGGTCGCTGGACGCCATTGGCGGCGGCATTCGGCGCGGGGACCTGCTGGTGCTGGCGGCGCGGACGAGCGTCGGGAAGAGCACCATGGCCGTGCAAATCGCGGGGCACGCCGCCCAGACGGGGCAGCCGACCCTGTACGTGTCGTACGAGGTGGATCCGGCCCGTCTCGTGGTGCAACTTGCGACGCAGAAGACGGGGCGTGACCGCTACCGGTTGCTGCAGGGGCGCGATCCGCACCCTGAAATCGTGCGCGATGCCTTGGAGACTATGCGCGACTGGCCCATGTGGTGGTGGCGGGGCGGCGAGCGGCCGTCGTGGCCGGCGGTGGCCGCGCGGATCGGGCAACTGGCGCAACAACATGGCGTGGCGCTCGTGGTCATCGACCACCTGGAGCTGATCCCGCTGGATCGGCGCGCGCGGGAGCATGTCACCGTGGAACTGGCCCAGCTGACGGCCGAGATGAAAGCGGCGGCCGTGCGCTATCACGTGGCGATCATCGCGGTTGACCAGCTGAATCGCCAGGCGGACGCCCAGCAGCAGCCGACGTTGAGCAACTTGGGGTGGTCGTCGGGCATCGAAAAGAGCGCTGACAGCGTTTGGGCGCTGGATCGCGTGGACCGCGAGGACCCGGACTCCGACCGCTGGGTGTACGTCCTCAAGCACCGGGAGGGCAGCTTGGGCAAAGTGCAGCTGCGTTGGGATCCGGGGCCGACGCGTCTTGTGGACCCCACGGAGGGGGCGTCGTGACGCGCATCTGCCGCGCCTGCGGCATCCCGTTGGCCACGGCGGGCCGCAACGCCGCCCGTGCGCGCGCCCGGTACTGCTCACGCACGTGCTACCACGCCGTGCCCCCCAAGCTAGCGCAGGCGGCGGCGGAAGCGGGCGCGACCGACGTCCGGGCGTACCTGCTGGGGCTCGTCGCGGGGCGGTCGCTGGATACCGCGGCGGCGCTGGCCGGTGTGCATCGGCAGGCGTTCACCGCGTGGCTGGATCGCTGGGGCGTCGTGCGCGTGGGGGGCGCGCCGCGGCATCGGGGCGTGTGGGGGGTGCGGTCATGACGTGGCGGCGGTGGACGGCGGCAGACGATATGGCCGTGGCGCACCCCGCGGCGGGGGAGACGCTGGATGACTTGGCGTCGCGACTGGACCGCACGCCCGACGCCATCGTGGGCCATCGATCCGTCCTGCGCGCCCGCGGGGTGGCCGTCGACGCGCTGACGTGGCGGCCGGTGCGCATGCGGACCCCGCGGATCACCCCGCCCGCGCAGGACACGCCCGAGGACCGGCGCCTGTTCCTGGCCCTGATCGCCACCGTGCCGATGCCCGTGGGGGGCGTCGAGCCGCTGTTGCGTGGCCTGCGCGCCTCGGGGGCGTGGCGCACGCTGGCGCGCGAGTGGCTGGACCGGCAGGCGGCATCATGAGCCGCCCGCTGAAGCGGCGCCGTGTGACGCGCCCGGCGTGGCCGCATCAGGCCACCGTGTCCCAGCACGCCATTGAGCGGTGGTGCGAGCGCGGCGGCTTGGCCGAGACCGGCTGGACGGCCGAAGGCGCGTTTGCCCGTGCGTACTTCATCGGGCACGTGCCGCACTTGTGGGTGTATCAAGTCGGCCCGTGGTTGTTTGCCGTCAAATCCACGCGCGCGGGCTGGGTGGTGTTGACGGTCATTGACGCCCGGCAGCAGGACGTGACGCGGACAGAGGACGGCATGGCGCTCACGCATTGGGTGCGGGCGCACCTGGCGACGGAGGACTGGGAGGCGCGGACACCCACCGAGGAGGAGACGCCATGACGGTCGTGTGGGGATTGGCGCTGGCCGTCGTGCTGGCGGGCAATGGGCTCATCCTGCGCGAGGTGGTGATGACACGCCACGATGCGCGGGCCGCGTACAACGTGGTGCGGCGCGCGATGGCCGCGGCGTTTCTGCACGCGGCGCCGGGCGAGCAGTGGGACGAAGGCGTCTTGCGGGCGGCGGCGTGGACGCGGATTCGCATGAGGTATCCTGCCGCGCGCTATGCCGACTTCTGGCGCGAGTGCTGGGCGCCGGTGCGCGCGGTGGGCTGGCAGGAGGGCCGGTGGGCCACGGTGGCGGACTGGACGGAACCGGAGGAGGGCTGTCAATGAGCGCGACGATCGATCCGGTCACGTGCGAGCACAACCGGCGCCTCGCGTATACGGCGACGGACTGGCGGTGCTTGGACTGCCTGTACATGCCGCCCGCGACGACGACGGTGACGGTGACGACGCCGACGGCGAGTGTAGCGGCTTTGCGGGCGTGGGTGACGGCCCACGGCGGCACGACGAAGGAGGGTTCTGATGAAGCCGAATGCGACTGACGCAGTAGTGGTCGTGAACCTGGTGGGCACCGACGGTCAGGGGAGCTATGGCTACGCGGTCCTCGCGCTGGGGGATTGGCGGAGGGAGGAGCGGTTTGTGACGCCGTGTGGGATCGCGGAGCGCGAGGCGCGGGCGATGGCGGCATGGTACGCCGCCACAGAGTGGCGCGATGACGTGGATCCCGTCGCGGTATGGGACCTCTGGCAGCACGACCGCGAGGAGGCGAACACCGATGGCAACTGAGGCAAGCGACGACCGCGCGACCCTGCACGCGCGGCTGAGTGCGGCGCTCGAAGCGGCGCTGGGTGAGGCGGTATGGGAGATCGAGGGCTCCTACAGGTGCCCGGAACACGGCAAGGTCGAAGCCCCCTATTCCAGCATCGTGGACATGGACTATCGGTGCTGGCGTTGCGGACAAGCTCTGGTGGTGGAGCGACGCCCCGTGGACTGGGACGACCCGGCCATCCTGTGGCGGCGGTGGGAGCGGTGGGAGGCCGCCGAGTGCCGCGAGGATCGTCGGCATCTAGTGCTGTTCGGCTACGGCGGCAGCACGACGCCGGGGAGATGGGGCGCCACCGTCATGGGGTGGGTAGCTCAAGTATACGGCCCCTCGGCCGCCGCCGCGCTGGCCACGGCCTGGGACGCCCTGCTGGCAAGGGAGGTGCGCGATGGCGAGTGAGGAGTGCGATCCGCTAACCGACGAAGCCTTGGCGCGGTGGATCGAGACCACTCCGCCCCCGCCGTGGTGGGCCGCCAGTGATGGCGAGTGGGGCTTGTTTTGTGTGCTGGTCCCTCCGGATCCCGACGATCCAAGCGCCGGGTCCGTGCCGGAGAATGTTCGCGTGCCGCCCGAGTGGGACCCGTGCCCCGTGGACGACGGGGGCGATAACGATGAGACGGAGTGGCGTTGGCGCCCTGAGTCGCCCGCCGAGGCTCCCGGCGTGGACTGGCCGGACCTGGTGCGCCTAGCGTGGTACGCCCGCATGCGGTTGCCGGGGCTGGTGTCTGAGGTAGCCCGCCTGCGGGCGGCATTGGCCGATTGGGCGGTGGAGGTCGGCACCTTGTTGCTGGGCGAGTCGGACCCCACGCCCGTGAGGGCGGCCTATGATGAGGGGTACGACGATGCCGTGAATCATATGGCCGCTATGGCGTGCCGAGTGCTGAAGGGGATGGATGTGCGCGATGGAGAGGATGTTCGCGATGGCGAGTAGGCCGATTTACGGCGGCGATTGGGCGTCCCGGGCGGACATCGCGAGGGACTTTGGTATTGCGCCGCGCGCCATTCGCGGGCGGGTGCTGGTGGCGTGGTATCGGACAGATTCCTACGAGGGCTTTGCGGTGGTGATCGGCGCGGTCGGGGATCGCCTGTGGATTGTGGATGCCGCTCACTGTTCTTGCCGCGGCCTGGAAGGAGAGTGGTGGCCCGAGGCGACGGACGCGGCCACGTTGCGGCGGCGCCGTTGGTGGGGCGAGGACCGCTACGCGGCGATGGTCGCGACGGCCCTGGACGCGTGGGAGGCGGCCCGCGAACGGCGGGCGCAGGCGAGGCCGGTCTGAGTGCGGAAGAAAGGACGGTGCGCGATGGCAATGACTGACGCGGAGATGGCGCTCTGGGTAGCGACGGCGTCCAAGCTGCCGCCCGGGCCGTGGCACGTCGGGTGGATATTTAATGAGGGGGTGTTTCCCTCGTGGTACACCACGCCACCGCCGACGGAGCCGGCCGACGTAGACGGATGGCCGCCGTTGGTGGACGAGGCGGCGCTGGCGGCGGCTGGCATTACCGAGGTCAGTCAAGAGGCGGCGATGGCGTTGGCAGAGACGGCGACGACGGCCCTCCCCGCGCTCATCGACGAGGTACGGCGGCTACGGGCCGCCCTGCAGGCCGTCTTGGACGTGTCGTGCCCCTCGGAGTCGGGCGCCCTCGTGGCGGCCGAGGCGCTGAGACTCGCGGGGGAGGTGCGCGATGCCGAGTGAGCGGCACGTCGTGCAAACGACCTTGGACGGCTTTGACCGGCCCGTCGGGCCGCCCCCACCCCCGCCGCCGCGCCATCGGACGCCGAACCTGACGGACCCCAACCCCTGCGTGGTGGTCTATGGCCACGGCCCCGACGGCGCGACCTGCTCGACCTGCGTGAGCTTGGTGCGCGGCGGCGCGCGCGACGAACACCTGAAGTGCGCACGGCGAGGGGTGTCGTCCAGCGAGCGCACGGACCATCGCGCCGGGTGGCCCGCGTGTGGGCGGTACGTGGTACGCCGCCCGCTGACAGAGGCTGCCGTGCGCCGGGTGGTGGCCCGCACCCTGGATGTGCCGGGGTCGGCCGTGACCCTCACGACCACCGAGACGGGCTGGGTGGCGCAGGTGGGGCGCGGACGGCTGACGGTGGCGCCTGGCTACGCGACGGCGTGGTGGGATGTGCCCGGCCAAGTGGGACAGTGCGTATTCCTGGCGGGCGGCGAGCTGGGCGGCGCAGGGGACGACGAAGGAGGCGGCTCGTCGTGAAGCAGTGGATGGCCGACGCGGGTTACTTGGTCCAGGCAGCGGCCCTGGTGTTCGTGCTGGTGGTGCTGGCCTGGGTGCTGGGGTACCTCGCTCACGGGCTGGCCGGCTGGATGCCGCCCGCGTGGCTGGCGTGGATCTACCCCGGCGGCTTGCTGAGTCCGAAGACGGGAGGCGTGTTGCCATGAGCGACCGCGATGCGCGGCGGCGATGTACGGATGGAAGGCGGTGGCCACCGGGGAGAGGGAGTGGTGGCTCGCGGCGGCTATGTGCGCCACGGAGGCGGGGCTGTTGGGGCTGATAGCGCGGGCTTTGCGAAAGGAGGGGAGGCGGTGAACCGTGTGCTGGACGGTCTCGCGTGGGTGGTGGCGCACTGGGTGCACTGGCACCGCTGGCGCGTGCGGCGACGCTGGATGGCTACGGAAGGTGTCGCGCTCGTCCGGTGGTACGAAGCATCCACGGTGCCCCAAGTCCCCACGCGCCCGCAGAACAGGTATAGCTACGGCCTCATCCCGCTGAATGCGGCGGTGTTCTGGACTGAGCGCACGGGCGACGTGGGCGACCCTTGGGATTCGTATTGGCGACTGGTGGGGGCACTAACCGCCGTGGCGGATGAGTTGCCGTGATGGCGAGTCTGGGCGCGTTGCCGACCTCTGTCAGCGTGTTTTCGTGGCGTCCGGCTTAGCTGAACTGAAGGAGGGATCATCCATGGCCGAGTGGAGCATTATCGCCGCCCCCATTACGATCCTGCCGCACCCCAATGCGGACCGGCTGGAAATTGCCAAAGTGGGCCCCTATGGACTGGTGGTGCAGAAAGGCACCTATCGCGCCGGCGATGTGGTGGTGTTTGCGCCCCAGCGGACCATCATCCCGGACATGCTCCGGGATCACTATGTCAACGCCGACACCGGCGTCTCGTACCTTGTCGGGGCGAACCATGACCGCGTAGGGCGGATCCGCTTGCGCGGGGAGTGGTCGGAGGGTGTCACGTTGGATCCTGCCTGGGTCTGTGTGACGGGCCGCTGGCCTACGGTGGCGGACATTCCCCAAGGCGTCAACCTCGCCGAGGCATTGGGGTTGGCACGCTACGAGCCGCCCATCCCCGCGAGCTTGGCCGGTGACGTGGAACGGCTGGATGCCCCCGCGTGGTGGCGCGCTCATGACGTGGAGACGTTCCGGCTGTACGCCGGGGAATTTGCGCCCGGCGAGCCTGTGCTGGTCACAGAAAAGATCCATGGCTCCCAGGTGAACTGTGTGCGGTCTGCGGACGGCACCCGTCAAGTGGCGTCAAAGGGTCTAAGCGCGCGGGGGCTGGCCCTTCAATTCAGCGCGGCGAACCTGTATTGGCGCGCGGCGGCGGCGGTCGACCTATGGGGGATCCTGGACCGCGCCTACCCGGGCCAATCCGTGCAAGTGATTGGCGAGGCGTTTCCATGCCAAGGGGCGGCGTTTCGCTACGGAGCCATCGAGCCGACGTTGCGTGTGTTTGCGTTCGGACTCGACGGCGACTGGACGTATGACCATCACGATCCGGGTGTGGATCCGGCGTTGGCCGCGTTGTGGGTGCCAGTGCTGTACCGCGGACCGTACAGCGAAGGATTGGCGGACTGGGCGAAGGGCACCGAGGCGGTGTCGGGCTACCAAACGGGGATTCGCGAGGGCATCGTGATCTCGCCAGCCGTCCCGCGATTCAGCACGGCGGGGTTCCCCTTGTTGCTCAAAATCATCAACCCCAAGTTCAAGGACAGCGAAGAGTGGGTGTCGTGATCCCGGCTTAGCCGGAGGAAGGAGCCGATCATGTGCCGCACCTGTGGCGCGCCGATCCGCTACTGCGAGCGCCGCCAGGCGCGGATGAACCGCTGCTACTGTTCGTGGGCCTGCCGCCAGGCGCGTCCGCTGAAGCTGCCGCCAGGCGCGGATCCGCGTGCGACGCTGACGGCGTGGCTGGCGCAGGCGCCGAGTCTCACGGCGGCGGCCGAGTTGCACGGCGTGACGGTCCAAACCTTGCGCCGGTGGTGCCGCCGCTACGGGCTGGGCACGCACGCGCTGGTGGTGCGGCCGGACCGGCGCCATCGGCCGCAATTGGCGTGGTGGGCGTAGCGCCGCGAAAAAATGTCGGGGAAATGTTCTACTGCCCGCGCGTGCTCGTGAGAGCGTAAGGGCAGGAGGGATGGCATGCCCCAATCCATCGCCCGCGAGCCCGGCCCGCAACAGGGGCCGCGGCCGACGTTCGAGCGTGCCCTGGACGCGGAATGGGCGCAAGCCCGCGCGCTGATGGTCAGCAAGCAGGTGGCCTATGGCTCGAAAAACATTGAGGTCTTTGGCGAACTGGGCGTCTTGGTGCGCGCCAGCGACAAGTTGGAGCGGCTCAAGCACCTGACCGCGACGGGCGCCGATCCCGACTGGGAGACCGTCGAAGACACGTGGCGTGACCTCATGAACTACGCCTTGATCGCGCTGATGCTGCGCCATGGCGCGTGGGGCCTGCCGATGGAAGCCGAAGGCGAAGAACATCCCGGGGGTGGCACGGCCGAGACGGGCCTGCGGCCGTTGCCTCCCGCCCGTCCGCCCGAGACGCAACTGACGATCCACGGGGAGTGCGGTCACCGTGACCCCGCCACAGGGGAGCGCCATGACTAG
>JAKARZ010000089.1 GCA_021828405.1 Bacillota bacterium
CCCGTTCGGCGGGGCGCACCCAACGCACCTCCAGGGCCGTGGCCCACTGGGGGACGACCCGTCCTCGAATCGTCGGCGTGTCGGTATGCAGGCCGCTACCCTACCAGACGGCCGCACAAAAGTCCAGAGGGATCGACCATTCCCACCTATCCAGCGTTTCGGCAACTATGACGAGGCCGTGGACAAGAACCCAGCAGGACGGGCACGTGCGGACTCGGCGCCGCCGCGAATGCGCGCCCTCTGCCGCGCACCAGCGATGCGGCCGTCAGGACATGCGGGGATCCCGGACGGCCAGTCAAAGCGCCGCGCCAGCTCTGCCGGCTCCCAATGCCCACCACCGCCGTCGACCAACAGTCGATAGGGGGGCAGGCGGACATCGCCAAGCAGATGAGCCTCGCCGCTGTGATGGGCCACCAGCTTCATGGCCCGGCCAGGATGTGCGCGTTGGGTCAGCATGGCCCGTTCATCCACGTTGCCGACCCGGGGCCCCGATCTCCTCCCCGGGATTTGACCAGGGGTGGCTCCCGGTCGGGGGTAGGGGCGAAGCACGAGTCATGGCTTTCTTGGCGGCGAGGCCAGCACAGGCGTCCTGGGCGGCCAGCCACACCCCGGAGCCCGCGCTTGTGAGCGCATCGCGCCTCGACGCAGGCAGGTGCGCGGCGGGATCCAGGCGCGCCCCGCGTCATCGGGCTCCCGCGACAATCCCACCCCCGGGACGCGGGCTCGTCCCCGCAGGACAGCGCCACCACCAGCGTGTCGGAGATTTGCCGTGCGACCGCCAGCAGATATCCGGCCCGCTCTTCCAGCTCCCTGACGCCGTACAGCACGACGCGCAGATTGAGCCTCCGGCGCACCACCTAATTGTGGCACTGTTGGTGACAGTTCGATGAGTGGCCGCGTGGGTAGCACCGTGACGAGCTCAACATCCCCCATGAGGGCGGGCCACCGCTACCGCGATGATTCTGTGGTGCGTGGGGGACCTCGGTCCCCCCGCGCCAGTCGACAACATCGGGAAGGAAGCGATGCCCGAATGCCCTTCCCTCTCGTAGAGCCATTCCGAGGTAGTCGCTGAACCAGCCGTTGGGCAGCGCACTTCGGCACCGGATGCGCGGCGCCGTGTGATGCGCGTGCGGGTGGCTGCGCTGCCCGCAAACCCTGGCTGGGGGGCGTCGCTCCGTGACGCCGCCCGACGGCGGCAGTCTTCTACAATACGTTCGGTATGAGTTCGAAAGCGGGGCAATGCTTCGGGCGGACAGCTTGAAAGTGCCGGCGGTCCAGTGTGGCTATCAGCGGCGTGTCCAGGCGTTCAGCGAGGGCGATGATCGAGGCATCGGTTCCCCCCAATGGGAACTCGCGATACTGTCTGGCCAATTCCGCGATGCGTGCCCACTCCTCGGGAAGAGGGGCCTCGACCTCATAATCTTGCAGTGATTCAAGGAAGGTAGCCTCAGCATCTGCTCCCAGCCGCTGGCCGATCAAGTACGTGACCTCGGCAACGACCAGCGCGGGAATAACGAGGACAAGGCCCCGCGCGGTCAGCGCCTCCACTGACGCAGCGTGACGCCTATCATCGATGTCGGCCGCCGCGTATAGCGGCCCGGCATCAACCACGCAAATCATTTGTCGTGCTTTTCCCAGGATGGCGTGGCCCACTCTTGAGCCAGGATTCCTTCCACGCGGTCAGACGTGTCTGGGCAGTGGCTTCGTCCGATGCCGGCGAAGCGAAGCGTCCGGGGCTTGCTATCAGCGTCCTCAAAGCGCGCCGAAAGAGACTGGCGCACAATCTCCGAAACCGGGAGGCGCTGACGTCGCGCTTCGCGTTTGACCGTTTCCGCCAACTGCCTTGGAAGGCTGATCGTTATTCTCTGCATACCGCTTATGATAAGCGCGCGGCCGGTCCAAGTCAAGCTGTCATGGAGAAGCATCCACGGTAACGGCAAAGTCTTAGCCGGTTTGCAGCGGAATACGACGACGGGAGGCACGGAACGAAGCGAGGAGGATCCGCTGAGGGCGAGCCGTGCCGTGTGGGAGCGGCACGGAGACCTCTTCGGGCTATCGGGCGGCAGGGCTCGACCCCGGGCGGACGCCCGGGTCTGTGGCCGCGATGGCTCGGGCCCGCCGGCGCTAGACGCCGAGGAGGGCGGAGGCGACGTGGTCCGGGTGGCGCTTGAGGTAGTTCCCCGCGCGTGGGAGATTGGGGATCTGCAACCGGTGGAGGAGGCTCAGCGCGGTGTTCCGCAAGCTCGCCATGACTCGCGGGCCATGGCCTGTGCGAATTTGCGACCGGTCCTCGTCGGACACCCCGTCCCGTTCCCCGTGCAACTGACTTTCGATGCCCCAAGCCCGCGGACCCATGCCCCCCGTGGGGCCGCGGTGGCCTCGGCGGGGGCGAGGTCGGTGAGGCCGAACACCACCTCGATGCGGGGGTGGGATCCGTCTAACGCGGTGACCTGGCGGTCAATCCGAAATACTTGGCCCCGAGGCGGCCAGGCGAGCTCGGCATTCAGGACGGTCGTCGTGCGCACTGTGCGCGTTGCGATCCGCCCGTGGCCCCGATCGACCGTGTGGGCCGGCGGGGGAAAAATCCTCGAGACCGAGGGCGGCGCAGGCCTCCGGCAGCGTGGGGTGGTTCCCTGTGACTTCCATCACATCATGCGCGGGTTTCTCCTCGACGAGGAACCGCGCCGTGGAGGTTTGCGTAGGGAGCGCGTCGGGGGTGACGATGGGCCCGGTCATGGCCAGCGGCGCCAATAAGTCGCGCAACCGGGGGATCTCATGGGTTTTCACGTCGACGTCCCCTGGCCCGAGGAGTGGCCCGGGCGATGGACTATCCCGGCCAAGCGAGGGACGGGGCGCGTCCGCGCCCCGTGGGCCGAGCCTCGTAAGCTTTTGCCGTCGATGGCGAGGACGTCCCCCACCCGGCGCGTTTCCGTGTCCAACCACGCGCTGAGGATGGCATCGACGGCCTCCGGATCGACCTGCTGCAAGACGCGGCGCAGCGTGGGTTCGCTCGGCACCTGGTACGTGTCGCCCCCGCGCGGACACCCGAAGCGGCGGCGCGCTGCGGGGTCCAGGTCGTGAATCCCATCGCTGATCGCCACAGAATGGCGCTGGCCCGCCAACACGGCCGCCAACGCGAGCAGCAGGACGTGGTCCAGGCGGTGGCGGATCCCGCGCCGATGGCGCGGGTCCGGGAGGGCCGCCAAGCGCGGGCGCAGCCCGTCGGGGCCGGTCCCATTCAAGGTGTTGACATCGAGCATGGTTGGAGTCCCTCCCCTCAGGGCCGGCGTGAGGCATGGGGCCCCAGGGGCCGCCCCGTCCGGCCCCAGGGGCCGGACCCACACCTGTTTGGGCTGGCCGTGCGCGACATAGTGGCGATGGTGGCGCGCGAAGCCGCGCGTCAGGCCGAGGTACTCCCATCCCGCCGCCCGATAGCTCGTCCCGGCGAACCGGGTGGGGTCCACGAAGGTTTCCGCCACGAGGACCGGGTGCCCGTAGACTGCGGTCCAGTCTTGGCGGAGACGCTGCGTGGTCTGGGCGAGCGTCTTGGAGGCCAAATTGGGGATGTGCACGTCCGGGAGAATCAAGCACCGGGCCTGATTCACCACGAACTTCAGCCGCCTATTGAGATC
>JAKARZ010000038.1 GCA_021828405.1 Bacillota bacterium
CGCTGACTTTTCGCTACCGAAGTTCGTCTACCTGCTCCGATTCAGTTGTCAAGGTCCGCGCCTCCCGGCAGTCCCCCGCCGCTCGGACAGCGATCGTTATCTTACGCCCCCACCACGCCGGATGCAACACCCCGGCGCAACTTTTTTCCGACGTCCCGCGTCAGGCCCGCCGCAACCAACGCCGCACCAAAAACGGCAACAGATACGCCAGCGTGGCTGCGGGCACTCGCCACACAAGCCGGGGCGCCAACGCTTCGCCCAGCGCCGCCCGCGCATGTGCGCGATCTCCCATCAAGCGCAGTGCGACGAAAAACCGCAAATGGTGCCACGCCTCAATCGTGCTAAACCCCGGCGGCGCCGCAGCGCGATGCTTGTCCAAGAGGCCGTGCATCGTCTGATACACGCGCCACACGTCCTTGCTATATCCGGTCGCCACGTCTCGGTATACCACCAGCGGCCGGTTCACCTTGACCACATCTGCCACCTGGGCCACTCTCACCCAGAGGTCCCAATCCTCCGCCCCATCGACCGCCGCGTCGAACCCGCCCAACGCGCGAGCCAGCGCGGTCCGCATCAACACGGTGGACGTTTGAAACCGATTCAGCACCAAGCAGTCGCGGTAGGTGAGCCGCGACCAGGGCGCCGTCGCGCGCCCTCCCGTCCCGCCGTCGTGCGGCCGCTCACGGACCCAGTCGCACGCCACCAGGCCGACGGCCGACTCGCCGGCCAGCACATGGTCCTGAAGCGCGAGCTTGTCCGGCAACCACTCGTCGTCGGCATCCAAAAACGCCAGGAGGGGCTGTGACGCCTCGGCAATCCCGCGGTTGCGGGCCCGGCTGGGTCCGGTATTTTCTTGCTGAAGCACCCGGACGGACGGCTCGGCGGCAAACGCCTGGCGCACGGCGGCGGCGCTGCCATCGGTAGATCCATCGTCCACCACCAGCACTTCAGCCGGTGGGGGCACCTGGCCGAGCGCGGAGCGAATCGCGCCAACCACCGTGTCGCGGCTGTTGTACACGGGCACCACCACGGTGACCGGCATGGGCGCCGACTCGGCCATCACGGTGCTACCGGCCTGGAGCCCTCGGCCACCACGCGGCGCACCACCTCGCGGTCGTCCAACGGGATGCGCCGATCCCCCATCACCTGCTCACGCTCCGGGCCCCGGCCCGTGATCAGCACCACGTCGCCGGCCGTGGCTGCCAGCACCGCCGTGCGAATGGCCTCCGTCCGGTCCAGCTCGACTACGTACGGGCGGCACCCGACGGCCCGCAGCCCCTGGGCCAGTTCCTCCGCAATGGCGCCCGGCTCCTCTTCGTTGGGGCTGTCGGCCGTCAGCACGACCCGATCCGCCAGCCGCCCCGCGATGCGCCCCATCAGCGGACGCTTGCCGCGGTCGCGCCCTCCGCGGGCGCCAAACACCAGCCACACGCGCCCCGTGGGATCCGCCAGGCGGCGCACCGTGTGGAGCACCTGCTCCAAGCCGTCCGGAGTGTGGGCATAGTCCACCATCACCCGGACCGCCCCGGCTTCTGACACGAGCTGCAGTCGCCCGGGCACTTCCTCCAGACGAGTCACCTGAGCTAACGCGGCCTCGGGGGGGACCCCTTGAACCATGGCGGCCGCCACGGCGGCCAGTGTGTTGTACACATTGTAGCGGCCAGGGAACGGCACCGTGACGGGCACCCCCGGCGCCCCGGCGACAAACACGGTCACCGCCGTGGACTGCGGAGCCTCGTGCTCGATGCGAGCCCTCACGTCGCCTCGCATGATGCCGTAGGTGAGCACGCGCGCGGCAATCGCGGGGGCTAGTTCAATGGCGTGGGGATCGTCCGCGTTCAGCACCGCGACGCCGTCATCGTTCAGCAGATCCGTGAACAGCCGTGCTTTGGCGGCCACGTAGTGCTCCATCGTGCCGTGATAATCCAGGTGTTCGCGGGTGATGTTGGTCAGCACCGCTACTGAGAAGCCGATAGCATCGACGCGGTGCTGCACCAGTCCATGCGACGACACTTCCAATACGGCCCGCCCCAGTCCGTGGGACACCATCTCGGCCAGCGCCGCCTGCACGTCCGGCGCATCCGGCGTGGTGAGCCACGCGTCGTCCTCCCGATCCCGGCCGGTCACGTTGCGCACGCTCGACAGCATGCCGGCACCAAAGCCGTATCCCTCAAGCAGCTGCCGGAGCCAATACACGACCGACGTTTTCCCGTTCGTCCCGGTGACGCCGCTAACCATCAGTTGGCGGCCCGGCTGGCCGTACAGAGCCGCCGCGAGCTCGGCAGCGGCCACGCGAGCCGAGGGCACGACCAGCGTGGGAAGCGCCGACGGCATCGGCCGCTCCACCACGGCGGCCACCGCTCCCCGCGCGGCGGCATCCTCCAAATATTGGTGCCCATCCTCGTGCAGTCCCAAAATGGCCACAAAGACGTCGCCGGGCTTGACCGCCCGGGAATCCAGCTGGATGCCGGTCACGGTGGGAGCCACCTCCCACTGCCCCGGGCCGACCCTGCGTATCAGCCGTTCCGCACCACCCATGTTTCCTCCTGCTGGTCGAAGCCAAAATTGCGCAGGCCGACGTGGGCGTCGAGCCCAGTGACGCCAATATAGCATGAAGCGGCGCGCCGCCACGAGTCATCCGAGACGTCTTTCTGGTAGTGTCCGGTAACGCTCGGCGTCCGTCCCACCGACCGCGAGGCCGGCCCGTACCGCGGGGGGAGGGTTCCAAAGCGCGGCGCCCTCGCGTCAACATAAGGCCCGGGGGGCGCGGCGGTGTTTGGACGCCCGAGCGGCCGACGAGCAATGCTGCGGCATCCACGGCCACGGCCGCCTTCGCTCAAGACCCTTCCCGATCGGCCGCTGCGGCGCAGCGCAGGCACAACACCGATTCCGGGCGGGCCTCCAAACGCTCCGACGCAATCGCCTGGCCGCAGCGGTCACATCGACCATACGTGCGCGCGTCCCATTTTTCCAGGGCGCGCCGCGACTCGGCCAGATGCCGGTCCAGGCCCTTTACCAGCGCGAGGTCCATCTCCCAGCCACACACCGCTGCGGCACCCTCCGCCGGCTGGCTGTCGTCGGACGCCGCCGACGCCCGCTCGGACTCGGGCTTCGCCAGTTCCCGCCGAATGTCAGCGGACAGCGCGGCCAGCCGGCGCTCCACCCCGGCAAGGCGCTGGACCGTCTCGCCGCGCGATGCGCCCCCCTCGCCGCCGGGGTCGCTCATGCCCCCATTGTCAGCAACGATCGAAAGAAGCGCCAGAACAGCTCGGGGACCGCCACCGCCGGGACCCCGGATGCCGCCACGAGGGGCACCCGGCTCCTCACCCCGTCCGCCGTGGTGATGGTTGCAACGCCCAGTCGCTGCCCCGTCGCGACGGGAGCCACGATGGTGCCCGGCAGCGACACTTGCACCCGTGCCCCAGCCGCCCCCCGAGGGCGCGTGAGCACCACCCGCCGCGATGCCACTGCGATCACCTGGTTCGCCCGCCCGCGGCGGACTTGGACCGCCCCCAAGGCCTGCCCCGAGCGGACCACGGTCACCGATTGAAAGTGGCTGAAACCCCAGGACAGGAGTGCGGCTGCCCCGCTGAAGCGCGCCCGCGATGTGGGCGCGCCCAAAATAACGGCAATGAGCCGGGTGCCCTGCCGAAGCGTCGTCGCGACGAGGCAGAAGCCCGCGGCACGCGTGTAGCCCGTCTTGAGGCCATCCGTGCCGGCGTATGTACGCAACAGCCGGTTCGGGTTGACGAGCCAAAGGGTACCCCCCCTGCCATTGCGAATCGTACGGTTCTGCCACTGCGACGTAACCCGGAGGAGGCCGGGCGTGTTGACGGCGGCGACGGATAGGCGGGCCAAGTCTGCCGCCGTGCTGTAGTGCTGGAGCGATGGCAGCCCGTGGGGATTATCGAAGTGAGTCCCGGCCATGTGCAGGCGGACGGCCTCCCGATTCATCCGCTCCACAAACGCGGCCGTGGATCCGGACAGAAACTGCGCCACCGCCACCGAGGCGTCGTTGGCCGACCCGACGGCAATGGCCGTGAGCATCTGTGCGAGCGTCAGGCGCTCACCCGGCTCCAGCCAAATTTGGCTGCCCCCGGTGCGATAAGCCTCCTCGCTGACGGGCACCCAATCGGACAGGCGGACGCGGCCCTGGGCGATCGACCGGAAAGCCAGCACCAAGGTCATGAGCTTCGTCACCGACGCCATCGGCAGGGGGCGGTCGGCGCGATACGCCGACAGCACCTGGCCTGTTTGCCCGTCCACCAGAATGGTCGCCCGGGCCTCCGTGGCGGGTGCGGGCGGCGCGGCCCTGGCCACAGCCGCGAGCGGCCCGCCACCCAGCACCGCGCACCCCATCAGCGCCGCCAGGATGCGCCCCATGCCTGAAAGCCCCCGCCACTCGCCCATGACGCCGACCCCCCTCGTTGGGTTTGTCGGCGCTAGTATCCTCCGGGGCGCTTCCGCCTAATCCGGCGTCGACACCGCTTCCCAGATGACCGGCGGGCGGGGCGCGGGGGCGGTGGCGACCCCAACCGCACGGCGCACCAGGCGAACGGCGCGTTCCCGATCCGACGCCGTCTCGGCATACACCCGCGCCACCGGCGCACCGGCCCGCAGCGGATCCCCCGCCTTCACCAGCACCTCCACCCCGACGCGGGGGTTGACGCTGTCGGCCGCGACCCGCCGGCCGGCACCCACTTCCATCGCGGCCCCCCCGATCTGGAGCGGGTCCACCCGCGAAACCACGCCGCTCTCTCCGTCCCAGGAGACGACGGCGACTGGCGCCAGCGGCAAGCCCCGTTCCACCTGCCGGACGTCGCCGCCCTGTGCCGCGACCCACTCGCAAAACTTCTCCTGGGCGCGCCCGCTGTCCAGCGCCGCCCGCACATCCGTGAACGCGGCGGCCGTCGCCTCCGGCCCCTTGGCGCCGCGCGCCAGCGCCACCATGGCCGCCGACACCGCCAGCACCACCGCGCGCAGGTCCTCGGGCCCTGCGCCCCGCAGCGCGGCCCAGGCTTCATTCACTTCGACAGCGTTGCCGACGGCCTGGCCCAAAGGCTCCTCCATGTTTGTGAGGAGAGCCTCCGCGCGGATACCGGCCCGCGACGCCACGCCCAGCATCAAGTGCGCCAGACGCCGCCCGTCAGCCACCGAGGGGTTGAACGACCCGCGGCCAACCTTCACGTCGAGCACGAGTGCGCGCGCTCCCCCCGCAATTTTCTTGGACATGATGGACGCCGCGATGAGCGCCGGGCTGTCGACCGTCGCGGTGGCATCCCGCAACGCATAGAGGCGCCCATCGGCCGGGGCGAGCTCGGCACTCTGCGCCGCCACGGCCACTCCCACACGCTCGACCACCCGCACCCACTCGGCCCGTGACAGGTTCACGCGAAACCCAGGAATACTCTCCAACTTATCCAAGGTACCGCCCGTGTGGGCGAGGCCGCGACCCGACATTTTCGCCACCGGAATGCCCAGGCTGGCCACCAGCGGTGCCACCACCAGCGTGGTCTTGTCGCCCACGCCCCCGGTCGAATGCTTGTCTACCGCGCCCGGGGACGGTTCCAGCGGCCCCCCGGAGCGGGCCATGGCCATCGTCAGCGCATGAGTCTCCTCCGGCGAGAGTCCCCGCGTATAAATCGCGGTCAGCCATGCGGCCAATTGATAGTCCGGGATCGTCCGGTCGGCGGCGCCGCGAGCCACCGCCTCGAAATGCGCGGCGTCCAGGACACCGGAACCCCGTGCCGCCTTCAGCACGTCGCGAAAGTCGCTCACTGGGTCAGCTCCTTCCACCGGGAGGTGCCCGCCGCCGGCGGGGGCATCCCCCACACCTCTGCCAAGGTGGCCGCCATGTCCGCCAGGGTGTCCCGCGGTTGCCCCAGCCCGGGCACCACCCCTGCACCGCCGACCAGCCACGGCACGTCTTCGCGCGTATGGTCAGAGCCAGGCCGCGTGGGGTCGCACCCATGGTCGGCGGTGATCCACAGTTGGCCCTGCGATCCGCAGGTCCGAAGCGCCTCTGGCACCCACGCATCCAGTTCCTGGAGCGCCCGCGCGTACCCGGCGGCATCCCGCCGGTGTCCGAACTGTGAGTCGAAGTCAACCAAGTTCACGAAAACGAAACGCCGATCACCCTCACGCGCCAGTACGCCCAGCGTCTTGGCCAGGGCATCGCTGTTGGACCGGGTCATCACACGGTTTTCGAAGCCCACGCCCGAAAAGATATCCCAAATCTTACCGACGGCCGTCGTCTCAACACCCGCCCTCGCCAGCGCCGCCGTAAATACGTCGCCAGGCGGCGGCACCGCCCAATCATGGCGGTTGGGCGTCCGCACGAAGGCGCCCGGGGCTCCGGTGAAGGGCCGGGCGATAATGCGCCCGACCCGCTGGGGGCCCTGCATCACGGCCCGGGCGGCGGCGCACCAGCCGTAAAGCACCTCCAGCGGGACCACGTCCTCATGCGCGGCAATCTGCAGCACACTGTCGGCCGAGGTGTACACGATGGGAAACCCGGTCGCGCAGTGCTGCTCCCCTAGCTCCTCAATGATGCGCGTGCCAGAGGCGGCCCGATTGCCCAGCAGGGGCCGACCGAACGCCGCCTCCAACTGGCCCACAACACCCGCCGGAAATCCCCGTGGATAGGTTCGAAATGGCTCGGCGACGATGGAGCCCATCATCTCCCAGTGACCCGCCAGCGTATCCTTGCCGGCCGCCACCGGGTGGCAGCGGGCCACGGCGCCCGTGAGCGGTGCGACCGGGGTGCCGGGCAGCGCCACGAGCTTGCCGAGCCCCAGGCTCGCCATGTGCGGCAGCGACACGGGCCACGCTTCGAGCGCGTGGCCTATCGTGTTGGCGCCGTCGTCCCCATAGGTACCTGCGTCCGGAGCCGCCCCCACGCCCCCGGAATCAATCACCACCAGACAAATCACCATCCTGAAGTTCCCCTTCCGGCCCGTCCTGTGGATCTCGTGCGCTACGCCCGCGGGTGAGCCCGGTCGTAGACCGCTTTCAAGCGGGCTCGGCTCACATGCGTGTAAATTTGCGTGGTGGAGATGTCGGCATGCCCCAACATCTCCTGCACCGATCTTAAGTCTGCCCCATTCTCCAGCAGATGGGTGGCAAAGGAGTGCCGAAGTGTGTGCGGCGTGACTTCGCGCACAATCGCCGCCGCCTTGGCATATTTCTTCACCAGTTTCCACACGCTCTGGCGCGTGAGCGCCGCACCGCGCCGATTGACGAAGATCGCCGCGGTCGCCGAACGGGTCGCTGACACCAGGCGCGGCCGGCCCGCCGTCAAGAAGCGGTCGACGGCGCGCACCGCGGCCCGGCCCACCGGAATCAGGCGCTCGCGTTCCCCTTTGCCGCGGCATCGCAGGCGGGGGGGCGACGTATCCCAGTCGTCAACGGTCAGGGCCACCAACTCGCTCGCCCTAAGCCCCGTGGCATACAGCAGCTCCAGAATTGCCCGGTCCCGAAGGCCCACCGGATCATCGGCCGGGCAGGCGGTCATCATAGCGTCCACCTGCTCAACCGTCAGGACGCGCGGCAACGGCCGCAGCAGGCGCGGCGACGACAGGTGCCGCGTGGGATCGGGCCCCGCTCCGGCCTGGTCCTCCTGATATCCAAAGAACGATCGCAGCGCCGCGAGCCGCCGCGCCAGCGTCGCCTCGCTCAGGCCCCGCGCTTTCAGGTGGCGGAGATATTGCAACACCGACGCCACCGGATTCTCGGACTCGCCTTCCGCCCCCTCCTGGAGAAAGCGCGCGTAGTCCCGCAGGTCCCGTTCATAAGCATCCAGAGTGTTGCGTGCGAGCCCTCGCTCGAGGGCGAGGTAGTCTAGATATTCACCAATGGCCGCTTCCCAGTTCATTCGTCATCTCCGCTATGCGAAACCTGCTCACACTTGCCCATGAGGGCGGAAGCCGATTTCGCTAGAATTGTTCGCTCTTCCGTAGGCTGCAGTTGTGCCCCTAGCCGTCTCCGGCTCATCCCTCCGCAGGGTCGGAACCGCAACGTCGGAAGTCCTGTCGGTAGCCGTCACCGTTCCCGGTATCGGAAAGTCCCCGCCGACCTCCCTCCGTTACTAAGATTCCCTCCGGCGACAGGGGAGATCCGGCCCCCAACCGCTACCTTCTGGCGTGGCCCGTCCCCTTGGGGGGTCAAGCGGGCCCCCACGCTGGTACTCCGTGCGAGGCACGGCGGATTTCCCAGGGCATTTTCCCCCGCCGGTCATGCCGTCCGTTCGCTGGCTTGTTCCGGCGGGGAGCCTCCCCGCCACGCAATCAGGTAAAGAGCGCTTTCTTGCGCTCGAAAATCTCCCGGAAAATCTTCAAGACCCCCTCCTTCGGCGTGAAGCCCTGAATCCGTGCCCGCAGTTCAGGATCGGCATACCGGCGCTGCACGTTCATCGCGCCCACTGTATCAGCATGGCCGGTGAAAGGGCACTGTCGGCAATGAAAGCGGTCGTCCTGACGGTTGTCCTTATGGACGTACCCGCACTGCGGACACGCTTGGGACGCGTAGGCCGCGTTCACCGTCTCTAACCGGGAACCTCCCGTTTGAGACAGAAATTGGGCGCGTTCTTTCAGACTTGATGGCAGCCAGCGGCAAACCACGCGGGAGAGGTTCCGACTGGGGGTCCGGCCCCGCATCCGGCTGAAATCCTCCATTACCACATCGGGCCGGGAGCGCAGCACCGCCCGCATTGCTTCGGAAATCCAGCGCGTCACCTCGGCTTGCCCCCTGACTCCGCGCGCATCCCGTTTCACCCGGCCCGGGTTGAACCGCTGAATCCGGCCGCCTTTTGGCGGTCTTTGCTGTGGGAAGAGGTGGCCAGGGTTTTCTCTGCCGCAGGAAAGCGGTTCCGCTCCGCCCCTTGCGCGGTGGTCTGGGCGCTCAGGTGGTCTAACACGCGGCCGAACCCCTCGTCATAGAACTGGCCTCGGCTATCCGCGCACACGTCTGTCACGCCCGCCTCCACGCCCACGACCAGCGGTTCGGGACGTTCAGGTCGGGATTTGACCCGGACCGGAGCGGGAATGTGGCATGCTGCAGCGGGGGGATCACCACCCGAACGCTGCCGGTAACCGCTGGGACGGGAACGCCCTGGAGGGGAATGGCGATCCGCTGGCCCGGGATCAGGCTGGCAATGGACAGGTACGCCTTGCCCTTGTGCGTAAAGACCCGGTAGAGCGTATTGTCCAGTTCAGACGCGCGGCGCCGGTGAACGCGCGGTGATTGGCCCAGGGCCTTCCGGAGAAGACGGCGCAGCAAACGGGCTACCGTCTGGCCGTCCCCTAAAGGAACCTCGAATGGAGGTACCGGAACCTCGCCACGAGGTACTGCCCCAATTCGGACGAACTTCCGGAGGAGCCAGAAGGCATACCGGCGTTGCGGTCCTTCGAAAACGCGGAGGAGTTTCCCTTCGATGTGCGCCTGGGCAACGGCCGCGAGTATCCACCGTTTCATCGTGTCCACGGCATCGAAGAGGGCCCGCTCATAGAGATGCACCGGCAGGTGCCAGGCGTTCCCCCGAGACGCTTTATCCCGATTCCGGAAGGCCCGGGAGGTGTCCAGGTCGGCCCACCAGATCGTCCGGGTCAGTGCCCGGAGAACGGCAACCTTCTGAAGGGAATAAGCCGCGGCGATAGCCACAACCGCTGCCCACTTGCGGGTGTTGAGCACGTCGGACAGCCACGGGATGGTTCGCGTCACGCTTCCACCGCCCCCTACCGGGTCTCCAGCAGTTTCTTGTTCTTGTGGCTCCGGCTACCGTAAAGTCGCGCTGAAAACACGGTGATGATCTCTAGTACATCCTGGGCCAGGTCCTCTTCGAACGTTGGTGCCTCGCCCTTGTCGATGATGTCATCTCACAGATCGCTAACACCAACTCCGCGCCGAAACGCGGCAATCGATCTTGATGGGTGAGCACGAGGCGGTCCACATCCCCTGCGATGATTCTCTCCAAAAGAGCCGGAGGCCGCGCTTGTGATAGGTCAGTCCCGACCCGATATCCGTGAGGATTTCAAATGACCATTCGTTAGCGGAATAGAACATCTCCCGCAACCGCTCCTGCCGTTCCAGATCCGCTTGCTGGTATGGCTCGATACCCGGGCATAGGCGATCGTCGTTCTGGCGACCGGTCCCGTGTGGAAAGCGTTGGGCTGTGGGTTTGCCACGTCGGGCCGCCAGCGGTCCGATCGTCCGGCAATAGCCGTCCTTCGCGTTCCCACCGGCGGAGGGTGGACTTCGACACACCCAAGAATTTTGCCGTTTCGGTTACCGCTGCCATCTTACTCATATTAATATAATGCGAGCAGGATTAAGTAATGTCAAGGCCAGGGCTACGCGACTAGCCCAAAGTCGGGCGGAAGGCGGCGGACGGACCCATGGACGCCGCGGGGCGGACGTTTTCGCAACCGCGGTGGGAAGCCAGGACTATGACACCCCTTCACGACGCGGCCCCGCCCGCGCACGGCGCCCGAGAGGGTGTACCGCGTCGCCATGCATGTGGTGGAGGGGCGCGAGGACGCACACGCAAGCCGGCTCGCGGTGGGGACGCCATGCCCGGTACGGGTTTCAGCGCCTTCGCATATTCTCCCTCGATCCGGGCCAGGGCCGCGTGATCTTTCGGCAAATGAAAGGGGCGCCCAACCCTTCTTGGATGGAGGTACGTTCGGTCACAGGCAGGCCCGGCGTCCGCCGTCCGGCCGTCGGGAGAAGGTCCGCCAGCGTCTTCACGAGCGCAGCCAGACCGCCGGGGAACCCGGCGGTCTGGCCTTCCCGGTGCAGCAGCGCCGCCAACAGGAGCGCCAGCACGCAATAGGCCGCGTGGACCCGGATCTTTTGGTCCGTCCAATGAAACATCGGCGCAAACGTCACGCAGTGCGGGTCCTTCATCGGCCGGAAGTTGTGCTCTAACGATCCCTGCCCGTGGTAGGCGGCCCCGATCGCGGCGGGATCCCAGTCGCGGTGGTCGGTAAAGAGCAGGGTCTTCCCGAAGTACGCCTCCTGGTGGGCCGCCACCGCCCCGTCGTCCCAGTGGGTCGTGAGGATCAGCACCCCCGCGTCGTCCGTCGTGCTCGTCCAGCGGAGGAACGACCCGGGCTCCCGGCCCCGCGCCAGGCGGCGGAGCACGGCGTCCACGCCGGCGGCCGTCGGCTGCTGGCCCCCCCCCCCGCGGCGGGTCGGTCCGGCTCCAGACGACGGTCCCACTCCACGACGACCCGCACCCTCCCGACGTCCTCACAGTTTGGCAGCAGGACCCCGGCTGCGGGCCGGCGGTGCGGGGCGACCAGGCGGTGCCGGATCCCGCGGGTCCGGCGGCACCCGCCGTGGCGCCGCCGGGATCGGGCTTGCATGACCTCACCCTGCTGACAGCCCAGCAGCCGGCCCGGCGTGGCCTACGCGGCGGCGGAGGACCGGCCATGAGCACCTGGTGGGGGTTTCACGGCGCCATGGCGGCCCCCTTGGCGCGAAACCTCCCGGTGGCGCAGTTCTGGACCACACCGGCCCATCGCGAATGGGCGGCGCGCTTGGCCGCCGTGGTGGCGGACCGGGGGTTCGCTATCCTGAGACGCGGCTCTGCAAACCGGCTGGGATTGGTTGCACGGGATCCCGCGGCGCCTCAACACCTGGGCCCGGGCCTGATTAATGGCGGCGTATGCCGGTCAGCTCCCCCTCGCGGATGACGCGGTCGCCGCGACAGCGGCGACCGCGCTCCTGTGGGCCGGGGCCGTGTAGCACCGGGCCCCTCCGCCGATCCCCGGTGCGGGGCGACGTACGCGTCGCCCCGCACTCCTGTCCCCCGACGCGGCCAGCGAGCGTGGGACTCGGCCGGCCACACACCGCGAGACGGCCAGCCTTGATGTCAAGGCAAACGGTCAAAAACCCCACGGATTCGACGCAGCCCCACCCGTTCCTTTTCGGCCGGGCTCGCGAGCTACGATGCGCCCAAGAGCGTTTCCGCGGGCACATACTGCAAGCCATGCGCCCTCGCCACCGCCTCGTACGTCACCCGGCCCCGATACGTATTGAGCCCATGCCGCAGGGGCGCGTCGTCGGCCAGGGCACCCACCACCCCGCGGCCCGCCAGGGACCGCGCGTACGGCAGCGTGACGTGCGTCAGCGCCAGCGTAGATGTGCGCGGAACGGCGCCGGGCATGTTAGCCACGGCGTAGTGAATGACGCCGTACCGCTCATAGGTTGGCTCGGAATGCGTCGTCACGCGGTCGATCGTGGCGATGCTCCCCCCCTGATCAATCGCCACATCGATGATGACCGATCCCGGCTTCATGCCCCGCACCATGTCCTCGGTGACGAGGTGCGGCGCCCGTGCGCCGGGGATGAGAACTGCCCCAACCAGCAGGTCGCATTCCGCCACGGCCTCCGCGATGTTGAACTCATTGGACATCAGCGTGTGCAGTCTGCCGCCAAACAGGTCATCCAGTTGGCGCAGCCGCTCGGCATTGATGTCCAAAATCGTCACGTCGGCACCCAGCCCCATCGCAATGCGGGCCGCGTTGGTACCCACGATGCCGCCCCCCACCACGGTCACGCGCCCGGGGCGCACACCGGCTACGCCGCCCAAGAGGATTCCGCGCCCTCCGTGGGGTCGCTCCAGGAATTGGGCGCCCAACTGCGGCGCCATGCGGCCCGCCACCTCCGACATGGGGGTGAGCAACGGCAGCGACCCGTCCGACAGCTGGACCGTTTCATATGCTACCGCCGCCACGCCATGCTCCACCAGGGAGGCCGTCAGCGCAGGAACCGGAGCCAAATGGAGATACGTGAACAAAATTTGGTCAGGGCGAAAGTATTGGTACTCTTGCTCCAACGGCTCTTTGACTTTCACCACCATCTCTGCCGCCCAGGCGGCTGCGGCGTCGGGCACCATCACGGCCCCGGCCCGCTCATAGTCCAGATCCTCGAACCCACTGCCACGTCCGGCCCCGGTTTCAACCACCACAGCGTGTCCGTCGCGAACCAGCGTCTGGACGCCGCCTGGAGTCAACGCCACTCGATTCTCGTCACTCTTTATTTCGCGCGGCAACCCAATCTGCACTGGAGGAGCCCCTCTCCGTCAGGTCTCGAAGCAACATTCACTATAGCACAACCTTCTCGGCTCACCTGGCCGACTTGCGCTCCCGTTTCTCGGACGGCCAGCCCCGCCGCTTGCTTCACCGCCCCCAACGACCACGGCCGGGTCCCTGAAAGCCTGGCTCGATCCAGCTTATGTTCGAGGCCACGGGCCGGACTTCTCCCTTGGGCGGCGCCGAGGAATCTGGTTGGGGGACGGACCTCTCGGGAAAGGGATGGCCGCCGCCCTGCCCTGTCGGCATCGGCGCTTTACGGCGGGAAAGCTATACCCCAAAGTGGACTAGGCTTTTCATCAGCCACGGGGTAACGACCGCCTGCGTGCCGCTGCCGGCAAGCACGGCCGCTCCCGCCAGGAGCACCACGGCGCTGTAGGCCCCGAAGGACTCCCACAGCCGCTCCCGGCCGCGCCACGCCGGGCGCGACAGCAGGTGCCACGAAAATGCCACCCCGCCGGACCCGGTCGCAAGCCAAGCCGGCACCAGCAACAGATTGGGCAGGACCACGGCCACCAGCGCCAGGCCGACCCCGGCGCTCGGGAGCAGGGTCAGGATAATAGCCAGCGCGAACCCCAGCACAAACCCGCGAAACAATACGGCCAGTAGAACCAGGGGCATGCCGGCCACGGACAAACTCAGGATGTAAATCAGCCCCAACACCTTCAGGTTGGTGGCGACGGCCGCCAGAAATACGGCGCCTACCGGCAGTTCCGGCCCCCCGGCCACGGTTACCAGCTCGCGGATCCGCCCCGCCAGACGCGCCGTCTCCGCCACCGGCAGTACATTGACGGCGAGCGCCCCGAGCAGGGTGCCCAGTAGGAAGGCGGCCATCACCAGGAGACTGTAGGCCCGGTGTTCATCCCACCAGCGATCCCACGCGCCTCCCGGGTCCCAGCCCATCTCATCCCTCCCCCCCGACTCTACGGGCTTGGGCCGGGAATCATGAGTCGGCCCGCGCGAATAAATCGGACCCGGCGGCGTACGCTACCGCGGGTTAGGCGGACAGGGACGGGAGGCGGCAGGATGAACGGACGGCGCGGAGTATGGGTGGCGACGCGAGGTGCGTTTCTATCCCCATGGCTCAAGACATGGCCCCAAGAATGGCGACTCGAAGAGTTGGTGGCGGCCCTCGCGCACGGCGATCCCTCGAAGATGGCGCCTCAGTCCTCCAGCGGGATCAGCTCGCGAATTGCCCATCGATAAAGTAGACGGGCTTGGCCTTGGGCATCCGCCACGTAGAGCACGTGGCGGCCCGCGCCCAGGAGCTGGGCGGTAAACGCGGGCCCCCCGGCGGGCACCACCGTCAGGCGCCGCCGCTCGTCGCGCCAGCGCACCAACAGTTGCGTCTCAAGATCCGAAGGATCCGTCCACACCCCCTCCACCGCGTCCGGCGGGAAGGCCTGCACCGGGAACGGCTCCGGTGGGGGGGCTGAGGGTGTGTCCTGTGGCAGCTCGCCCGCCTCCTCCGTCGGGGTCGACTGCTCGGCGGGCGAAGGGTCCGGGGCGTCTCCGACTGCGCCCGATCGTGGGCCGACAAGCACCCAGCGCGGCCCGCCGCTCATCGAAAATAGTCCTTGGGCAGCACCGGCGGTGGCGGCGGATACCGAAGGGTGCGCTCGTAGGCATCCATGGTGGCCTCAACCGCCGCCCGCTGGATGTCCCCCCGCACCAGCGCCACGCCCACCGCCAGATCCTCTTTCTGCCGCCAATTCAAATAGGCCAGTCCCACGTTCAGCACCACCTGGTCCCCCAGCCGGCACTCCACCACGCCGCGGATGGCAATGGTCGACGTAATCCCAGGCACCTGCTCAATCACCTTAACCACCGCCGACGCGAGCGCGTTCGCGTGCTGACTCGGCAGGTTGGGGCCCAGAAACCGCCCCTCGATCAGACGCTGCGGATCGTGGGCGAACATGCAGGTGACGCCCGCCGTCAGCAGGCCGGTCTCCTTGTCCAAATCCATTCGAAAGCTTTGCACCTGCAGCTCGCCGAGATCGAGATACTCCTCCATGCCGCGCACCTGGGCCACCGAGATGCGCTTGTGATCGACGCGGATCGCCCACTTCGCGGCCAGCAGACTCTCGACGTCGCGCACGACCTGCTTGGCCGCGCGGCGATCGGTCGCGAGCACGTGCACTTCCTCGATGTAGCCCACGTCGTTGACCGTCACACGGGCACGATGCACCCCCGGCAACTTGGTCAGCAGTTCCTCAATATCTTCGACCGACACCCGCTCGGGCTCGGGCGGACGAGGAGCGGCCCCTTCCGCCTCCGGCTCCACCGCCGGATCCTCCGGCGGTCGCGTGGTCCGCTTGGCCATAAACCCCTCCATGGGGAACGTTATTCAGGCAGATACGTCCGCCTCACCCGGCCGATCTGGTCCAAACGCGCGAGTGCCAGCCGATCCGCTGCTTCATAGGTCGGGATATCTTCCTGCACAGCGATTCGTATCACTTCCGCCACCTGCTGTCCAATTTGTGCCACCCTTTTGTAAGCCCGGTCGTGATGGTAGCCATCCGGATGCAGTTCGTCCGCCACATTGACCACGCCGCCCCCGTTGATCACGAAATCCGGGACATAAAGGATCTGGCGCGCCCGGAGTGCATCGCCGTGCCTCGGCTCCTTCAGCTGGTTGTTCGCGGACCCCGCCACGATGCGGCAGGCCAGCCGCGGGAGGGTGTCATCGTTCACAACCGCCCCTAAGGCGCAAGGGGCAAAAATATCGCAGGCCACATCATAGATGGCGTCCGGCCCAACGACGGCCGCACCTAACTCCTGCGCCACGCGCTCGGCGTGCTCGGGTCTGATGTCGGCGACCGTAAGCCGCGCCCCCTCGTCATGCAGCATGCGCGACAGGACGGTCCCGACATGCCCGAGGCCCTGCACCGCCACGTGGCGCCCCTGAAGGGACGGAGACCCATACACGTGGGCTAGCGCGGCCTTCATGCCCTCAACCACTCCCAACGCGGTTGCTGGCGAAGGGTCTCCGCTGGTTTCCAGAAGTCCTCCAACGAACTTTGTTTCCCGTGCCATCGTCTCCATGTCTTCCGTGGTGATGCCCACGTCCTCAGCGGTGATGTAGCGCCCCCCGAGACTTTGCACCAGCCGACCAAAACTTCTCAGCATGGCTTCTGACTTGGGTACGTCCGGTTCGGCCCAAATGACCGACTTGCCCCCGCCCATGTCCAGCCCCATCGCGGCATTCTTGAACGTCATGCCCCGCGAGAGCCGGAGGGCATCCGTCACGGCCTCTTCTTCCGAGGCGTACTGCCACCGGCGGCATCCTCCCAACGCCGGTCCCATCGAGGTATCGTGAATGGCCACAATCGCCCGGAGACCGGTGGTGCGGTCGTACCAAAATACGACCTCCTCGTGGCCATGCTCTCGCATCGCCTCGAATATATTCATCGTGGCTACCGGAAGTCACTCCTTTCGCCCCGCGCGCCGTGCGCGCGGGCCTTCGCGCACTCGTAATGATCGCACACCCCTTCGCCGGGTACAACTTGCCCACGGCGGCGGTTCCGGGAGATTTCTTCTCCCCGGGACCCGCGGGCGCGGGTTGCCCTTCCCGCATCGGGGGAAGCGCTCGGTCGCAAGCGCCTCCCCGGCGCGCCGAGGGGGCGGCGGCCCAGCACGCAGCTCGCTCACCGCGAAAAGGCGGAACGCCGAAAAAGCGCCGGCCCCGGCGACACCGGGGCCGGCGTGAGAACACGCCGGCCGCGCCGTCTCCAGCTGACGCCCACCTGACGGGATGGCGCCCCTGGGTGAGTGTGGCGGCTCGTTCCGGCGCCAAGCCAGGACGCAGGGGAGCCCCGCGTCCTGCGCTTCCCGCGGTGCCTAGCTCGCCTTCATCTGCATGCGCAGGCGGTCCGCCACCATGGCGATGAACTCCGAGTTGGTGGGCTTGCCGCGATCGCGATTCACGGTATGCCCAAAGATGCTGTTGATCACATCCACGTTCCCCCGGCTCCAGGCAACCTCGATCGCGTGGCGAATGGCTCGCTCCACGCGGCTCGGGGTCGTCTTGTACTGCGCCGCAATCGCGGGATACAGCTCCTTGGTCACGCCCGACAGCAGGTCCACCCGCTCAATCACCATGATGATCGCATCGCGCAGGTAGAGGTAGCCCTTGATGTGGGCCGGAATGCCGATCTCGTGGATGATGTTGGTCACTTCGATGTCCACATGCCGAACGGGCAGCAACTGCACCTTCGTACCCGTCGACATGCCGAAGTTCCCCACCGGCCGCCGGTCGACCGCCACGGATCCGCCCAGCTGCCGAATCCGCGCTGCCAGCACCTTCAGGTTGAACGGCTTCAGAATGTAGTAGTCCGCCCCCAGCTCCAGCGCCCGCTGCGTCATGGTTTCCTGGCCAAACGCGGTGAGCACCAGCACCCGCGGCCGATCCACCGGGTCGACGTCCGCCAGGCGCTCCAACACTCCGATGCCGTCGAGATGCGGCATGAT
>JAKARZ010000039.1 GCA_021828405.1 Bacillota bacterium
TCTGCCGACGGGGCTCGTGCGTCAACCACTTCCAGGACCGCGCCCAGGTAAGGCTTCAGACGCTTCAGGGTGGACGCCGCATGCCCCATGTGGCCGGCTCGCCAGTCGGATGTGCCTCCCATCACAGGCCGCCTATATCTCTAAAGGGCCACCAAATAAAAAAGGCATCGCCGCGCACGCTGGACTCGCTCAGCAACCCGAAGTAGCGGCTGTCATAGCTGTTCGGCCGATTGTCTCCCAGAACAAACAGATGGCCTTTGGTAACGTAGACCGGGCCATAGTTGTAGTTGTAATTTAGCTTGATGAAAGGCTCTTTATACAAGCGGCCGTTTATGTACACCTGCCCGCCGACGATCTTTACTGTGTCACCAGGCATGCCAATCACTCGCTTGATCCAGTCCTCCGATTTCACCACTGGAGACTGAAAAACAATCACTTCTCCGGTATGGGGTCCTTCGATTTTGTAGAGTAGCTTATCGACCAGCACACGATCGTTATTATGCAGTGTTGGCATCATGGAGTATCCCGACACCTGAAACGACTCCAGAGCAAAGGTTCGAATCAAGAACGCAAGCACGAGGGCTAGTACCAGCGTCTGCACCACATCGAGCCATACCGGCCGGGGGCGCCTCATCGGACGTCCCCCAGTCCGGCACACCGAGGGGCGCGCCCCGTCACCGCCGTTCCTTGATTCGTGCAGCCTTGCCCCGCAAGCCGCGCAAGTAGTACAGCTTGGCGCGGCGCACCTTTCCGCGCCGGGTTACTTCGATGCGCTCGATGCGCGGCGAGTGCACGAGAAAGGTACGCTCCACCCCCACGCCGTACGACACGCGCCGTACCGTCATGGTTTCTCGGGAACCGCCCGACCGGCGGGCAATGACCACACCCTCAAACATCTGCACGCGCTCCCGCGTACCCTCACGAATCTTCAGGTGCACCCGCACCGTGTCCCCCGGGCGGAAAACCGGTATGTCCGTGCGCAACTGCTCTTCCTCAATGAGGCGAATCAAATCCAAATCCGTTGCCTCCTTCTGAGCCGCCGCCAGTATAGCACGCGCCATCGCAACGCCCTAGCGCTCCCCGGCGTCCGGCGCGCGCCGCGCGGCGGCCCGCACCCCTTCTGTCAGCCGCCACGCCCGAATTTTCTCATGGTGGCCCGATCGCAGCACCTCGGGGACCGTGAGACCGCGGTACGTCAAGGGGCGCGTATATTGCGGGCCCTCGAGTGTCCCGTCCGCGCCGCTGAAGGAATCCTGCGCCGCTCCGTCCGACGCGCCCAAGACGCCCGGCAGCAGGCGCACCACCCCATCCGCGATCACCATGGCCGGAAGTTCACCGCCCGTGAGCACATAGTCGCCGATGGATACTTCCTCGGCGTTGAGCAGCGGCACAACGCGCTGGTCGATGCCTTCGTAGTGCCCCGCCACCAGCACCAGGTACGGGAGCTTCGCCCACGCCTGGAGCTGCCGCTGGGTCACCGCCCGCCCTTGCGCC
Source organism: Bacillota bacterium (assembly GCA_021828405.1). The sequence continues at coordinate 1,495 of JAKARZ010000039.1, forward strand.
GACGTCACAAGGACGGTGCCATCCGCCGGCACGCGCGCGCCCGCCCACTCCACCGCCCGCACGATGGGCTCGGGGCGCATCACCATGCCGGGCCCGCCCCCGTAGGGATAATCGTCCGTGAGATGGTGCTCCCCGACGCCAAACGGCCGCAACGGCACCACATTCACGGACACCAGCCCCTGGGCCACCGCCCGTCCCATGATGCTGACGCCCAAGGGCCCTCGAACCATCTCGGGAAACAGCGTCACGATGTCAATGTGCACGCAACACCCACTCCGGCACCCTGCGCAACGCCACGCGCCCGGCCGCCACATCCACATCCACCCACGCCCGCACCAGCGGCACCAGCGCTCGCCCGCTCGGTCCCTCGACTTCCAAGATGTCGCTGGCGCCACGGACCACGGCGGTGGCGACGCCCACCCAAGAGCCCTCGGCATCGAACACGGACAGGCCCACCAGGTCATGCCAATAGTACTCATCGGGAGGCAGCGCGGGCAATTCGTCGGCGGCGACAAACACGTCCGTGCCCACCAGCCGCTCCGCCGCCATCCGATCCGTCACCCCGGCAACCAGGATCACGGGCTGGCCGTGAGCCGCCCGGCTGCCGCGCACCGCTCGTGCCTCCCCGTTCAGCCACACGCGCTGCAGACGTTCACGCCACTCGTCCACATGATCGCTGGCGGGGCGCACCTTCAGTCCGCCGTCCAGGCCATGCGCCCCCACGATCCGCCCAATCCGCACGGGCCCCGCGCCGCGTGTCGCCCCCTCCATGCTACGGAGTGGCCACCGGCTTCTGCCGCTGCTCGTGGAACGCCTGGAGAATACCCGCCCCTCTCAGCAGGCTGGCCACGGTGTTAGTGGGCTCCGCACCCTGTGAGAGCCAGTACAGCGCCCGCTCTCGGTCAATCTTCACGACCGACTCGGCCGGCTTCGGGTCATAGTATCCGATCTCCTCGATGAATCGCCCATCGCGCGGAGAGCGCGCGTCCGCCGCCACCACTCGATAGAAGGGGGCCTTCTTGGCGCCCATCCGCCGAAGACGCAACTTCACCACAAGCGTCACTCACTTTCTCTGGGTCATGTGCTCGCCAGGGCTGCCCGGCATCACCGGCCCGGCATTGGGGGCAAGCTCGAGGGCCACCGTCCACGCTTGCCCTGGTTCTTGGCCTGGCGCATCATCTTTCGCATCATCTCGTGCTGCTGCAGCAGACGGTTGACATCCTGGACGGAGGTCCCACTGCCCCGCGCGATGCGGCGCCGGCGACTGCCGTCAATGATCTGGGGCCGCCGTCGCTCTCGGGACGTCATCGACGACAGCATGGCCTCGACGCGCACCAAGCTGTGATCGTCAACCTCAGGCATGTCCTTCGTCCGCTGGCGCAGGCCGGGAATCATGTCGACCAATTGTGACAAAGGCCCCATCTTCTTCACTTGGTGGAGCATGGCCCGGAAGTCATCCAAGTTAAAGTCGGATCGGGACAGGCGCTCAGCCAGTGCCGCGGTCGCCTCCTGATCCACCGACGCCTCGGCCCGCTCAATGAGGCCCAGCACATCCCCCATCCCCAGGATGCGGCCCGCCATGCGCTCGGCCTGAAACGTCTCCAGGCCGTCAAGCTTCTCGCTGACGCCCACCCACCTGATCGGCAGACCCGTCGTCTGGCGCATGGACAGGGCGGCCCCGCCGCGTGCGTCGCCGTCCATCTTGGTGAGCACAATGCCCGTCAGCGGCAGCCGGTCGCGAAACGCGCTGGCGACATTCACCGCGTCTTGGCCTGTCATGGCGTCCACGACCAGCAGTGTTTCGTGCGCCGGCAGCATCCCCTGCATGGCGACCAGCTCGTTCATCAGAGCCGCATCCACGTGCAACCGCCCCGCGGTGTCGACAATGGCCACGTCGGCGGCCACCCGCCGGCTCTCCGCCTCCACGCGGCGCATCAGCTCGGGAGGCGGCACCGACACATCATGCAACACCGGCACGCGAATCTGCGCTGCCAAGCGCTCCAGCTGGTCCACGGCCGCCGGGCGGTAGATGTCGGCCGCCACCAAGAGCGGGTGGCGCCCCCGCTGAACCAGCACTCGTGCCAGCTTCGCGGCGGCGGTCGTCTTGCCCGCGCCCTGGAGCCCCACCAGATAGAAGACGGTGGGCGGCCGAGAGGCCATCTGGAGCGGCGCCGGCTCGGGCCCCAAAAGCGCCACCAACTCGTCGCGCACCACGCGGACCACGGCTTGGGCCGGGGTCAAGCTGGCCAGCACGCTCTCGCCCACCGCTCGCTCCTCAACGGCGGCAATGAAGCTTTTGACGACGCGAAAGTTGACGTCCGCCTCCAAGAGCGCCAGGCGAACATCCCGGAGCGCCGCCTGCACGTCGGCGGCCGTCAGCTTGCCCTTCTTGCGCAGCGGAGCCAGGGCCCGGTTGAGTTTATCCGTCAGTGACTCAAACATCGTGCAACTCTCCCACCACCGACCGGCCGTCGCCGTAGCCCTCTTCCGCCATCCACCGGGTGTATAGGCTCCCCAGGCCGCGCGCCGCCGGGCTCTCCGGAAGAGCCGCCTGCAGTCGGGCCCACTCTCCGAAGTGGGCGGCCCGCCGGTCTTCGGCCGCCACCAGCCCCAAGCGGGCCTCCCAGGCTGAAAGGCGCTCCTGAGCCCGTTTTAGCAGCTCGGCCACCGCCGTCCGCGTCACGCCCACCGCCGCGGCCACCTCGGCCAAGGACCAGTCTTGGTCGTAAACCAATCTCCACACCTCGCGTTGGCGGGCCGTCAGCAATGGCCCGTACGCCTCGGCCATTCTGGCCGCGTAGAGCGGATCCCAGCGCGTGACGGACCCTCCTCACGAACATGTGGTCATGGGTAACCGTTAACACCACGCCCGATACTAGGCGGCGCCGCCGGTCCTGTCAAGGGCACGTTTGCGCTAGGAGGGTGTCGAGGCCAGGCAGGGAACGGCCACCACTTCCTGGTATAGGTCGGCCAGTGCGCGCGCCATCTGCTGACGCGTGTAGCGCTGGGAGACATGGGCGATCCCAGCCGACCCCAGGATGCGCGCCGACGCCACATCCTGCTGCAACTCCAAGGCAGCATCCAAAAGCGCCGGAGTGTCATCGGGGGAACCGAGCCACCCGGTCTCGCCCGGCACGACGACGGACGCCTGACCCGGCACGGCCGTGGCTACCACCGGCGTGCCCGACGCCATCGACTCCAAAGCTGCCATGCCCAGGCTCGCGTGCCGCGCCGGGAGGATGGTGACGGCCGCGGCCGCGTAGTACCGGGCGAGCTCCCGGTGGCTCAGTGTGCCAAGGAACCGAACCCCGCACTGCTGCCACGCCTCGCCCTCGCCGTCCGGGGCATGCATCCCGGCCACCAGTAGAACAGCGCCCGCCGGCAGGGTGCCCGCCCGGTGCCGCTCCCTCCAATCGCTCAGTAGTGCCCCAACTCCGTCGTCCGCCTGACCCACAACGGTCAGAAGCCCTCGCTGCGCCTGCCCCAGCGATTTCAGCACCGGCCCCGCCTCCCGCTGAAAGAAGGTGCTGACCTCAACCCCCGGATTGATGACCCGCACCCGGGCCTGTGGGGCCAACTCCAGGACACGATCCGCAAATGCGGGATACGGCACCACCACCCAGTCGGCCTCGCGAAGCTGACTCACGATCGCGTCGGCCGTCGGGGCGTCCTCGTGGGCGGGATCGGGCATGGCCCACGGTGAGTGCACCCAGGGCACCCCCAGAGCCCCCCGCAAATGCGAGGCCACCGCCCCCGACATCCAGTGGTGGCTGTGCATCAGCTGGTACTTGCGCCGCTGGCTCCGGATCCACTCCAGCGCCTCGCGCCCCCAGGCGGCCGCCGCATCCGCCATCGCGACCTCCGGGCTGGCGGCATGGAGCCGCACGACGCGCGCGAGGTAACCCAGTGCCGATCGCTCGTCCGTGCCCCCCCCGCCGGCGGTCATCACATCGATTCCGAAGCCTTCGCTCTGCACCGCACGTACCGCTTCACGCACCAGCACCTGGCGCCCGCCCACGATCCCGCCGGAAAACGGCCTCAAAGGGTCCGCCAATATCGACAGGTGCAATAATCGCCGCTCCAACCGGTCCACCTCCGTTCCTCCAGGGCCCTGTACTCCCGCACCACACCGGGGGATAAAAAAACCGTTCCCCATTGCCATCAGGACAAACCGGGGGACGGACATAAAAACGACCTCGAGTCCCCCTTGCCGACGAAGTTAGCTGACGGATTCGGGCTGGGCGCCCTACGGCCGAAGCCGATTCACCCCAAAATTCGGTTCCTCCGCTCCCCGATCCCGGGGATTTGGCATTCAAGGCTACCACCATTATAAGAACCCCTGCGGCTTCCGTCAATGGCACCCGCCAAGGTGGCCACGGGAGGTCGCCAGCACGGCCGCCACCCGCGGTGCGGCCTCCTCCGCCCCGGCGCTGGGCGCATTTTTCCCTCCGGGCTGTGGCGGCGCCGAGCCCTCGCTTGCCGGCGGGAGTGCTCAGAGGCTTTGGGACCTCCAGCGGCGCGGCGGACCGGCCCAGCCGCCATGGGCAGGCTCGGCCCGCATCCCTCCCGGGCGGCTCCCGCTGCGCCCTGAGGCTGGCTGAACAGAGTTGGTGCGATTCCCACCGCCGAAGGGGTAGCCGCCCACGGCGAAGCGCGTCTGGCGGGGCCGTCCGTGCGGGCGGCCGCGAAGCCTAGACCGCGCGACGACCAGGCCGCAACCGAAAGGGGAAGCGATGGACCCTCGTAAACGCGTTGACCGAGGGCCGACGGGCTCGAGAACCCCGAAGGCCACTACAAGCGTCCGTTACCGGCGAGGCGGCAGTGACCTCGGCGGGGTCGTCCCCCGTCAGGGATTTCCGAGGGTCATAGAGCGCGGCAGGGCGGAAAGCGGGGCCGTCGGCACAGGGGAGACCTCCCGGCGTCGCGCCAGCGTATGGCGGTAGGCCGAAGGGTCCCCAATGCGGCGGGAGGAGTCGGAGGACGGCATCGGACGCGGAGCGCGGGAAAGCCGCGTACCGGGGGAAGGCCGTCCACGGTTTCAGCGGACTCATGGCGGCGGGTCTCTTACAATAGAGGAGGAGAACGACCCGGACACGGGATCAGAACGCAGCGCCCATCGGGCGCAGGGGGCGCCGCACGAGCGGTTCACCGCCTGAGCCTCTCCCCTCACGGAGGAGTTCCTGGCGGACACATACGGCCGGATGAACCACCACGGCGCGCCGGAAGCGGGGGGCCAATCAGCCCCCGCTCGTGTGCCGGACGTACATGCCGAAGGCGGGACATCCCGTGAAACAGCGCCCGTTGGGCATCCCCACGGTGGAAGACCGGCGGCGGCCAGCGGCGGCCGCCCGCGTGCTGGGGGCCACATACGAGCCCGTGTTTCGGGACAGCTCCTTCGGGTGTCGGCCGGGCCGGAGCGCGCACGACGCGCTACAGCGGGTGCGCCGGGCCGTCCCGAGCGGTCGGGTCCCGTATGTCTATGAGGCCGACCTTCGCGGCTTCTTTGAGCATCTGGACCACGCCTGGCTGTTGCGCATGCTGGGCCTCAAAATCGGGGACCCCACGATCCGCCGCCTCATCCGCCAGTGGCTGACGGCGGGGATCGGGGAACAGGGCCCCGTCACGGGCCCGGAGGCCGGCACCCCCCAAGGGGGGCCGCTCTCTCCGCGGCTCGCGAATGTGTCCCGGCACGACGTTCTCGACCGGTGGTTCGCCCGCGGCTGACGGGTGCGGCCGAACTGGTGCGCTACGCCGACGACGTCCTCGTGCTGTTGGCACGGGCGGACGACGCCGCACGGTTCGCCCGGGTCCTCCCTCAGCGGCTGGCGCAGTGCGGGCTCGTCGTGGCCCCGGAGAAGACGCGGCGGCTGGCCTTTGGCACCCCCGCGGGGCGGCGGCCGGGCCCTTCGCCTGCCTGTACTTCGGGCTCCCCTTGTGCAACCCCGCCTTAGCGAAGGTGCGGCATCAGGTCCTGCGGTACTGGCACGGGACCCTGCGGCGGCGGAGCCAGACGAGTCGGGCCATGTGGGACTAAGTGAACCGGCGACCCTCGTTCACCCTGCCCACGCCCCTCGTGCTCCATCCAGAGGTGTCACGGCGAGAAATCGGGGAGCCGGATGCGTGCATGGCGCACGTCCGGTTCTGCGGGGGGTATGGGCACAAGGCGACCAGGCCGGTTACCGAAGGCACTGACTCGACAGAGCCAGCAACGGCTATTGGTGCCAAGGCTACCGCACCGAGGCCACCTTCTATCCACCACCTAGCCAGACGGCGTTCCGCCGAGTAGTGCGTCCACGAACGCCTCTCGGCGAAAAGGCTCCAAGTCCTCCGCCTGCTCCCCCAGCCCGATCCATCGCACCGGCAATCCCAGCTCATGGTATATCGCCAGCACCATGCCCCCTTTCGCGGTGCCGTCCAGCTTCGTCAGGATAATGCCGGTGACCCCGACCCCCCGAAACATCTCCGCCTGGCGAATGGCGTTCTGCCCCATCGTCGCATCCAGCACCAGCAGCGTCTGCTGAGGTGCTCCGGCATGCGCGCGGTCCAGCACCCGCACAATTTTCCCCAGCTCTTGCATGAGCGGGGTTTTGGTGTGCAGGCGCCCGGCCGTGTCGATGATCGCTAGGTCCAGGCCGCGACTGACCGCGGCCTGGACGGTGTCAAACGCCACCGCCGCGGGATCGGCCCCCGCTTCCTGCCGGAGTACGGGCACTTGAACGCGCCGCGACCACCCCTCCAACTGTTCGGGGGCGGCGGCCCGGAACGTGTCCGCCGCCCCCATCACCACGCGGGCGCCGCGGCCGCGAAACTGACCCGCCAGTTTGCCCACGCTGGTGGTTTTGCCCGAGCCGTTTACGCCCAGGACCACCCACACCTGGGGTCGGTCCGGCGGCAGGCGCCACGGGTCCGGGTCGTCGGGGGGCAGAAGCGCGAGCACCTCCTCCCGCAGCAGGTCGCGGACAGCGGCCTCCGACAGCGGCCGGTCCTCCCGCAGCCGCGTGCGCAGTCTCTCCATGATGACGTTCACGGTCGCCGGGCCCAGGTCCGCCTGATACAGCGCTTCCTCCAGCACATCCCAGAATTCTTCGCTGACGCGCAACCCGACCAGGCGGCGCCATCCCATCTCCACCCGGTCCCGGGTGCGCCGAAGCCCCTGCCACCACCGGCCGCCCTCGGCCATCCTCAGCCCACCTCCCTGGGGGCAAAGCCCGCCCCCAAGCGCACCGACACGAGGCGGCTGGCGCCGCCGCTGTCAGTCGCAAAGCCCCACAGTGCCGCGGCCTGCTCCATCGTGGACTTGTGATGAGTCACCACGACGTATTGCGAGTGCCGGCGGCGCGCTAAATAGAGGGCGAACCGCCGCGCGTTTTCCTCATCCAAACTTGCCTCCACCTCGTCGAGTACCACGAGCGGCGCGGGACGCACGTCGAGGAGCGCAAACACCCAGGCCAAGGCGCCCAGGGCTTTCTCACCCCCGGACAGCAGGCTGAGCGATTGGGCCCGCTTACCCGGGGGTTCCACCCACAGTTCGATGCCCGGCTCTGGGGTCGACACCGAGTGGAACCCCCCGTGTCCCCCGCCAAACATCTCCGTCACCGCGGTGTCGAACGCCGCTTCCAGCCGCTGAAGCGCCTGCCGCCGCCGCCCCTCCACCTCTCCCGCCAAATCTGCCAGCGTCGCTTCCAAATCTCGGGCCGCGCGCTCTACGTCGCTTTGCTCCGTCTCAAGATATCGGGCCCGCGCTTCCAGTGCCCGATAGGCCGCCAGGCTCCCGGCGCGAATGGTTCCGAGCGCCTCCGTGTCGCGCGCCAGCGCGGCCAGCTGCCGCTCGGCGTCGGCCACATCCGCGACCGGCGTCCCAGCCGACTCGGGGTCGCTCGCCAACTCCTCCAGTTGGCCCTCGCCCCGCTCCCGCTCTACCGCCAACTGCTGCAGGCGCTGAGCCAAACGCGATCGCTCGGCGCGGAGCGCCCCCAACCGGCCCTCGCCCGCCTCGACCCGCCGTCGGAGGGCATCACCCGCCGCCCGGGCATCCGCCACCTGCCGTGCCAAGAGCGAAAGCTCGCCATCGAGAACTTCCACCTGCTGCCGGGCCTCGCCGACCTCGGCCGCCACGGCGACGGCCCGCTCCGCGAGCGCGGCCACCTGCCGCGCGGCCACAGCCCGCTCTTCGGCGGCGCGCTCCACCAGGGCCGCCCAGCGCACCTCTTCCTGCCGATGCTCCTCCGCCACGGCCTCCCACCGGCGAGCCTCGGCCTCGAGCGCCGCCCGCTGTCCGCGAAGTTGCTGGCACGCCTCGACGGCCGCGCGCCATGCGGACTCGGCCTCATCTGCCCCCTGCTGGGCGGCTCGCAGCCGCGCCTCCCCATCGACTCCCCCGGGATCCGCCGACCATGCGCCGCGCGCGGCTTCCAAGCGGAGCCGCGCTTGCCGGTGCTCGACCTGCAGGGCATGGAGGGCCCGTTCCGTGTCCGCGAGGTCGGCCCCGGCCTCGCGGGCTTCTTCCTCCGCCATCGACACTCGCTCGCGGAGCCCCGCCACTGTGGGCCCATCCGCCATCAGTTGCTCGGCCAGCCGCCCAACCTCGGCCTTGCGCGCCCACGGCGATGACGACTGGCCGGGCGACCCCCCGGTTATGGCCCCACCCGGGTGCACCAGTTGGCCATCCAGCGTCACCAGGCGATACCGGAACCCGATACGTCGGCCAAGCACCATGGCATCTTCGAGGCGCTCGACCACCACCACCCGCCCGAGCCGGTGGGCGGCGGCCGGGCGCACCGGATCCGCGACCGCCACGAGGTCGAGCGCCCAGCCGCGAACCCCCTCTCGCCTCCCGATGTCCTCATCCCCCGGGTTGGGTCTGGCGGGCCGTACCGTGTTCAGCGGCAGAAAGGTGGCCCGTCCAAGGCCGCGGGCCCGCAGGTGACGCACGGCGTCCCGAGCATCGTGGTCGGTGGCTACCACCAGGTCCTGCGCGGCCCCGCCCAGCGCGGCGTGGATCGCGACGCGATAGGCGTCGCCCACCTCGATCAGCGTACCCAGGGTGCCCAGGATCCCCGACAGGGTCCCCTCCTGCGCGGCCCTGAGCGCAGCGCGCACCCCCTGACCGTAGCCTTCACCCTCGGCCTCCAACTGGCTGAGCACCCGATGCCGCGCCTGGCGCTGAGCGACCTGCTGCTCCACCACCCGCAGGCGCTCGCGCTCCGCAGCCACGCGCTGGGTGAGCCCCTGCACCTGCTGCCTCCGATCCCGCCGCTCCGCTTCCAGCGCCGCGAGCCGCACTGCCTGGTCGTCCACGTAGGCGGTGAGCTCGGCCACCGCCTCCGCCGGATGCTCCGCCTCGGCGCCCAGGATTCCCGCCAGGCGGTCCCGGGCGCGTCGCGACTGGGTGCGGTGCTCGGCCAGCCGGTCGCGTTCGGCCGCCAGCGCCCGAAAGGTCTGCTCCCGGCGCTCGCGGTCGGCATCGGCTTCCACCAGGGCGCCTTCGGCCGCTTTTAGGGCATCCTGCACGGCGCGGACACGGTCCTCCGGAGGCGCCGCACCGGGCCCCTCGCCAGCCGTCGCAGGGGCCTCCTCCGGCTCGGCCTCGGCCAGCCACCGCTCGATCTGCGTCTGCTCCCCCCGCAAGCTGTCCAGCCGCCCCTGCCACCGCTGGCGGGCCTGCCCAGAATCCACGGAACGGGCCGTGAGCGCGGCCACCCGCGCCTCTTCGGCCCCGACCTTGACTTCCAGCGCGTGGAGCGCCGCTTCCGCGGCCTGGGCCTCGGCCGCCAGCGCCTCCTGGCGCCCCGCCGTGGCCAACCGCTGAGCCTCCAGGCGCTGAAGCTGGCGCTCCAGGCGGCTCCGCCGTGCCGCCTTCAGGCCAATCCGCAAACTGTCCATCTGTGCGGCCAGTGCCATGTACTGCCGCTCCCGCTCCGCCTCGGCCGCCATATCCTTCATTTGGCGCCGCACGCCGAGCGTCAGGTCACGGGCTCGCACCACATCGCGCGCCACTGCGTCCAGCTGCTGGCGCGTTTCCTGCTCGCGCAGCTGGACGCGCGTGTTGCCCGCTGCTTCCTCCACTTGCTGCAGGCGGTCCGCCGGCCGCTGCAGGAGCGCAGCCTCGATGCGGCCCTGGCCAATCACCGCATACGCGGCCCGGCCGAGCCCACTGTCCAAGAAATAATCGCTGAGGTCTTTGAGCCGAACCGGCCGACTGCCGACCAGATATTCGCTGTCGCCCTGCCGGTACAGGCGTCGGCCGACGCGCAACACGTCGGGCCAGTCGGGCATGGCCCCGTCCGCGTTGTCAAACTCCAGCGTGACCTCCGCCAACTGCGCCGCCCGCCGGTGCGGAGCCCCACTCCACAGCAACTCCTCCCAGTGCTCCGCTCGGAGTTCCCGGACGCGCTGCTCTCCCAGGGCCCAGCGGATGGCATCGACCACGTTGCTCTTGCCGCCGCCGTTGGGCCCCACCAGCGCAGTCAGCCCGGCCGGAAGGTCGATCCGCACTTCCCCGGCAAATGACTTAAATCCGTACAGCTCTATTGCCCTGAGATGCATACCGCCCCCACTTTGCGCGTCGTTGCCCCCATTGTACCGTTCTCGCGTCGGGCGCCGGCCAGCGGATACAGAGATCAGGTACCTCCAAGCGTCTGGCGGTCATTTTGTACTGTGTTTCTGTAAAGGACGCGTGCGCCGCAGTGCGAATGTCTGCCGCATGGATGTGGCGGACAAAATCGCGGACGTGATCCTCTCCGATCCCTCGGTGAGCGTGCGCGAGATTGCGCAGCGCCTGGGCTACGCTGAGGAAAAGACTATCTACTACTGGATGAACAAGCGCGGCTTTCATGGGATCCGCCCGTTCAAGCGGGCGGTCCTGACGGGTCAGTACCGGGCCGTTTCGCGGGCCCGCGAGGCCGTTGGACGCCCCGGCCGCCTGCCAGTGGCGGATCGCCTCACCAAAGCGGGCGAGCCCGTGTACACCGGCGAGACGCTTCCCATCACGCTGGACCGCGGCCGCGGTCTGTTCGTGTGGCGCTACCAGGGGCCGCCCACCCTGGGCATCCTGCCCGGCGACTATCTCGTCATCGGCCCGGTCAATTTGGAGGCGGCCGCGATGGTGCTGGCCATCGGGCCCGAGCAGGGGCCGGCCATCCGCCATGTGTTGCACACGGACGGCGGGCCCTTGTTGGTCGAGCCGCTGCGCGCGCTGCTCGACCCTACGGCCCGGGCAATCGGCACCGTCCTGCAGGTGATGCGCCTCCTGCCTCCTGCCGTTATCTGACACAGCGGGCCGGCAACCGCCCGGCGGCCCTCTGCGTTATACCCTCAGGACCCCGACTCGGGCGCTTAATTGCGTATGCTACAATGGCCGGCGAGATGTGCCGGGGTGCGCCCGGTTCCGCGGGCCGCGTGTCGGCGGCTATCAGTGCTAACCTCGACCTGCCCCTCTCGGAAGTGAGGTGATGGAGTGCTTTGCGGGCGCTGTGGATTTGACAATACGAGTACGTCGACGTTCTGTCGTCAGTGCGGCAAACGGTTGCGCGGTGCATCCAAGGCCGGCCAGACCGCCCCACGGCCCCGGCGGCGCGTCAAATGGGGCCGGATGGTGCTTTTGGGCGCGGGAGCCGTAGTCGTACTGACCCTCGGCGTCGTCGGCAAGTCCGTGTTGGCCGCCTGGCGCACGATGCCCACGATCAGCAAGGTGATCAACGCGACCGCACAAGACTCCATCGTCTATGATCGCTACGGTCAGCAGGTGGAGGTGTTGCACGGCCCCTCCAACCGGATGACGGTGGCGTCCTTGAATCAAGTGTCGACCCCCATGCAGAACGCCATCGTGGCCATCGAGGACCACAGCTTCTACACCAACCCCGGATTTGACCTGAAGTCCATGGCCCGGGCTGCGCTGGCCGACGTCCTCCACCGCGGAGGACTGCAGGGGGCCAGCACGATCACCGAACAGTTGGCCAAAACTTTGTACCTCAAGGACAACCAGAGCCTTACGTACAAGCTCCAGGAAGTTTTCCTGGGGCTGGAGCTCGCACGCATGTACTCCAAGCAGCAAATCCTGACCATGTATTTGAACAACGTATACTTTGGGGACGGCGCCACGGGGATTGCGGCCGCTGCCAACGCCTACTTCAATGAGAAGCCCTCCCAGCTCACGCTGGCGCAGGCCAGCGTGCTGGCGGGGCTGGTGCAGGCCCCGTCGCTGTACGATCCCTACGTGAACCCTAAGCTGGCCAAGGCCCGCCAGTTACAGGTCCTTCTGGCCATGGAGACCTACCAGGGCTTGTCGCATCAGGCGGCGATGGCGGCGTACCACGCGCCGCTGGACCTCCAGCAAGGGACGCTCGCGCAGCAGGCCGCCGATCCGTATCCGTGGTACACGACGACGGTCATTTCGCTGCTGGAGGGGGCGCCCTACCACCTGACCTACCCCCAGATCACGCAGGGCGGCCTGCACATCTATACGGCGCTGGATCCGACGGTCTACAATATCTCGCAGAACGCGGTCACGTACTGGATGAACCACAACTTCGGCCCCTCGACGAAAACAGTGCCCTTCCACCAGGCGGTCGCCATCGTGATGGATCCTCAAAACGGGTACGTGCTCTCCCTCATCGGCGGACGCGACCCGTCGCAGGCGACCGCCCTGGACGAAAATTACGCCTTTCAGGCTCACCGAAGCACCGGGTCCTCCATCAAACCCATCATGGAGTACACCCCGGCGCTCGCCAAGGGCCTCACCCAGATGACCGTGATGCAGGACATCCCGCAGTTTCGGCACAACGGTAACTGGTGGCCGCAGAACGACAACCACCTGAACGTGGGATACATCACGCTGCGCGACGCCTTGGGCATTTCGGACAACAACATCGCGGTGCGCCTGCTGAACAAGATCGGCCTGAACTACGGCTTCAACTTTGCGAATCAGAAATTTGGGCTGACCTTGAATCCCGCGAACCTCACCGAATCCGGACTCGCCATGGCCATCGGCGGATTCTTGCACGGCCCCACGCCGATGCAGATGACCGATGCCTACGACGCCATCGCCAACGGCGGCGTCCGCATGAAGCCGATCTTTATCACCAAGGTGACGAACCAGTACGGGGCGGTGCTGTTCCAGAACAAGCCCAGCGGCCAGCGCGAGTTCTCGCCGCAGGTGGCCTACATCATGACCCAGATGATGGAGCGCGTGTTTTACCCCGGTCCGCTGCCCGGCCTGTCCACCGACACCGGCATGGGCCAGTATACGACCGGCTACAATCTCTCGCCGGGCCGGCCGGCGGCTGGCAAGACGGGCACCAACAACGGATACGCGGACGCCTGGTTCGACGGCTTCACGCCGCAGTTGCTCTCGGTGGTGTGGGAAGGGCGCCAAGCCGAGGAGCCCAACGTGCCCCAGTATCTCATCAACGGGCAAGGCCCCGCCTATGGCGCGACCGCGGCCGGACCCATCTGGCGGCAGATCATCGAGCAGTCATCGGCGGCCCTCCACCTGCCGCCGGTCAATTTCACCCAGCCCAGCGGGATCGTCACCGTGCCCGATGTCAGCATCACCTCTGGTCTGCTGGCCGGGCCGTACACACCCCAGCATGACATTCAGAGCGCGGACTTCATTGCCGGCACCCAGCCGACAACCATCGGGCACAGCCACGTGATGGAGCCCGTGTTGGCTTCTAACCCGAATCTACTGTGGCAACCCGGCTGCGGCCCGTCGGTGGACAAAGTCTTCCTCACCAAGGAGCCCAACTGGCGGGCCGGAATGCCGTTGCCGCTCGACCACATTCAATGGCCTCCCACGGCCATGTGCACACCCACCCGTGGCACCGGAACCGGGACGGGCAGCGGCACAGGCAACGGAACCGGCACACCCCCTGCCAATGGCACGGGGACCGGGACCGGCAACGGAACCGGTGCGCCGCCCGCCAACGGCACGGGCAACGGTATCGGGTAGCGCCGCGGGTTGCCTCCGGGGCGCTGAGGGGGCGCCGCTACCGCCCGCCCTTCTGGTCTAGGAGATCCCAGGCCGCTGCGGCGGCGGCCTGCTCGGCCTGCTTTTTGCTGTGCCCCTGCCCGCGGCCCCGTTCCTCGCCATCCCAGGCGACGACGACGGTAAATTCCTTGGCGTGCTCGGGCCCCCCCTCGGCCACCACGCAATAGCGTGGCACGTGGCCCACGCGAATCAGGAACTCGGCCAAACGGGTCTTGGAATCGCGCGGCCGGGTTCCCGCTACCTCGAGTGCTGGCGCCAGCACCGCCAGCACCCCCGCGCTGGCTTCGGCAAGATTCGTCGACAGATAGGCCGCCCCCACAACCGCCTCGAAGGCGTCGGCCAGAATTGAAGGCTTCTCGCGCCCCCCCGTCGCCCGCTCGCCACGCCCCAATCTGAGGTGGGCGCCTATGCCCAGCGTCCGCGCCGCCCGGGCCAGCGCCGACTCGCGCACGAGCGTGGCGCGCGCCTCGGACAACTGGCCCTCGTCCCAGTCCGGGTGCTGGCGAAACAGCCAGTCCGTCACCGCCAGTTGCACGACCGCGTCGCCCAAAAACTCAAGCCGCTCGTTGAACGACACGCCCTCACCCACTTCGTGCGCATACGACGAGTGCGTGAGGGCCGTCTCCAAGAGGCGGGCATCAGGAACCCACCGCGCCAGGTTCATGGCGCGGGCGGCCACGCGCCAAACGCCAGAGAGGCGTTGTGGCCTCCAAAGCCAAAGGCGTTGGACAGCGCCGCTCTGACCGCCGCCGGTCGCGGAACATTCGGGATGTAGTCCAGGTCACAAACCGGGTCGGGGTGCTCCAAGTTGGCGGTGGGCGGCAGCACTTGGTGGTGCAGGGCCAGCGCGGTGGCAATGGCCTCCACCGCGCCGGCTGCGCCAAACAGATGCCCGGTCACCGACTTGGTGGACGACACCGCGAGCTTATACGCGTGGTCGGCAAACACCCGCTTGATGGCCGCGGTCTCTGCAGCGTCCCCGAGCGGCGTCGACGTCCCGTGGGCGTTGATGTACCCGACGGCCTCGGGCGCCAGTTGGGCGTCCCGCAGCGCGGCCTGCATGGCGGCCACGGCGCCGTCGCCGTTGGGATGCGGCTCGACCATGTGATACGCGTCAGACGATCGGCCGTAGCCCACCAGCTCCGCGTAGATGTGCACGCCGCGGGCCTCGGCGTGGTCCAGCGCCTCCAGCACAAGCACGCCAGCGCCCTCGCCCATCACGAAGCCGTCCCGCTCCGCATCGAAGGGGCGGGAGGCATGCTCGAAGTCGTCGTTGTTCGTCGACAGCGCCCGCATGCTGGAAAAGCCAGCCAGAGAAATCGGCAAGATCACCGCCTCGGCGCCTCCCGCCAGCATCACGTCGGCATCGCCGTGCTGAATTGCTCTCATCGCGTCCCCCACGGCATGCCCCGATGAGGCGCACGCGGTGGTGACCGAGGTGTTGGGCCCCATCAGGCCAAAGCGAATCGCGGTTTGTCCCGCGAGCATGTTGCCAATCATCATGGGAATGAAGAATGGACTGACGCGCCCGGGACCTCGTGACTCCAGGACGTGCAGCTGGTCCACCAGCGTCTGCATGCCCCCGATGCCCGTGCCCATGATCACCCCGCTCCGCCCGGGGTCGGGGCTGCGGAGCTCCGCATCAACCCACGCCAACTGGGCGGCGGCCACGCCCAGCTGCGTGAATCGGTCCATATGGCGGGCGTCCTTCCGATCCAGATAGTCTGTGGGGTCGAACCCCGGGACGTCGGCCGCAAACCGCGTGGGATAGCCGCTCGCGTCAAAGTTCGTGATGGGGCGGACGCCACTGTGCGCCGCCAACAGCCCCGACCAGAAGTCGAGATGTCCCGTGCCGACCGGCGAAATGACGCCCAACCCCGTAATGACCACGCGTCGTCTCGGCGCCGCCACACTCTTGGGATCCACCTTCATGGGTTAGGCGTGGTCCCGGATGTAGTCCACCGCGTCGGTGACGGTCGCGATCTTTTCGGCGTCTTCGTCCGGGATCTCCAGGCCAAACTCTTCTTCCAGCGCCATCACCAGTTCCACGATGTCCA
>JAKARZ010000040.1 GCA_021828405.1 Bacillota bacterium
GGAACAGACCCTTCCACATCAGACTCGAGACGTCGTTGGACGTCGAGTTGTACGACACCGGGTCCACGGGGAACCACCACGTGGGTTCCGTCGCTATCCCGCCGACCAGCGTGATACTTTTCACGGTGCTCGCGCTGGGAGTCGGTGAGCTCCCGCACCCTGCCAGAATGAGCCCCAGGGATCCAAGCGCCACCATGCCCCATCGTACCCAGCGGGGGTTGACTATCTCTCGCACGCGCTCACCTCTATTCTTAGCCGATGTTAACCGTTGTCTTCCGCCGCGGTGCGGACGGAGCGAACCAGGAAGCGACTCCCTCGCCGAAGCTTGAATAGCAAAGCCCGCCCCAACCCGGAGGCCGGGCGTCCACTGTCGGAACGGCGTCCCAACGCCAGAGGCGGCGTAGGAATGGACCTTAAGATTTGCTCAGCACCGGCTACGGCGCGGCCATCCTACCCATGCACCATATCACGTGTCCAGAATTTTTGAAACGCCATAGCGGCATTTCGGTGACAGATCCCGTGCGCTGTTTGCGGGAGCCCCTCAGGGCTGCCACGTGGGTTCCCGCTTCGCCAAGAATGCCGCCATCCCCTCTTGGGCATCGGGCATGGTCCGTTGCTCCACCATCACCCCGCTGGCGTAGCGCACGGCCTCGCGCTCCGACATCGCCAGTTGCCGATAGAAGTGCCGCTTGCCATGCGCCAGCACGTGTCGGCTGAAGCGCGCAATGCTCCGCGCCAGCGCGAGGCTCTCCACCTCCACCGCCCCGGGCGGCACCACGCGGTTGATCAAACCCGACGCCAGGGCTTCCGCGGCCGTCACGGGCTCGCCGGTGAACAGCATCGCCGCCGCGGTCTTCACGCCAACGTTGCGAGACAGCGCCACGCCGGGACTCACACAGAAATAGCCGATGCGCACGCCGGGCGTGGCAAACCGTGCCGACGAGGCCGCCACCGCCAAATCACAGGTCGCCACCAGCTGGCAGCCGGCGGCGGTCGCAATCCCCTCAACCTCCGCCACCACGATCTGCGGCGCTTGGCGGATCGTCCCCATCGCCCGGTCGCAGGCCTCGAAAACCGCGGTCACCTCGTCGTCCGTGCCGTGTAAAATTTCGTTCAGGTCGTGGCCAGCACTGAATGCGGGCCCTGCACCCCGAAGGATGATGACGCTCGCCTCGTCCGGCGCCACCCCGTCGACCGCGTCCGCGAGCGCACGAAGCATCGCGGCCGACAGCGCGTTGCGCTTCGCCGGATGGTTCAAGGTGAGCCGCACGATATGCTCCTCCAGCAGGTGATCGTCACGCAGCACCAGTGGTTCCGTCGCAATTGTTGACATCCGTCTACCTCCTTTGGCGGGCCGCCGACCGCTGTCTGCGAGAAGATTTCGGCCGGTCCCACGCCACGGTACACTCTGATTGTAGGCGTTGGGGCTCGACGGGACCAGCGCCGCCGAAAAAGAGCACAAGCGCGCTGGAATCCTCTTGCCAGCAGCATTGCGCCGTGAGCGTTCGTGCGCTATACTCGCATTGCCATCGGGGAGTAGCGCAGCTTGGTAGCGCGCCTGCTTCGGGAGCAGGAGGTCGCAGGTTCGAATCCTGTCTCTCCGACCATATCGATCGAGGCCGCGCAAGCGGCCCCGATTTTTTGCTATGCAACTCGGCGCGTCACGCCGGGCACCCTCATGTCATGAGCAAGCAGAGAAAGGTGCCGCTGGTGCCCGAGGCGCGCGGCGCGCTGGACGCCCTGGCCGTGCGCATGCGCACCAGCGGGGCGGCCGCGCCTCTACCGGCCACCCTCCGGGGGCCAGCCGTGCAAAAGTTCCATACGGCGCTCCGGGCCCTCCTCGCCCGGGAGGCGGCCGACAACCACCCCGCTGACTAGCGCCGGCGCCTTCTCCGGCGCCCCACGGTCGCTTTCCGCGGTGGAAGGACCCTTCCCGGGCTCCCCGAGCGACGAGGTTCCATCAGGTGCCCGACCGCCGTGACGGACCGGGCAAAAGTTCCCCGAGATCCTCGACGAACCGGCCGGCAAGCGACGGCAGGCGCCGAATGGCGGCCAGGACGCCCGCCGCGTAGGCCGAGCGGTCATGAACGTCATGGCGTATCGTGAGCACTTGCCCCGCGGCCCCGAACACCACCGTCTGGTGCGCCACCAGGCCGGGCAGTCGGATACTGTGGACGGGAATCGCGTCGGGGTCCCGCCGCGTCGCGGCGGCCAGCAGACTGGCCATGCGCAGCGCCGTGCCAGAGGGCCGGTCCCGCTTGGCCGGGTGGTGCGCCTCCAGCACCTCCGCATCAGGAAAGAAGCGGGCCACCTCTTCGGCCAAGCGCTCGGACAGCCATGCGCCCACCGAGAAGTTCGCGATCAGCGCCGCCGCCACGCCGTTGGCCGCCGTGCGCCGGGCGAGTTCGCTGCGCTGGTCACGGGAAAAGCCGGTTGTCCCCACGACAATCGACCAGCCGCGCTCGACCGCCTCCAAGAGCCGCGGATAAGCTGAATCCGGCTCGGTGAAATCCACCAGCACGGTCGGGTGCTGCGTGGCGGCGTCTCCCACGCTTCCGACCACCGTGAGGTCCACCGCCACGTCGCCCCACAGGGCCCCCAAGTGCTGGCCCACTTGCGAACGGGCCAGGGCGGCCACCAGCACCATGTCGTCTGCCGCTACAATGGCACGGCCCACTTCACGACCCGTGCGCCCTGTGGCGCCGGCCAGCGCCACCCGAATGGGTTCTGCCATGAGCGTCAGGACTCCAGTCGCTGCGCGGCGTCGCCGCGCAGCAGCTGGCTGCCAATCACGAGCCGCATGATTTCGGAGGTGCCTTCGTAAATCTCAGTCACCTTGGCGTCGCGCAACAGTCGCTCCACCTGGAATTCCCGCATGTAGCCGTAGCCCCCGTGCACCTGAATGGCCGCCAGGCAGTGACGCACTGCGGCCTCGGAGCAGAACAGCTTCGCCATCGCAGCCGCCATGCGGCCCCGCTGGCTGTCGTCCCGCAGCCGTGCGGCGTCGTACGTCAGCAAACGCCCGGCATGAAGCTCCGTAGCCATGTCCGCCAGCTTGAACTGCACCGCCTCGAACCGCCCGATGGCCTGCCCAAATTGCTTGCGGGTGCGCGCGTAGGTGAGCGAGAGGTCCAGTGCGCGGCCCAGCATGCCTAAGGCCTGGGCCGCGATGCCGATGCGCCCCCCTTCCAGGAGGCGGAGGGCCATTTCGTAGCCCGCCCCCTCGGCGCCCAGCCGATCGGAGGCAGGAACCATCACTTGGTCGAGCAGCAGTGCCCCCGTTTTGGCGGCATGCAGCCCCATCTTGTCTTCAGCGCGCCCAAAGCTGAGGCCCCTGGCCCCTTTGTCGAGCAAGAAGGCCGTAATGCCCTCGCGCCCTGAGGTACCGGGCAGGCGGGCGAACACCAGGTACCGGTCCGCCTCCCCCGCCCCCGTGATGAACACTTTGCCTCCCCGCAACAGGTAGCCGCCCTCCACCCGTTCGGCGGTCGTGGCAAGCGCCGCCGCGTTGGAGCCCGCGTCGGGCTCCGTCAACGCAAACGCGCCAATCTGCCGCCCCCCAATCAAGGGAGGCAGCCACTCGGCCTTCTGAGCCGCCGATCCATACCGATAGATGGCCTCCAAGTGCAGCGAATTGTGCACCTCATAAACGACGGCGGTGGCCGGGTCGCCGTACGCGACAGCCTCCACCACGAGCGTTTGGGCCAAGTAGCTGGTGCCTCCCCCGCCGTCGGCGGTCGGCACCGTCATGCCCAGGTATCCATGTTGGCCAAGCGCCAAGAGGTTTTCCCGCGGATATACCTGGTCCCGGTCGTTTTGGTCGCTGGTCGGGGTAATCTTCGCGGCCACCAGCTGGCGGACGGATTCAGCAATGGCTTGTTCGTCCTCAGTGAATTCCATCGGCCACGCCTCCCACCCCTCTCAGCACCTGGTCCGCCAGCCCCGTGGCGTCCCGGGTTCCCGCCGCCACCGCCGTCAGCGCGCGCACCCATCCCGGGTCCTCTCGCGCCTCTGCCAACCGGCGCGCCACCGCGTCCCACACCGCCTGCCGCACCAGCGTCTCCACTTGGTGGGTGCGCCGGTCGGCTCGACGACCCGTCTCCTCTAGAAATGCACGATGCCGCGCCAGTTCGCTCAGGATTTCGTCCAGTCCCCGCCGCTCGGCGGCCACCGTGGTGACGATGGGCGGGGTCCAGGGAGGCGGTTCGGCCGCCAGCCGCAGCATGGCGCGAAGTTCCCGCACGCTGGCATCGGCACCCGGCCGGTCCGCCTTGTTGACGATAAACAAATCCGCGATCTCCAAAATCCCGGCCTTGATGGCCTGTATGTCATCGCCCAGTCCCGGAGCCAACACCACCATGACCGATTCCGCCAGCGCCATGATCTCGATCTCGCTCTGCCCCGCCCCTACCGTCTCCACCAGCACCCAGTCGAACCCTGCCGCGTCCAGCACCGTGAGCGAGGCGGCGGTGGCCCGCGACAAGCCCCCGGTCTGCCCGCGACTGGCCAGGCTGCGCATGAACACCCCCGGATCCATGGTGGCGTCCTGCATGCGGATCCGGTCCCCCAGAATCGCTCCGCCGGTAAAGGGGCTGGACGGGTCCACTGCAATGATGCCCGCCGTTTGGGCCTGCGCGCGGGCGGCCAGTGCCAACCCGTCCACCAGAGTGGACTTTCCCACCCCGGGCGCCCCGGTTATGCCCACCACGTGAGCATGGCCCGTGTGCGGCAACAGCGCTTGCAACAACGCCTCCGCCTCCGGGCCCCCACGCTCCACCACGGTGAGCGCGCGCGACACGGCGCGCCGCTGGCCGGCCAGGACCTCCGCCACCAAACTTGATGCCCCGGTCATGAGTCCCCCACCCGCTCCTCGATGTAGCGAACGATGTCGCGGGTGTCCGTGCCTGGGCCAAAGACCCGGGACACGCCCGCCGCCAGCATGCTTTCTACATCCTGGTCGGGCACGATGCCGCCAAGCAGCAACAGCACGTCGCCTTGCCCATTCTGCTGGAGCAGCGTGGCAATGCGCGGCACCAGCGTGGGGTGCGCCCCCGACAGAATGGACAGCGCCACCACCTGCACATCCTCCTGCAGTGCGGCTTCCGCTACCTGCTCGGGCGTTTGGTGCAGCCCCGTATACACCACTTCCATGCCCGCATCTCGGAGCGCCCGCGCAATTACCTTGGCGCCTCGGTCGTGTCCATCCAGGCCGGGTTTAGCCACCAACACACGAATCACTCGCTCGCCCCCATCTCTAATGCCCCTGAATACATCCCAAGACACCATCATACCGCGCCACCGACCACACCGCGCCATCGACGGTGCAACCCGGCGGCGCCCCGGCCCCGAGGAAGCCCGCCGCTTGCTCAACCGGGCGAATTGTCTTCAGCCTCCTGCAAAACATTTCACAATGAACCGCTAGGGACACCCACAAAGCGACTCCTGGGCAGCGCGGCCGAGCCTGCGCCAGCGCGCGGCCCCACCAGTCCGTCCTTCTCTGCGCCGCAGGGACCCCAAGCACATATGCGTTGCATGGCCGCTCGGGCTCTGCTACAATGACGTTGCTGCGAGCCGAAGTGGTGAAACTGGCAGACACGCGGTGTTCAGGGCGCCGTGAGCGCAAGCTCGTGTGGGTTCGAGTCCCACCTTCGGCACCATATTTTTTGTCGGGATGGCGGAACTGGCAGACGCATACGTTTGAGGGGCGTATGGGGCAACCCGTGGGGGTTCGAGTCCCCCTCCCGGCACCACCTGTTAGAGGAGCGTGCGCATCTTATTCCGCGCACGCTCTTAATTCGTTCATGACGCTGGATGCTGGCAGCACCCGAAAGCGCGAGATGTGGCGCCGAGGTAGCCCAGATTTGCCCGGCGGGACGACTTTGCCCGCTGTAACTGTTGTAAATGCTGTAAATGAGGCAAGCAACTTCGGGTGACGGCCTGCGAGCGCCGCTGCGAGAAGCCGATTGTCAGAACGTTGGCGGGCTTCCTCGGGGTCGACAGCCCGTCAATCTTCAGCGCCTCGTTCCCCCGAAGGGGCCACTGTCACAGGGCCGTTCGCGGAGAACCTCCTCCCACTTGCCGTAGCCATAGCGCACGGCCACGCTGTCGCACTTCAGTGCGTTGGCAGCCTGTACGTCGGCGGCGGTATCCCCGACCATGACGGCCCGGCTGGGATCGAGATCCGCCCGCTTGCCCGCCGCCTCGCACAGCACCTCGTGCTTCGTGGCCCGCCGACCGTCCAGCTCGGACCCGACAACGTCCGCAAAGTCCCCCCGAAGAGGGTGCCCGGCCACAATCTCTTCCGCAAACGGCGTCGGCTTTGCGGTCGCCACCCCCTGGCGGACGCCCTGCCTGGCCAAGTCCCGCACCAGGTGGCGATGCCTGCATACAGGTGCTGCTGGCGGATTCCCTCCCGGTGGTCGTCCAGCGCATCACGCCTCCGCTCCATCGAGATGATTTGCCCTCGCCAGCTCGCCGCACCGCGTGATCCCCCGCTCACCCGCCCAGATTGCCGCGGGGCGGTTGCCGCTGCACCCCGACCGGTGTCGGCGCCCGACATCCGGCATCCTGCCGCACGGGTCTTGCACAGGAAAGTCCACCTGCCGGGGCTCCCGGGACCCCCGCGGGCGACCTGCGAATCGCGGCGCCACTCGGCCGCGGCGCCCGCTCATACGCCCTGGGGCTCACTCGGGGACCACCGCCACCTGACCGAGCCAGCGCTCCAACTCCTCACGGCTGTGCACACGGTGGACCCCGAGGCCGCGCGCCGCGGCCTCGGCCAACTGTCCGCCCAGTGGCCGCACGTGCCGCGCCCGCCAGCGCACCACGTACCAGAGAAACGTCCAGTCAACCTTTTCGGGACAATGCGGTGCCATGTCGGGTCGCTGCTGCCCGCGGAACCGAACCCAGCGGGCCAGCACGCCGTGCAGGCAGGTCGACGTGGGGAAATCCAACCACAGCACCGCGTCAGCGACTGCCAGCCGCTTGGGCAGCGTCCACAAATAATTTCCATCCACCACCCACGCCGGTTCCGCAAGCACGCGGGCGAGCCGGCCCTCAAATTCCTCCCGTCGCGGTTCGCGCCACCCTGGCTGCCAGAAGAGCATGTCCAGATGATGCACGGGAACGCGCAGCGAAGCCGCCAGGCGCTCGGCCGCAGTGGATTTGCCGGCGCCCGGGCTGCCAATGACCAGCACCCGCTCCACCCGGCCACCTCCTGCCAGGTAGGCTAGCCGCGCCAGCTTGGGGCGTCAAGCGCGCCGCGGCTTTCGCTCAATATATGGGGGGCTCGGGCCCCTGCGGGCCCTCGGATCCACTCCCCGGCGGATCCGGCTCATGCGGCACGCACAGGGTCCCCACGAACGCGCCTGCCGCAAACAGCGGCCAGCGCATCACCAGGAAGAAGATGCACAGCACGATCCAGGCGACCAGCCAGCCAAAGTGAAATCTGGTGATGCCCAGCATTTTTTCCATAGCAGCGCCCCTCACTTCACGCCTCCCCCATCCCCAACTTTGGGCTCCACTGGGATGGATTCCCGAGGTGTTCGGCTATCGTGCAAGGACTCCTGTTATTGGGCACCACTTTTTCACCGATACGCGCACCACGGACCTTGCGCTCAGGCTTCCTCGGCGATGCGCCGCAGCAACCACTCCCGCAGCTCCCCCTCGAAGACCTTGCCCCCGAGCCGAGAGGCAGAGCGCTCAAAATTTCCACGCGCCCCGGTCCGCCAGGAAGGTTTGAACGTCCTGGACGGTGAGCGAAAAACCGTCCATTGGCATCACCCCCGCGCACGCTCCCCCAGCGCGGCGTCGGGCATCGCCACCAGCGCCACGTCCCGCACCGGCTCGTGCTGGCCGAGCCAGTCATCAACTCCCTGGGGGAAGATGTTCTGCCCGCCCTAGCGAATCATGTCCTTCTTGCGCCCATGACGTGGAGATAGCCCTATGCGTCGTACATGCCGAGGTCTCCGGTGTGCTGGTAGCCCTCCCAGCGCCCGCCGTATTCTTCATCGTGGAACGTCGCCTGGTCATCGTCGGGACTGTCCCAGTCCCCGTGGTGCCCGTTCCAGATAAGAATCTCCCTGATCTCGCCCAGCCCCAGCCGCTCTCCCGCCGCATCCACCACCAGCACGTCGAATCCCGGAGACGGCACCCCGGCAGCTTGGCCAGATGTTCCGCGCCGATGCCCGGGAGACTGGGGCTCATGCACCCGCGCTCACCCCCCCCCCGCAACGGAGCTCCCGAATCGCTCACCCGGCGCAAGGTTGGTGGCGCCCGCTCCCTGTAGCCAGGGTTCGTGACCAGGCGCGTGCGCAAAACCGCCGTCGACGTCCAGAGGGGGACACCCATCTCCTCGATGAAGGCCAGTGCCGTGTCTCCGTCAAACGCGGTGAGATACACGGACGCGCCGGCTGTGTAGAGGGGAACGTGCACGCCCCAGAGACGGCCGGACCTCCTGACAGGGTCCCTCACGAGGCGCGTGTCAGACACCGTGTGCCCGGCCCGCTCCGCGATGCAGACGCTGAACCCGTCCAGGGGGGGTGCGCCGCAAGATTTTCGGCACCCCGGTGGTGCCCGAGGTGGGCAACGGCTCATGCACGCGCAAGGGGTCGGTTCGGAGATACCCCAAGACCTGCCGCTGCTAGGACTCCCACCGCGAGCCGTCCAGCAGGTCGGCGAAGTCGTGCATCCCCGGCGGGACGGTGTCCCCCGGCGCGATCCGCACGTACACGGTGAGTTCCGGCTGCGCTGCCTGGTACCAGGCGGCGAGGTCGCCGCCGTGCTAGGCCGACACCGTCACGGCCACCCGGGGCGAAGTTTCCAAAGCACGCCGACCGTCCCGACCCGCCCCAGATCGAGGCTCATCCCCAGATGCTGCCGCGACAGCGCGGACGTGGCGAAATCCAGATAGACGCTCTCGTACACCACGGGCTGTTACGACACCAGGACTGAGCCCGACTGTGCGCCGCTGTGCAGGAGATTGACGATGAGGGTGTCGACGTCGGCCGCCACCGCCGCCCACGTGCGATGGCGGCGCAGAGGCTGCCGTGCCGCGCCGCGTATCAACAAAGGCGGCGCGCCCCCCGTGGCGCGCCGCCTTCCGCTGCAACAGGTCCCACTCCACTCAGTCAGCGTGGCGCCCCCCGAGCCGGCGCGCGATACAATGTGCCTTGCTGCACAGCTCCCCCCCACCCGCAGCGCAGGCCATTGGGGCGTGTTTCGCGGTGCACCGGGCAAGGGCCTGCCGGGCCGCCCAGGCTAAGACTTGTAGTAATCGCGATTCTGCTGAATGGCCTCTTGGAATTCTTCTGGCAACTCGTCGTCCATGAAGATCGCCTCCACCGGACACTCGGGCACGCATGCGCCGCAATCGATGCATACGTCGGGGTCGATGTAGAGTTGGGGGGAGGCCTCGAACGCCTCGACACCGTCGATGGTCTTCGCCGGGTGGATGCAATCCACCGGGCACACTTCCACACAGCTCTGGTCCTTTTCGTCAACACAGCGCCGCGTAATAACGTGGGGCATATCCGTCCTCCTAAACGTGTCCAAGTGTACAAGACTGCCCGTAGTATAGCCGACGGACGCCCGGGTGTCTGTGGTTTCCCCGCCGGCTGGACGGCATCGGCGCATTGTGCCACACTGCCTACTAGCGCACAGGATTGAGACTCGGCATAATGCTGGATTCAGCCGACCCCGATCGGCGGATTTTTTGTCTCTGTCGGGATGGGTCGTACGGCAGTCGATGCGCCGGGTCGCGCCAACGAGGCAAAGGCAAGGAGGCGACGAAGATGGCGGATGAAGGACACACGTGGGATCGGGTAAGCGGGCTCGCGCTGGGGCTCCTTGTGGGCGTGGCGGCAGGACTGCTGTTTGCCCCCCGATCTGGCCAGGAGACCCGTGACACCATTAAGAAGAAGGCCCGGGATTCAGCCGACCAGTTGCGGCAGACGGTCGTGGATCCGGTGGTCGGCCAGTTGAAGACCACCGTCCTGGACCCGGTCGTTGACCAGGGGCGACGCCTGTGGAGCCACGAGACGCAGCTGCCAGCCAGCGGCGCGGACGCCTCGGCGCCCGCCGAGAGCTGACGTGACGCCAGGAACCGATTCCACATGGCTGCTGATCATCCTCGGGTTCATCGCCTTGGTGGGACTGGCGGGATTAGTCCTGTTGGGCTCTCTGGTCCGACTGGTGTTGCGCTTGGAAAAGCAGTTGACGGCGGGGCTCGACGAGGTGCGCACGGAACTGGTCGCCACCGCGGAGCAAGTGCGCACCACGAGTCGCCAGGTGGGGGTCGTGTTGGGCGAGGTGAGCCGGGGAGCGCGTTACGCCTCGATGGCCGTCGAGATTTGGCGGCTGTGGCGCCACCGCACCCCCGCCGCCCCGGCCACCCTGCGACGCACGCTGTGGACCCGGGTGGGCATTCCCCTCGGCGTACTTGCGGTCAAGGCGCTAGCGGCCCGCCGCCCGCCCGCGCCGGGCGGCCCGCCCGCTCCCTCTGCGTAGAAACGGTGGGCGCGCAAGTTCAAGTCAGGAGCCCGAACGGCGACGGCGCTCGCGGCGAGGCCGGGCCTTCAACTCCCGCGGGCTTCGGTTCCCGCCTTTGATCACGGTCAGGTGGGGACGCACCGGGCGCCGTGGTCCGTATTTGTTTTCTTTCACGGAGACACGCCACGCGATCCACACCAGCACCGCCACACACGCCACCAGACCAATGCCGATGCCATAGATCGTGGCTTGAACCATGGGAATGTGCCACCCTGACATTCGATCCGCCTCCCGTCTGGAGTGAGTGTGCCCAAAGCGCCTGGAAGTACCATCTATTTTATCCGTATCGATGCCAACTTCGCAAGCCTCGCCGGGCGCTGTGCGCACTGGATACCCGCGTCAGCATGTTTCCGCACGCGGATAACTTGGCGGCCGCGAAGCCCCGCTCGGGGGGCGACGCAGTGTCGGCGGCTACGGGCCGGGGTCTCTGACGGCCATCCGCACAGCGGCGCCGTCCACCCAGCGTGGCTCCCCTGCGGGAGGCTTCACCAAATACTCGACGGAGGCGCCTTCGGTCCTCGACTCCAGGATCTCATACACGCGAGCGTCCCGGGCCAGCCGGACACGCCCGCCCGCCGGCAGCAGCGCGGCGGCGGGTGACTCGGTCGTCTCCCCCGGCAACAAGCGCGGCCGGTCGCCAAACGACATTTCCACAACCTGCCCCGTCACGAATCGGGCACCGGCTCCCGCGAAGAATGCCACCGCCGCCGCCACGTCCGCCCCGCTGGGCCGCTTTCGGCCGGGATCCCGCGCCTCCTTGTCCCGAGCGTGGATGTCGCTCGGGCACACCATGTTGGCCGTCACCCCATAACGGGCCTCCTCGAGCGCCCAGGTTCGCGTGAGCGAGGCAAGCGCTGCCTTGGCGGCGGCGTAGGCGCCTCGCCCCGTCCACCCGCTCGCCGCACCCGCACCCACCGCCCCCAAGTTAACGATGCGGCCGTCGCGGCTGTCACGGAGGGCGGGCAAGAGCCGCTGCGTTAGGCGCACCCCGCCCCCCACATTCCCCTCCCAGAGGAGCCTCATCGTCTCCAAAGGCACGTCCGCCAAGGACTGCCGCGCCCGCCGAAATGGCCCGGCATTATTGACCAAGACGCGCAAGACCGCCCCCTCGCTCTTCAACATGGCCAACACGGCGTCATCGGTCGTAGGATCCGCCGGGTCCCACCCCACCACCCGCACCGGCCGCTGGGCCGCCTCGCTGACTTGGCCCGCCCATGTTGCCGCGCCGGCATCCACCTGCCGCGTCGTCGCGATCACGCCCAGTCCGGCCACCGCCAGACGCTCCGCGATGGACCGACCCAAACCATGCACCCCGGCCGTCACCACGGCCCAAGCCTCGGGGGTCTCGATTGGCACCGCCGCCCCCTTTCGCCGGATCAGCCTCCCGCCCTCACTCGGCGCCTCACCGCCGACCGCTCCGACTGAGCAGCGCGTTATGCTATATGGTAGTGGCCATCCGGGCCAGGGTCCAGTGCCGGCCTGACGAGAAAGGCAGGTGCTTGTGGAAAACACGGGCAGCCAGTCCGGTCGCCCCGGCCGTTATCTCATCGTTGGTGCGTCCGGGCGACTCGGCGCCGCACTGGCCGCGCGACTCGCCGAGACAGGCGCCGAACTGGCGCTGGTGGCGCGCACGCCAGCCCCGCTGGAGCGCGTCCGCATGGCGCTGCCCGCGTCCGCGGTGGCGCAGCACGCGGTCTGCGACGTGGTGGACGCGGCGGCCGTTCGAGCGTTGGCCGACCGCCTGCACCGCGACGGCGAGGCGTTCGACGGGATTGTGCATGCCGCCGGACACTTGGCCGGCGGGCCGCTGTTCGACATGGATCAGCGGTCGGTGCGCGCGGTGCTCGACACCGCGGTTTTGGGCGCCCATTGGATTGCGCAGGCGTTTCTGCCGCCCATGGTCGCGCGCGGCCGCGGGCGGTTGGTCCTCGTCGCCGCGGCTGCGGTGGCCCCGAGTGCCGGGGCCACCGCCCGAGGCACGTCCGTTCCGTACGTCGTGGCTAAATCGGGGCTAGCCGTATTTGGCCGGGCACTCAGCGCTGAATTGGCGGGCACCGGGGTGTCGGTGTCCGTGGTGTACCCGCCTACTTTTGAAGAGTCGGCGCGGCCTGGAGTTCTGTCGGCCGCGGCCGTGGCTGACTCGCTGCTCGTGCTGCTGACTCTGGGCACCCCTGCCATTTCGGAGTTGGTGCTCGCCCCGGGGCTGGGCGAGCCACAAGCCGGACCGGCGAGCGAATCGCTCTAACGCCGCGACGTGCCGAGGAAACGCAAGAGGAGATGAGATTATGTGGCGTTGTGAAGCGTGCGAGACCACGATCCCGGCCGACAGTGCCTTTTGCCCATACTGCGGCCGCGCGGTGGCCGTGGAACCCCCGCCGCCGCGAACACTCGAGCCGCCGCGCGACCCGGAGTCGCCCGCCCTGCACAGCCCACCGCGGATGCGGCACGCTCTGACCGCACAAGCCCGGGAGGCCATGCGTGAGGCCCTCCCTCGCACGCTCGGGCTCGCCGGTCAGCCCATCGACCGCCTAGTCGCGCTGCTGGGCGGGGTTTTGACCGCCGTGGGATTTCTGGCGGTAGTCGCGGGGGGCCGCGGTGGTTACCCCTGGCTGGGGATCGGCCTTGCCGCGCTGGCGGTGGCCATTTATCTGCGCCTGGATCGGCCACCCCAGGACCGCTGACCGCCGCCATGTGTTGACAGTCACCGAGATGCCCCGCCTTCATACCGTATCTGCATGCGGCGGGAGGGACGCTCATGTGCGGTATTGCGGGCGGCATCAACTTTCTCGGTCGGGACCCCACCCCGGGTCCCATTTTGGCGGCCATGGGGGAGCGCCTGGCATGCCGTGGGCCGGACGATCGGGCGGAGTGGCGCGCGCCAGGCATCGGGTGGGCCCATCGGCGCCTCACCGTCATCGATCCCGAGGGCGGGTGCCAGCCCATGCACCTTCCGGGACCCGATGGGCGGCCCGGGTGGTCGCTCGCGTACAACGGTGAGCTTTACAACACCGCGGAGCTGGCTCAGGACCTGGCGGCGCTGGGCCACCGCTTCCTTGGCCACTCGGACACCGAGGTGCTGCTCCACGCGCTCGCCGCGTGGGGCCCCGACGCGCTGGCGCGACTCAACGGGATTTTTGCCTTTGCCTTCTATGACCACCGCCACCGGTCGTTTCTCATGGCGCGGGATCGACTGGGGGTGAAGCCTCTGTTCTTTGCCCGTCAGCCCCATGGGTTCCTGTTTGGGTCTGAGGTCAAGGCGCTGTTGGCACATCCCGCCGTGCCGACGGTCCTGGATGCTTGCGGCCTCACGGAACTTTTCGCCGTCGG
This sequence comes from Bacillota bacterium, assembly GCA_021828405.1. Next base: position 13,876 of record JAKARZ010000040.1, read on the forward strand.
ACCAGCGCGCACCCCCGGCACGGGGATCTTTCACCACGTGGAAGAACTCAGGGGCGGCGAATGCCTGCTGGCAACACGGGGGTCCGTCCGGCAGTGGCGCTACTGGCGCCTCGAAAGCCACGAACACCCCGATGACTTAGCCACCACCACAGCCACGGTGCGTGATCTGCTGGACGACGCCGTGCGCCGCCAGTTGGTGTCGGACGTGCCGCTCGTATCTCTGCTCTCCGGGGGACTCGACTCCAGCGCCGTGACGGCGTTTGCGACCCGAGAGCTGGCGCGGGCCGGGCGGCCTCGCCTGCACACGTTCTCCGTCGACTTCGTGGACCAGGCGCGCTTCTTTGAGGCGAGCGCCTTCCAGCGAAGTCTGGATGCCCCCTGGGCTCGCGAGATGGCTGCGTATCTCCAGACGGAGCACCACGAGGTGCTAATCGATACCCCTGAGCTGGTGGCGCATGCGGACGAGGCGCTCACGGCGCGGGACCATCCGGGCATGGCCGACATCGACATTTCTCTCCTGCTGTTCTGCCGAGCGATTCGGCAACACGCCGTGGTCGCCCTGTCGGGCGAGGCGGCCGACGAACTTTTCGGCGGATACCCGTGGTGCCACAGACCCGACGCGCTTGAGGCAGCCACCTTTCCGTGGGCTCGACGTCTGCCTGACCGTCTGGCCATTCTCGCGCCCGACGTGGTCGACGCATTGCAGCCAGAGGCCTATGTCGCGCAACGCTACGAGGAGGCGCTCGACGAAGTGCCGCGGCTTTCCGGCGAAACAGCCGCGGCCCGCCGCATCCGCGAGGTGCTCTACCTAAACCTCACCCGTTTTCTCCCGACGCTGCTCGACCGCAAGGACCGCATGAGCATGGCGGTGGGCCTCGAAGTGCGGGTGCCGTTCTGCGATCATCGGCTCGTAGACTACGTCTGGAACATCCCCTGGGCCTGGAAGAGCTATCTCGGTGAGCCCAAGGGTATTCTGCGCGAAGCCCTGGCGGGGGTTCTACCCGACGCCGTCCGCCGGCGGCAGAAGTCCCCCTACCCCACCACCCATCATCCCAGCTACGCCGACGCGTTTCGCCAACCCATGGCCGAGTTGCTGGACGACTGCTCATCGCCGCTCCGGCCGTTCTTGAACCGCGATGCCTTGCACAGACTGCTCCGGGCGGACCCCCGCTCTTGGTCGTTGCCGTGGTTCGGGCAGATGATGGGCGTCCCCGCCCTGTTCCTCTATCTCGTGCAGGCCGACCACTGGTTTCGGCAGAACCACATCACGGTGTCTCTCTAGCTCATCACCGGTGCAGCGCAAAGCCCGGCAGCGGGCGGCGGGCGGCGGCTACGAATTCCCTGTCCGCGGGCGTGAGCGGCACTTTCTTCACAACGGACTTGTGTGCCGCGCCCTCGCCCTCCGCCGTCTCCCCCTCGGCCGGCACTTCGGCCAGCATGTACAGGTTATCCAGGTCCTCGTCCTCGAGGCGGTCGATCCATAGGACGCCGTCCAGGTGGTCCATCTCATGCTGGATGATCCGGGCCGTGTATCCCTCGAATTTCAGTCGGACCGTCTTGCCCGGTCCAAGCTGCGCCGAAATCTCGATGCGCTCCGCCCTCCGAGTCTGCCCATAGATTCCGGGCAGGGACAGGCAGCCGTCATAATCGGTGAGCTCCCCGGCCACTTTAATCACCTTCGGGTTCACCACACCGATGGGCGCACCCGGTTCTTCCTTGTCGTCGTCCTCATAAGGCCGATAAACGAACAGTCGCTTCAGCACGCCGATCTGAGGCGCCGCAATGCCATGCGCCGCCACGGTCCCCCACGTGTCCAGAAGGTCGTGAATCGGCCCCAACGCCTCTCTCCAATTCGCCACCCGTACGCACCGCCGCCTCAGCAGCCCGGCTTCCCGCGGCAACATGCAAATTGGACGCTCCAACGCTTATCGTCCTCCATCGGCCTCCGGCCTCACAATGTCGCACCCGAGAGCCCTGTCGGGCGTCTCGGCTCTCTCAGTGTGGCATGCCCTGGCCCACCTTTCAAAATCGGAGGCGTTTCGCTAAACTGTCGGGAGCGATTCCCCCATCGCCCGGAGGTGCGCTTTTGGATCACTTGCCCTATCGCTGGATCCCCATCACGCGGGCGAACCACCCCGACCGCCTGCACCTGTCGCCGGTGATCGCCGAATCCATCGCCATCACCGCGGCCACCGAGGAGCCTGCGGTCCTGGTGCGTGAGCAGCATCGCTACCTGCTGCTGGGCCCGCAGGACCGGCGCCTGCCCCGCATCGCAGAGGCGGCCCAGGCGGCGGAAGCCGACGGGTGGCCCGCGTTCCTGCGCATTGGTGGCGGCAGCGCCGTCCTACTGGACGAAGGCACGCTCTCGTTTGGGGCCGCGCGGCCCTGCCGCGACCTCACCACGCTCGTCAGGAACTTTCACGAGCTCGCCGCGGGCGCCATCGCGGCCCTGCGCCGGCTGGGGCTGCCCGCCGAATTCGGTGCCGCCCCCGGCTCCTATTGCGAAGGACCCTATGACATCGTGGTGCGAGGGCAGAAGGTGGCCGGCGTGGCCCAGGCCATTCGCCAGGGCTTCACGCTCGTGAGCGGAATGCTCGTGGTCCATCAGGACCCGGTGGCCATCACAAACCGCATTCAGCGCCTGTACAGGGACGCGGGCTCGACTCAACAGCTTTCGGCCAGTGCCGTCACGAGCCTTGACCGACTGCTGGGGCGCGTGCCGTCTACAGACGAACTTGTCGCGGCGCTGGCTGCGGGATACGCCGAGACTCTCCCTCTCACACCAGACGACGTGCGCCCCCACGAATGGGCGCGAGCCGAGGCGCTCATGCCGCAGCGCCGGTTTCCCCCGCCCCGCGCCCCGCAGGGCGGCGGCGCTGGCTAACCCAGCGTTTGCAGTATCGCCGCGACCGATGCGGCGCTCAGACGCCAATGCCCGTCCGTCCGCTGTGACAATTCCACGAGTGGCCCCGACGCCGGTGTTTACAAGCCGTCTCTAACCACGAGTTCCTTTTGCTACCGCCCAACTGACTTGCCGGCGGTCGAAGCCCAGAACGCCACCAACACGTTCCAGTTTGACACCCTCCCCACGGCTCAAGCCGGGGGATTCCCCCGAGCCGTGGCGCGGTTCCTGCGTCATCGGGCGGCCAACGCCCTATTCCTCCACAGGCCGCCCCCCGGTGCCGGATACCAGCGCCGGGGCACGCCCAAGTACTGGCGCCCC
>JAKARZ010000041.1 GCA_021828405.1 Bacillota bacterium
CACGTTGGGGGTCAGGGGTTCGAATCCCCTCCGCTCCACCAAAATTTTGTTGGGGAGTCGCCAAGCGGTAAGGCACCGGCCTTTGGAGCCGGCATTCGCAGGTTCGAATCCTGCCTCCCCAGCCACTGTTCTGGCCAGCGCTGAGCCAGCCAGTTTAGAGAGCGCCGTATCGACGAGCACACTAACCGGTCGGGCGATGGCGCCCGCGATTTACCGGATAGGCGCTCGGACCGGACGGTCTAGCGGCGTCACCCGTGTGGGTCTAAGCGAGTCCGGTCACACAGCGTTTACCTGACACAACAGCGATTTAAAGGCCGGGAAGCCGGAGATCGGATCCACCTGACTTCCGTCGGTGAGCAGATTGACGTCCGCCTCCGGCCATCCATGTCCCATCTGCACCACCCCCGGCGGCACGACATCCGTGACCTTCGCCCGAACGACGATGCATCCCCGGGGCGTGGAGAGCACCACCTGACTTGCCGACGCAATCCCGCGTGGCGACGCGTCGGCCGGGTTCATCTCCAAACGAGGCTCGGGCAGTCGGCGGTGGAGGGACGGCAGACGGCGGAATTGGGAATGCGTATACATGGGCACGCGGGCGCCCGTCGTCAGAACCAGCGGGTAGTCGACTGCCAGCGTCGGGTGGAGCGGGCTCTCGGCCGGCTCCCGGTACACGGGCAACCCGTCATAGCCGCAAGCCTCCAGAAGGCTGGACCGGATCTCCACCTTGCCGGACGGGGTGTCAAACCCGCTATGCCGATACCCCCAGGGCTCGTGCGGCGGAATCGGCAGGGCCAGGCCTTCAGGGTGGCGCCGGAGCTCCGCAAGGTCGATCCCGCTCGGGGACAGGATATCGGCGACCGAGCGCTCGAAATCTCCCTGCCAGAACACATCCCGCAAGCCGAGCCGCCGAGCCAATTCGAACACGATCCACCAGTCCGGCCGGCTCGCGCCCCACGGTTCCAGAACTGCCTCCCGGTAGCGCACCCGCGCGGCCTGCGGCGAAAAGGGCGTCCCGGTCACCAGAGCCGGTCCCTCCATATAAGTGGCGGCTGGCAGCACATAGTCGCCCAGATCCGTAGTGGGCGTGGGGAAGAAGTCGCTGAACGCCAGCAGATCCAGTTGCGACCATGCCTCCCGCATGCGCGCCGAGTCCGCGAACATCATGACGTTGGCACCGACTCCTATTAGCGCTTTGATGGGGTAGGGGCGACCACTGGCGATCTGATCAGCGAGGGCGGCCATCTGCCCCTCGTCGGTAACCTGGTTCCAGAACGGGAAGCGGTCGGCCCCGACCCGCGGCGGCAGCGAGGCCAGCCGATCGCGCAGGCTTATATCCTTCAGGGGCGGCGACTGATCGAAGGGCAACATATTGCCCCCGGCCACGTCCAGATTCCCCGTGAGGGCAGGCAATAGGATGATGGCACGGTGGTTCTGTACTCCGTTGGCAGCGTGGACGGTAGCGCTGGCACTGAACTGGATTTTCGCGGGCTTGATGCACGCCAATAGACGAGCCGCGTCCCGGATTTGGTCCGCGGGCACCCCGGTGATTGCCTGACCTCTCTGCGGGGGAAACGCCTCCACCAAGCGCACGAGGTCGTCGAACCCCACCGTCCAGTCTCTTACGAACGCATGGTCGTACAAATCTTCGGCCACGATCACGTGGATCAGGGTCAGGGCCAAGGCTCCATCCGTCCCCGGGCGTAACTGGAGGTGCATGTCCGCCCGCCGGGCCGTTTCGGTACGCCGGGGATCCACCACAATGAGACGGGTTCCCCGAGCCTGCGCCTCCCAGAGCTTGGCCGCCGTCGGCGGAGAAGAGATGGGGGGGTTCGCACTCCAAAGCACGTGCAGGCGCGTCGCGGGATGGAGGGCGCCGCTGTAGTGGAAATAACGCCAGGCCGGCCCGTAGGTGGCCGCGGCCGCCAACGTGGTCGCGAGAAAGCAGCAACTGCTCTCGGTCACGTAGTTGGGCGAACCGAAGGCATGGGCCAGGCGTTGCACATAGGGTCTGGGCTCTTGGGTGTAACCGACGAAGAAAACGACGGACTCGGCGCCATCGCGACGCCGGATCTCCAAGAGCTGGGCGGCGATGTCCCCCAGGGCCCGCTCCCAGGACACCGGGGCAAATTGTCCGGTTCCGCGTGGCCCGGTTCGCCGTAACGGCTGCCGCAGACGGTCGGGGTGGTACACGAATTCCAACTGTGCCTTCCCGCGTGGACACGGCACCTTCCCAATGTCGACGGCGACCGCGCGCCCGTCCTCCATGCGCACATCCGTGGGGCAAAAGCCGGACGTGCACATCGAGCAGATCGTCCGATGCACCGCCTCCGTGTGGTTCGCCATTCGTCACCTCTCCCGCTGTTCACGCTCTATTCGTCAAGACTGCCCGACACACCGTCAAGCCCGATGTTTCCGAGACGCCTTCGGGCACTCAGTCCGGTTGTTGCTCACATTCAGTCTCTGGCCTGTCGCCCCGCTGGGCTCACCCTCAATCTAGCATGGAAGCGGCGCCGGCCAGCACGTGGGGGACGATGCTCTCGGAGAGCCCCAGCGCGGTCAAGTTGACCCGGAGCACGGGGCGGTGCCGACCTGCCGATGTGGTGGGTGCGGGCGCTGTCCTGGGTCAGGCAGGCGGCCATGTGCGGGTCCGTACGGATTCTGATTCCCCGGGAAGGCCCACACCGCGCGATGCCGCGCCACGCCAACACCGCAGGTTGCTAGGGTCAGTCCGGGGCAGGCGGGGGCGGGCCGAGCGCATGCAACCGCCGAAGGAGTTCCTGGTGAAACGCCGGATGATCCTGCGCCAGCCGGACGGCGAGGCGGGCCACCAGCAGTTCCGCCAGATCGTTGTTGCCGTCCGGCCCCGCCACCAAGAGGTCGGCGGTCATTTCGGCACCCAGGTTCGCCAGGAGGTCGCGCCCGCGCTCGGAAGCCAAGAACCGATGCAGCATGTCGTCCAGACGCGGCTCCAAGTGGCGAATGACGCGCGCTGCCACGTACCGCTCCACTCGTTCCGTCGGCCCCACCGGGATCGCCCCTTTTTTCTGTGCGCCCGCTTGGGCGCCGTTCTGGCTCCACGTTACCAGAATGGGGGGCGACAAGCAGGTCGCTCGCCCCCATCGCTCATCAACTTGGGCGAGCATCCCAAACAGGATTAGGGCTCACGGTTTACTAACTGAGTCGGATTGGGGTGAAATCGTGTAGTGCCACTGCCCCCGGACGGTGTCGTATACCAGAGCCAAGGCGTCCAGCTCCGCCTGGGTGATGTGGATGCCCGTGGGATAGGTGCCCTGGTCCCACTCGGCCCAGACCGTCAGCTCGTTGGCGTTTGGGTGTGCGCGATCCACTCGACGATGGTTTCAAAGGTGGTGAGCGGGTGCCCCCGCCAGTTCATGCTGAGGAAACTGACCCGGCGGTGTTCAATAGAGTTCCCCTGGCTGGTGCCGGAGGGAAGTGGCTGACGTGGATCGTGAGGCCGCTGGCGGTGGCGAAGCGTTGGAGCGCGACCTTCCCCAGCCGCGCCCGGGCGGCATGGCTGCCGCCGCCATCCGTCACGATTGAGGTCGTGGGCGCCCGGGTACCGCGCGCGGCCTGGTTCCGTCCACCACCGTTCAATGGTGTGGACCGCAAACTGCGCCGGGTCGTGGTCTTGGCCGACCCCCACCCACCCCGCTTGGTGGGCAACATCCTACACACCGTAGGGACATGCTTTACCGATCCCCAAGTGCGCGAAGTCGTGGCACTGCCCGTCCTCGGGGTGGCCGGCGGGATGCCACTCGCGGCCCCCGTTCTGGAAGGGCACGCCCGCCTGTTGCCGCGCCGTGGTCTGGGCGGAAATATGCTGGAGCTGGGCGTCTCGTGTGGATTCCCACGCTATCTGACCGGGATCGGGCAGGATTGTCTCACGGTCGCTGACTGCGACCGAATCCGCCCCTGGAACGCAGCCTGACGCGAAACCTTCTTAATAGAATTGCCGGGACGCCGGCCGCCGTGGCTTGCTCGAGGCACCCGGATCCTAAAGGAGCATAAAAGGGACAGCGGCTGCCTTGCGTCCACCCAGGCGGGGTTCCGCCTCCGGCGCTCGGGTAACGTAGTAGAGTACTACCGTAAGTGCGAAAGTCCCGCTAGGGCTTCCCATAGTGGTAGCGGGCTTGCAAGAGCACAAGATCTTCCCCGGCCAGTTGGTGCACCAACCGGTGCTCCTCCGTGATGCGTCGCGAGCAGGCGCCAGCAATCCCATATTTCAGCGGCTCCGGCTTGCCGATCCCCGTGGGGGGGTGACGCAAAGCATCGTCAATCAACCGGTGGATGCGCGTGACCAACGCTCGGTCCTGGCGCTGCCAGTACACATAATCTTCCCACGCTTGCGGCGTGAAGACGAGCCTCACGTCTGGTCCAAGGGATGTTCGGTGATGTCACCGCGTGAGGCGGCGTCGGCGGCATCGAGCAGTCGGCGTGCGTTGGCCGGCGAACGGAACAGGTACGCCGTCTCCTGCCAGGCGGCGTATTCGTCCGCCGACATGAGCACGGCGTTGCCTGCCTTGGACGTGATCACGATGGCCGCTCGATCATCGTTCACCTGTTGGATGAGCGAAAACAGACCACGGCGGGCCTCGCTTGCGGTAATGGCCATCAGAACAACCCCTTTATCTGGTACAGCATATCGTACTACACTGCGCGCCCAACGGGCCAAATAACATCACGAGGCTCGCCCCATGATGCGGCTCATGAGATCCGCCGCCTCGCCCCTCGACAACCCCGGAGCATCCCAGAATTCTCCCTTGCGGGCTCAGCGCCCGCGGCGCGTTGGCACCAATCGTCACGGCTCGATGGGGTTGAACTCCGTCTCCTCGACGGACTCGCAGCACCAGAGCGAAACCGATCTCAGTCGAAGGGCCCCTTTCCTTCGCCATGCCGATTTTTCATTCCTGCTACGGGCCGGTACGGCCATGGGCGTCTCCTCTCTACGATGAGTCCGTGTCGGGGTGTGAACCTTTGCCACGTCAGCGTTTCGGCCGACCGTCGGGTTCCGGCTGCCGACGAACCACGCGTGAATCTACCGGGTGCACGACCGCGCCGAATTCTACCTCGGGCGGCAGCCATCCACTGCCGCGGCTGCACCCGAACACGCCGCGTGCCCCACTGTCGACGCGACAGCAGGCGAACTCTGGCGACGGCCGCGCCGCTGTGGTACACTGGGGCCACGCTAGGGGAGCCCGATGCCGGGCTGAGAGGCTGGTGCCGACCCTTAGACCTGATCTGGATAATGCCAGCGTAGGGAAGCGGACGGACAGGGAGCCGCCGGCTGGCGCGCTCCTAATTGTTTTGCGACTTACCTGGCCACACCGCGTAAGGAGGCGGTTTCGTGGCAACAGCATCGGGAGATCAAGCATGGCGTATCGAACAAAACGGGGTGAATCCCGTTCCCGATGGAGAACGGCACGCGAACCCGGGAAACTTGTTTTGGGTGTGGTTTGCGGCCAATCTGGCCATTGTGGGTTTGGTGCTCGGAGCCGTGGCCATGTCGTACGGACTGTCGCTGGCCCAGGGACTCCTGGTGTTGACGGGTGTGGGGTCGTTTGCGCTCATCGGATACTTTGCCATTCCGGGGACGCGCACGGGGGTCCCCACCATGGTGCTGAGCCGCGCGTCCTTTGGCACACGGGGCAACGTGTTTCCCAGCCTAGTGTCGTGGGTGAACCTGGTGGGTTGGGAGACGGTGGTGCTGGTTGTGGCGACGCTGGCCTTGGAGGCCGCGGGGCAGGCGGCCTTTGGGTGGGCGCCGACGTGGGCAGTCGCCGTGGGCTCGCTGGCGCTGGTGATGGGTGTGGCCTTTTCCGTCGCCCTCCTAGGCCATGCGACGCTAGTGCGTGTGCAGAAGGCTTTTAGTTACATCTTTGGCGCCATGACCGTGGTGGTGGCGGCTCTGCTGCTGCCGCACGTCAATTGGGCCGCCCTGGGGCGAATTCCAGACGGCCCCTGGCTGACCGGGGTGCTGCCGGCGTGGTCCGTGGTGGTGGCGGCGACGGGGCTCTCGTGGGTCAACACCGCGAGCGACTACACCCGCTACCTTCCCCGAACGACCACGAGCCGCCGCATTTGGGGCGCCACGACGTGGGGGTCGGTCATTCCCGCGGCGGCGCTCATGCTGCTGGGTCTCCTGCTGTACGGCGGGCATGCGGGCCTGGCCACGACCGCGAATCCCATCGGGTACCTGGAGACGCTGCTGCCCAGTGGGCTCGCGGTTCCGTACCTGCTCACCGCCGTGGCCAGCATGGTCACCGGGGACATTCTGGACATCTACTCGTCGGGGTTGAGCCTCCTGGCGGCGGAGATTCGCATTCCCAGATACCGGACGGTGTTCGTGGATGCCGTCCTGTCGGTGGCGGGCAGCCTGTACATCCTGCTGGCCGCATCCCAGTCGTTTATGGGGACCTTCGAGGCGTTTCTGAGTCTCCTGGCCGGTGTCCTGGCACCGTGGGCCGGCGTTTTTCTGGTGGACCTGGCGACGCGGCTGCGCCATGGCGTGGTCGTGGCGGAACTTTATCGGGGCCGGGCGTCCCTCTACGGCGCGTATCGGGTTCCGGCGCTGGCGGCCTGGGGGGCCGGATTGGTGGTGGCGGCGCTGTTTAGCTCCACCAGCGTGTATCAGGGGCCGCTGGCCACCGGGGTGTTTCAGGGATCGGACCTGGGGTTTTTGGCCGCGTTCGCCGCCAGCGTCCTGATTTACGGCGGCTGGCCGCGGGGGCAGCAGCCTGAGATGACCATGGCGTCGGAGGGATCCTCCTAATGCTGGTCGCGATGTTGGATGTGCCGCGGGCACCGGCCGACTGGCCCAGAGTCGCCGCGCGGTGTGCCCCCTGGGTGGAGGTGTTCATTCTCCGGGCCAAGGCCGAGCCTGCGGCGCGGCAGACTCGGTTGGCCGCGATGCTGGTGGAGGCGGTCGGGGGTCGACCGGTGCTGGTGGCAGACCGTCTGGACGTGGCGCTGGTCACCGAGGTGGCGGGGGTGCATTTGCCGGGAGACGGTTTGTCACCGGATCAGGCCCGCCGGCTGTGGCCCACGGGGGTGATTTCCCGGGCGGTACACAGCGTCGAGGAGGTGGACAGCGCGGCGGGTGCCGACTGGTTGGTGTTTGGCCACCTCTTTCCCACGCGGTCCAAGCCTGGGCTGGCTCCCCGCGGGTTGGCCCTGGCCGCTGAGGTGGCGCGGCGGTCACCCGTTCCGGTGGTGGGCATCGGGGGCGTGGACCCCGGCCGCGTGTCGGCTGTGTGCGACGCGGGGTTGGCCGGGGTGGCCGTGGCCGACGCGCTGTGGCTCGCGCCCGACCCCGCGCGCGCGGCGCGTGAACTGGCGGCCCCCTGGGTGGCACATGGAGGCGGCACATGAGGGAGGCGAAGCGTGGAGCTCAAATTGAACGGCAGTTGGCGGGAAACGCCGGACTTGCCGACGGTAGGGGCACTTTTGACCCACCTGGGGGTGACCCGTCAGGCGGTGGGGGTACTGCAAAACGGGCAGGTGGTGGCGCGCGAAGCGTTTGGCCGCGAGCCGCTGCACGACCGTGACGAGTTGGAGATCGTCCGGTTTGTTGGCGGCGGCTAGCGAGCACCGAAAGGAGGACGACATGACTGGTCAGGAGAAGGCAGGGGCGCCGCAGGGGACGCCCGGGGGACCGTGGAGGGTCGGGGATCATGAATTCAACTCGCGCCTCATTGTGGGTACGGGGAAATACGCCACCTGGGACCTGATGCGGGAGGCCATTCAGGCATCGGGGACGGAGCTGGTCACCGTAGCGGTGCGGCGGGTGAACATAGACCAGCCGGATGAGCCGTCGCTCTTGGAGTACGTGCCGAAAACCGCGGCGCTGCTGCCCAACACCGCGGGTGCGTATACGGTCGAGGAGGCCGTGCTGACGGCGCAGCTGGCCCGGGCCGCTGGGCTGGGCAGCCTGGTCAAGCTGGAGGTGATCGGTGACGCGGATCTCCTGTGGCCGGACCCCGTGGGCACTTACGAAGCCACGCGCCAGCTGGTGGACGACGGGTTCACGGTCATGGTGTACACCACGCCGGATCCGGTGCTGGCGCGACGGCTGGCCGAGGCCGGCGCCGCGGCGGTGATGCCGCTGGGGTCGCCGATTGGATCGGGGCAGGGCGTACTGGACGTCTCGGCCGTGGCCCTCATCAAGCAGCGGATCGACGTGCCGGTCGTGGTGGATGCGGGAATCGGGAGCCCGGCCGATGCGGCGCTGGCCATCGAGGCCGGCGCGGACGCGGTCCTGATCAACACCGCGATCGCCGAAGCTCAGCATCCGGTGCAGATGGCCCGGGCCATGCGCCTGGCCGTCGACGCGGCATTTTTGGGCCGCGCCGCCGGGCCCATGGCCCGCCGACATCGCGCCGCCGCCTCGTCACCCGGCACGGGTATGGTCGCCGCCCCCGCGAAGTCGTGAACGGTGTGGGCGTAGACGCCAGCTTTCCGGTGGTGCGGGATGTGGACCGGGTGCGCCGCCTCGTGGCGCTGCCCGACGTGAAGCCCGCTATGCTGGACAAACTCGCGGGCGCCACGGTAGCCATTGTGGGGATGGGGGGCCTCGGGTGTGCCAGCGCCCCGTACCTGGCGGCCGCCGGGGTGGGTCGCCTGGTCCTCATTGATCCCGGCCGCGTGGCCGCGACCGACTTGGGGCGGCAGATTCTCTACGGCCCGACGGATGTTGGCGAGCTGAAGGTGGACGTGGCGGCGAGCCGCTTGCTGCGGCAGCACCCGCGGCTCGCGCTCGTGCGCGAGCCGGTGGCCCTCGCGGCAGACAACGCGGCCGCGCTCTTAGAGGGCGTGTCCGCCGTGGTGGATGGGCTGGACGACGGGGCGGCCCGCGATGTCCTGAATGCCTGGGCCGTCCGCGGCGGCGGCCCGGTCGTGTTTGGCGGTGCGCTCGGGTACGAGGGCCAGGTGGCCGTGGTGCCCCCCGGAGGCCGGCCTTGCCTCGGGTGTCTGTTCGGCTCCGTGGCCGATGCGCCTGCCGAATGTAGCGTGGAAGGGGTGTTGGGGCCGCTTGTCGGGGTGGTAGGATCCCTGCAGGCGGCGGAGGCATTGAAGTGGCTCCTGGGGGTGGGCCGCGTGCTCACCGGCCGCGTATGGCTGCTGGACCTCTTTACCGGGGCGACGCGCGTGGTCCCGATCCCGGCGCGCACGGGGTGCGCGGTGTGCGGGGGAGCCGCCGTCTGAGGAAAAGGGTCCGAGCAAGGTCGGAGGCAGTCCACGCATGGAAAAGGTCCGGGTGGCGGAGCTCTTGGTTGCGTTTGGACTCTTCCTTGCGATCGGGGTGTCGTGGTTGGGCGTCATGCCGCTGTGGCAGGGCGCCGACGAACCGGCGCACTTTGCCTACGTTCAGTACATGGCCGACCATGTCTTGCCCCCGGTGGAGCGCGTGGTGGCGCCGGGCCAACACCCTTGGGAGTTTAGCCCCTCGCCCGCGGAGGCGGCCGCCATCGAGGCTACCCACCGCAATCGGCTGTTGGCGGGCCCCCAGGGGTGGCTGGCCACAACGCCGGGCGAGGCTGCTCGGGTGGCGCATGAGGTCAGCCGGGCGAGCTCTGCCCCGGGCGGGGATCGGGCGGGGAGCCAGAACTACGTGGGCATCTACCCGCCGCTGTATTATGCGGCGGTCGGGAGGGCGGCGTCGTGGCTCCACATCCGGAACGTGTTTGACCAAGCTTTTATGGCGCGCGGGTTTTCGGCGGTACTGCTGGGGCTGACCGGTGTCCTCATCGACTTGGTGGTGAGCTTGGTGATTCCCGGGCGGCGACTGCGCATTGCGCTGACCGCCGCCCTGGGGCTCTCACTCCCAACGCTCGGCATGCTGGGCGGCACGGTCACCAACGATCTCACCGCCGACGCCGCCAGCCTCGCGGTGTTTTATCTGACGTTGCGAGCCATGTCGGGCCAAGCCTTTCGCGCCGGAAGCGCGGCCCTGTTTGGCGCCGTCGCGGGGCTCGTGATCTGGACGAAGGAAGAGGCGTACGTGGGGCTGGCGGTGGCCGTGCCCTTTGTCCTGTGGGCACTGTGGCGGCGCGTCGGCGCCCGGCGCGCCTGGCGCTGGACGGCTGCGGCCGCGATCCTCGGCATCCTCATTGGCGGACCCTGGCTGTGGTTCACCTGGCGCGCCTATCACGCGATCCTGCCGCCCCTCACCTATCAGGCGGCGGCCCCCGCGCCTCGAAGCGCCGCCTGGGTGATGCAGAACCAGCTGTTCAATGGGGCCTACCTTCAGTACCTGCTGGTCGGCGAAACGGTCTTCGGCATCGTGTGGTGGAGTCCCTGGGCCCGCCACCCGTGGGCGTTCATCCCCATGGCGGCGGTGTTCGGCGCGCTCCTGATCGGGGGTTTGGCGGTGGCCCGGAAAAGCCCAGGCTATTGGGTGGCCATCGCCTGGATGGTGGTGGGAGTGGGCGTGCTCGGCGTGCTGCAAATTTCCTACGCAGCGACCACCGGCACCAGTTTCCTGGAAGGACGCTATTTTTTCTTCCTGCTGGGTCCGTTCTTCTGGTTGGCGGCCCAGGCCATTCGGCGAATTGCCGCCGTGGCGACGCCCATCCTGCTGGCGGGTGCGGCTCTCCTGTCGGGGCTGGTGGCCAACGCCACCCTGCAGCGATTTTACCATGCGGGCCTCGCGCCCTATCTGACCGGGCGAATTGTGCCGTTCGGCCCGCCTACGCTACTGCTCCTGAGTCGCGTGGCCGCTGTGGGGCTTGCCGTCGCGGTGCTGCTGCTTTTGGGGAGCTCGGTGGCGGTCGCGCTTCGGCGCGGTCGGGGCCGCACCGCCGGCGACTCTCCCGAGTCGGGGGGTGGCCAGGTCGGATAACTTCGGGGGAATGCGGGCGATGGGTCGTGCCGCGCGGCGTCAGCGCGTTGGGTGGAACCGGTCCGGGCGAAAGGGTGTGAGATCCACCGGCGGCGTTTCGCCGCGCGCCACCTGGCGCACAATCTCCGCGGTGATGGGCGACAGCAAGAGCCCGTTCCGGTAGTGGCCGGCCGCGATGATGAGGCCGCCGATGCCGGGCCACGGGCCCAACAGCGGCCGGCCGTCGGGTGTGGCCGGCCGCAGCCCGGCCCACACTCGGTCAAACGGTAGGGGCAACAGCTCGGGAGACATGGATCGGAGGACGTCCGCCAGCGTTGCGATGCCGGCAAATGTTACGCGGGCGTCGAACCCGGCCTCGGCATCTTCCGTCGCGCCTACCACGACCTGGCCGTCACGCTTGGGGGCCAAGTACCCGCGGGGGCCAAACACCACGTGGGGGAAGGGCGGGCGCGGGGCTCTTATGGCAAGCGCCTGGCCGCGCACCGGCAGCACTGGGAGGGGCTCGGGGTGGGGCAGGAGCGCAGCCGCCCAGGCGCCGGCGGCCAGCACAACTGTGCTGGTGGCAAGCGACTGGCGCGGGGTGTCCACCGCCACCACCCGGTCGTGGTCGACCCGGATGCGCCGCGCGGGCTCGCCCAGACGAAGGTCCACCCCGCGCTCCGCCGCCGCCTGCGCGAGGGCCGCCAGATACGCAGGTCCGCGAATCTGACCCTCGTGCGGCGACCAGATGGCGCAAGGCCAGTCGGGGTCCGTGTCGTCCAGCCACTCTACCTCGGGCGAATACTGGCGGCGCCAGGGGAGAGACGCTTCGAGATCCTCGCGCTCCGCCGCCGCCACCTGCCGCAGAATGCCTGTCGGTTCGAACTCGGGGTCAATGGCGCTGTCCTCGCGGAGCGCCTCCACCCACGCGGGAAACTTGAGCCAACTGTCCCAAAGCAGGCGCGTTCGCGGGCCGTCGTCTCGGGACTCGGCGAGCGGGCCCAGAATGCCCGCGGCGGCCTGTGACGACTGGCCCCCCAGGGACCCCGCATCCAGCACCGTCACGTCGATGCCGTCCCCGGCAAGGTGCCAGGCGGCCGCCAGCCCAATGACCCCCGCTCCCACAACCACCACATCCGCCACCGTCATACCTCCCGCGCCGAGCGTGCCTTCACAATCGCGCCCCTTGCGGCCAGCGTCAAGCTTCGGCGGCCAAGGCCCGAGGATCCGCACATTGGCACGGCGGGGCGCAGGAGTTTCGCCGCCCAGCGCGAACTGTGGGACTAGCCGATGTGGCTTCCCCGTATGGCCGCAAACCGGCGAGGAGGGTGCTTGTGGATGTCCAGGTAGGCGTGGAAGTGGATGACAAGGGCCAAGCTATGGTGTGGGTGGCCGAACTGCCCGGCTGCTATGCCCGCGGGCGCTCGGTCCAGGAGGCTCTCGACAAGGTTCCGCTGGCCGTCTTTGAGTTTTGTGTGTGGCTTCAAACCCATGGAGAAGAGCTGGATGGCCCGGGCGCGTTGTCCCTGTCGCCGCCCGAAACGGTGAGGGTGGCTTCGGACTTGGGCCAAGCCGAAAGCACGGCCCTGTTTGCCTTTGACCGACTTCCGCCTGCGGGCGCCGCGCCGCTGGCCCTCCGGGCGGCGCAGTACGCCCGCGCCGACCTTCTGGAGATGCTGCCCCGCCTTCACCCCGACATGCTGAATCTTCGGCTGGAGGGGGCGAACCGCTCGCTGGTGCAGACGCTGGATCACCTGATTCTGACCGATGTGTGGTACGCGCTGCGGGCCACCACGCCGGACAATCTGGAGATGCGGACCTACCTGCTGTCGGTGCTGCGGGACGCCATCCTGCCGTTGTTGGCCCAGGCGGCGGACGCGGCGGACTTGTCCGTGAGCCAGTATCGGGACCCGAGCTATGCGGAGCCGGACCAGGAGTGGACGCCGTTCAAGGCGCTCAGACGGCTGGTGTGGCACGACCGGGTGCACTACCGCCAGCTGAGCCGCCAAAATGAACGGTTGCATGCCGGCGGTGGGCCTGCCCGCACGTAGAATCGGCGCTCATCCTCCCCGGGAGGCCGGCTCATTGGGGTCGGGATGCTCGGGGCCTATCGCCACCGGCCGGTCGGGATGCGAAATCCAGTCGCTCCAGCTGCCCGCGTACAACTGGGCGGGCCGCCCGATGCGCGTGAGCGCCAGCACATTGGGGCAGGCGGTCACCCCCGACCCGCAGTACAGCACGGCCGGGGATTGCGGGAGCCCTTCGAATCGGCGGCGCAGCGCGTCAGGAGCCAGGTACCGGCCGTCGGCGTCTGTGAGCCGGGTCCAGGGGAAGTTTCTGGCACCGGGAATATGTCCTGCGCGCCGGTCCAGCGGCTCCGTGTCGCCCCGGTAGCGCTCCTCCGCGCGGCTGTCCACCAAGCGGCCCGCCCGGGCAGCCGCCTCCACCGCGGCCCGGTCGTCCACCAGCAGTTCCGGCCGCACCCGCGGCTCGACGGAAACGGCCCGATGTGTGGGCGGGTCGCCGCTGAGGGGCCCCCCGAGCCGCTGCCAGGCGGCCATGCCGCCGTCCAGCACCTCGACGGATGGATAGTCGAGATAAAGCAGGAGCCACCACGCCCGAGCCGCCATCTCGCCCGCGTCGTCGTAAACCACCACCCGGTGTTCCCGGCCGACGCCCAATTCGCCAAGGCGGGCGGCCAAGCGGGCGGGATCGGGCAGCGGATGCCGACCGCCGTGCGGGCCGACCGGGCCCGACAGATCCAGCTCCAGGTGCAGATAGGCGGCATTGGGCAGGTGGCTCGCGCGATAGGCGTCGGGGCCGGCCTGTGGGGCCGCCAGGGAAAACCGGCAGTCCACCAGCCGCAGGTGCGGCTCGCTTAGGAGCGGTAGCAGGTCTTCCGGGGCGAGAATCGGATCCAGCGCGCGCGGGGGCGCGGGGATGGGGGTGGCCATTGGGTTCATCTCCAAGTCTTCCGGGAGAGCCCTCCCTTTTGGTCTACGGTAGCAGATTTCGCCGCTCGCGGGCCGAGGGCGCATGGGCCGTGCTCGGTGGCAGACGCTAGGCGGCAAGCGAGAGGAGATGTTGTGGTGGCGAATGGATGGGGGCGTGCCGGCCGGGCCGTGCGGGTGCCGCGGGCCGCGGAGGCGTGGTGGCGCTGGGCGCAGTCGCCGGGGCTGGGGGCCGCGGCCGCTGAGGGCGAAGCACCGGGCTGGGGTCTCCTCCTGTCGGCCGTGGCGGCTGCGGCCGTCGCCTCCCGGTGGTCGCTCCCGCTGGGTGCGGCGGCCGGACTGGCGGTGTGGGCCGGCGGCTATGGCGCGGCAGCTCTCTTGGCCTGGGTCGGGCGAGAGTTGGGGGGCCGCGCCTCGACGCGGTCGCTAGCGGCCAGCTTGGCCGAAGCCTCCTGCCCGGTGGTGCTGGCGCTGGCTGCGGCGAGGCTCGGGCTGTGGCTTCTGGCGGCCGGCTTCCTGCTTCTGGCCGGGGCGCGCGCCGGGGTTGACGTGAGCCGCCAGGAGGCGTTCGGCGGCGCGCGCGCGGTGGCGATGCTGGTGCTGGCGGCCGTCGTCGTGGTGGCTGGGCTGGAAGCGCTCATGGTGCTCGGAGACTTGGCCCACCGCGCCATGGGCTAGCGGGAGCCTGAGCTATCATGGCGCGGGGGGTTAAGATGATGGCCAAACTGTTTGAACCGTTCCAGCTGAAGAACCTCTCCCTGCGCAACCGCGTGGTGCTGTCACCGATGTGTATGTATTCGGTGTGGGCGGAGGACGGGCTCTTGAACGACTTTCACGTGGCTCATCTGGTGAGCCGGGCGGTGGGAGGCGCGGGCCTGGTGTTCGTGGAAATGACCGACGTCGACCCGGACGGCCGCATCACCGTGCGCGACTCGGGCATCTGGGACGATCGGCACCAGGCGGCGCTGGCCGCGATCGGGGAGCAGGTACACGCCTACGGCGCGGCCTTTGGCGTGCAGATTGCGCATGCGGGGCGGAAGGCCGAGTCTAAGCGTTTGTCGCCGGTCGGGCCGTCCGCGATTCCCTTCTCCGAGCGGTACCGCGTGCCCCGCGCGCTCACCACCGACGAGGTGCGGCGCATGGTGGAGCGGTTTCACGCCGGCGCGGTCCGGGCCGTGGCGGCCGGCGTGGATGTCATTGAACTGCATGGCGCGCACGGCTATCTGGTGCACCAGTTCATGTCGCGGGCGTCCAACCAGCGCGATGACGTATACGGCGAACCGACCCAGTTTGGCCGCGAGGTGATCGTCGCCATGCGGTCGGCCATGCCCGCCGGCATGCCGCTGTTCATGCGGGTGTCCGGCACCGAGCACTCGCCTTTGGGCTACGGCGTGGAGGACTTGGTGGCCATGGCGCGGGTGTTTCAGGCGGCCGGGGCGGACCTGTTTGATGTATCGAGCGGCGGAAACCTGCCGGTCCGCGCTCCGGAGTTCCCCGGGTATCAGGTGCCGTACGCGGAAGCCGTGGCGCGGGGTACCGGGGCCCCGGTGATGGCCGTCGGGTGCTTGGACGACTATGCGCTGGCCGAATCGGTCGTCGCGGAAGGCCGGGCCCACCTGGTGGCCATCGGGCGCGGCATGCTGCGCGATCCCTACTGGGCCAACTCGGCCGCCCTGGCGCTTGGGGAACATACCCTGCTCCCGCCCCAGTACCACCGCGCCGTGGCGATGGACCGGCGGTAGAGTCAGGTGGTGAGAGAGGTGGACCGGCGCGAACTGCTGGCGCGGCTGGTGGGCTGGGTGGGCCTCTTGGGCCTGCGCCGCGAGTCCGTGGCCGACACGGTGCGGCGCCTGGGGGCGGTTCAGTTGGACCCCGTGCAGGTGGTGGTGCCGGCGCACGTGTGGACGCTGTCACTCCGTCGCGGGGCCACGCCGCCTCCGGCGTTGGACGCGGCGCTCGGGGCGGGGGACCTGGTGGAGGGGTACTGCCATGCCCGGGCCCTGGTGCATCGGGATGACGCGGACGCACTGGTCCTCGGGTTCCGGCACCACCGGGAGAGGCAGTTGGGGCGGACGTACGGGGTGGAGGACGAGATGCGGTCCGTGCTGGCCCGCATAGAGCGGGACGGCCCGTTGCTGTCGCGGGCGCTCGACAGCGCGCGGCGGGTGAATGGGGGGTGGGACGCGGCGGGGCCGGGGCGCACCAAAGCTACCAGTGCCGCGCTCGAGCTGTTGTGGTGGGAAGGGCGGATTGCGGTCGTGTCCCGAGCCGGCGGGCAGAAAAAGTATGACCTCGCGGCCCGCCACCTTCCGGACCTGGACCACCTCATCGAGACGCTCCCACACGCCGACGCCGCGCGGGCGGCCGCCCGGCACCAGCATCGGACGATGGGCATTGTGGGGCCCGGCACCTCCGGCCCGGCGTGGGGAGGCGGGGGAGCCGCGGCGCGGCGAACCTGGACCGAGGCGCTGGCCGCCGAGGGGGATCTCGTGCACGTCTCGGCGGATGGGAGATCATACTGGGTGTGGCGCGCTCTGCTGGATGGCTCGCCTCCGAGCCCCCGGCGGGACTGGCTGCTGGCGCCGCTGGACAATCTGCTGTGGCACCGCCCGCGCTTGGAGGCGCTGGCCGGGTTTCGCTATCGGTGGGAAATTTATACCCCCGCCCGAAGGCGGCGCGTGGGCCCGTACAATATGCCTGTGCTTCAGGGCACGCGGTTCTGGGGTGAGGCGGACGCACGCTGGGAGGAGGGGAGGCTCGCCGCCCGGGTGGTGCCCGCCGCCCCCGGGGCGGAGCCGGCGGCACGGACGCTCGCGGCCGTGGCGGCCGCGGAAACCCTCTGCGCGCGGCTGAGGACCCCTTCCGCGCCGGACCCCGGCTCGCGCGGGCGATAGCCTCGCGCTGGCCGGCTCTCATGGTGGGGGAGTGGCGGGCCGCCGCCCCATGCTCGTCTGGACTCGAGCCCGCCCGCGTACATTGACTGGGGCGCCGCCGGCTCGCCACGGGCCCATGCTCGGAGAGGTCCCGTGCCAGGGCGCCTAGCCAGGGTGGTCGGGGGTAAAGCGTATTATGGTAATGTGACGCGAGGAGGTGGCGGCGGTGAGCGAACGCCAGGGATCCCGGCGCCGCCGCGCGGTAAAAGATTACCCCGAGGGGTGGCCGGGGTCCGTTGACGTCCTCAT
>JAKARZ010000090.1 GCA_021828405.1 Bacillota bacterium
CGGCGGCCAGGAGTGGCAGCCCGTGGCGCAGCCCGAGCGGGTGCAGGTGTACGACTTCCCCAGCCTCGCAGAGGGGAAGGCCACCCCGTATGGCATTTATGACCTGAGCCGCAACGCCGGCGGGGTGACCGTCGGCAGCGACCCCGACACCGCCCCGTTTGCCGTCGCCTCCCTCCGCCGGTGGTGGACCGACCGGGGCCGGACCCAATATCCCGGGGCGACGCCCTTGACCATCGTGGCCGACGGCGGCGGCAGCAACGGCTACCGCGTGCGGTTGTGGAAGGCGGAACTTCAACGCTTGGCGACGGACCTGAACCTGACGATCCAGGTCAGTCACCTCCCCCCCGGCACCAGCCAGGGGAACAAGATCGAGCACCGGCTGTTCAGTGTGCTGAGTCGCGCCTGGCGCGCCGGCCGCTGACCCGCTTCGAAACCCTGGTCCAATGCATCGCCAGCGCCACCACCACCACCGGCCTGACCGTGCATGCGGAGTACGACGAGGGCCCCTATCCGACCGGGATCGTCGTGACGGATGAAGAATTCCACGCCCTGCATGTCACGCACGATGCCTTTCATGGCGAATGGAACTACACCATTACACCATGATGACATTATTATGACGGGGCTCCTTAGCGAAGCCGGCGGTCACCGATGGGCATCCAGGAACCCAATCACCCGGGAGTACGCTTCTATCTCGTTGACCTTGTGCATGAAGCCATGGCCCTCGTCAGGAAACACCAGATACTCGACCGACACGCCGCGTTCGCGCAGGGCGGCCACCACCTGGTCGGACTCGGCCTGCACCACGCGCGGGTCGTTCGCCCCCTGAATCACGAGCATGGGTTTGTTCATCCGGTCGACATACGTGATGGGCGACTCCGCCAACAGGCGCTCGGCATCGGCCGAATCCTCGGGATCCCCCAGCCACTCACGCATCATGGGCTTCCAAAACTCCGGCGCGCTCTTGGCGAACGTGATGAGGTTCGAGGGGCCAAAGATGTCCACGAAGGCCCGGAAGCGATCGCCGTCGAGGCCGTGCAGCAGTAGCGTCATGTACCCGCCATAGCTCCCCCCGACGCAGAACAGCCGGTCGGGGTCGGCCCGCCCGGTTTTCACCAGCCAATCGATGCCCGCCAGCATGTCGCGCCGCGGCGCCCCGGCCCAGTCGCGGTTCACCCGCTCCATGAAGTCCGCGCCGTAGCCCGTCGAGCCGCGGTAGTTGGGCGCCCACACGTTGTAGCCGCGGGCGACCGCAAACTGAAAGAACGCGCGAAACATCTTGCGCTCGGCCGACTGCGGTCCCCCGTGGGGCCAGACAATGGTGAAGCCGTTGGCCACGTCGGCGCGGGCCGCAAACCACAGCGCCTCGATGGCGGTGCCATCGTCGGCCTGGTACGTGACCACCTCGGCGGGCACCAGCGCGTCGGGCGCCATCCCCATCACCCGATTGTTCGTGAGCCGCTCCCAGGTCCCCCCGGGGGGGCGGCGCCAAAGGTTCAGGGGATCCACGTCGCTGCGACCCAAAAGGTACAGCGTGCCGCTGGGCTTCACCACCAGCCCCTCAACCACGCCGACGGGCAACCACTCGGCCGACACCGCCCCGGTGGCCAGCTCACACCGGTACAGCACGTCTCGCACCCCCTCTTGGGTCACGACGTACGCGGTGCTGGTTCCCCGGTGGACCGCGAGGTGGCTCGCATCGTGGGCAAACCGGGCGACGGCCCGGAACTGGCCGGAGCGCCGGGAGTACTGGGCCAGATAAGCCACGTCCGCCCCGTAGTTGGTGGTAAACACAATTTCATCGGGATTCACGTACGCACCATCCAACAACCGGTACGGCACGGAGGGTTCGGGCACCATGGGGGTGAGCTGTCCATCGGGCGTCATGAGAAACGCGGGCTGATTGGTGTTGACGTAGGACTTCATCACCACAAACGAGGACTCGTCGGGCGCCACCACCGCCACCAGCGTGGGGGCGTCGTCCCCTTGCATGAGCTGGCGCTCCTCCCCGGTGCCCAACTCGCGGCAGTGCACGGAGAGATGCTGCGGATCCACCCGGTCTGTGGAGTAGTACACCCGATTGCCATCCTCCGAGAGCAGGGGCAGCAGCATGCGGTGTCCCTCCGGCGCCATGAGGGGCCTCAGTGCGCCGCCACCCGGCGGCAGCAGATAAAGCTGCGTGAGCTCGTCGCCGTCGTGGTCGAAGGACGCCAGAATATAGCGCCCCTGCGGGTCCAGCCGCACGTCGTGCGCCACCTGATTTTGGTGCGACAGAGGATACGGATAGGCACTTTCCTTCAGGCTGATGCCCCACAAGTTGTAGTCCTCGCTGCCCAGATTGCTGGTGAACACGATGCGTTCCTCGGCGTCGTCCACATCGAAGTTTAGGATCACATGGGTCCGAAAGAACTCGGCCAGGTCGGGGCGAGGAAACTCCCAAGCCGGGGCCGGTCCGGTCCCAGGTTCATTCACGGACACGTTGGGCACGGCGGCATCGGTCATTGCCGGTCACGGCCTCCCTCTCCACGCTGGGGTTGAGCTCACTCTCTCCCAACGTTACCACAGCAGGGCGAGGTGCTGCGCATGCGCGGGGCGGTCGTAAAAATGCCCCATGCGCTTGGCGATTCCCTCAGCAGGGCTGACCCCAAGTGGGGCGGAAGGTGGCGGACGAACCCATGGACGCTGCGGGGCTGACGTTTTCGCGGCGACGGTGATAAGCCAGGACCATGACACCCATGCACGACGCGCGGCCCCGCCCGCGCACGGCGCCCGAGACGGTGCGCCGCGTCACCAGGCATCGGGTCGAGGGGCGCGAGGACGCGGCCGCGTGGGACCGGTTCTTGGCCCGTCATCAGTAGTTGGGCCGGTCGCGGCTCGTGGGCGCAGCTTCGGTACGTCGCGGTCGTGGACGGCGAGCCGGTGGCCCTCGTGGGCTTTGCCAGTGCCGCGCTCAAGGGGAGCGTGCGGGACACGGCCATCGGGTGGACGCCGGCTCAACGCGCCGACCGGCTCCGCTATGTGGTCAACAACGCGCGATTCGTGATTCTCTCGCGCTTCCCCATCGCGAACCGGGGGTCCCACGGGCTCGGGCGGACTTGCGCCGGCTCCGCGCGGACGGGCAGGCGGTGCCTAGCCACCCGGTGTTGGCGTGTGAGCCCGTCGTGGACCCGGCCCACTTTCTCGGGACCGTCTACGCCCGTGCCGGGTTTACGTATCTGGGGGACACCGCCGGCTTTCGCCGCCAGGCGCCGGGCGATACCGCCCATGACCAGCCGAAGCGGGTGGTCCGTGCGGCCGTTGCGGCGCAAGGCCTTCGCGCTGGCGCCAAGAGTTTTTGACGCCGGCGCTGTTGGCCGGCGGCCCGCGGGTGGACCCCAACCCG
>JAKARZ010000042.1 GCA_021828405.1 Bacillota bacterium
GCCGGCCTCCACCACCAGGTGCTGCGCCCCGGGAAAGCGGCGCTCTTCGTTGAATGCCTCGCGCGGGTCCACCACCACCACCTCAAATCCCATGCGCTGCGCCAGGTGCGCGACCGGTTCCGCGTCATGCCCGGCCCCGACCAGCACGAGCCGCGGGGCAGGCCGCCAGGCTCGCACATACCAGGCGTCCGGGCCGAACACGCGGGGCTCGGCCCCCTCCCACGCCGCGCGCACCACCTCGCCCCGCTCGGCATCCAGGTAAGCCTCGCCGGGCAACCACACCCGGTCTTCGCCGAGCGGCAGCTGGGCATGGAGGACTCCCCCCGTCGCGAGCGCCTGCTCCCAGCGGGCACGATTCGCACCATCCGGCGGACGATGCACCCACACCCGGATCTGGCCCTTGCAGCCGATGCCCAGGGACCACATCTCGTCCTCGGCCAAGTCATAGTCGACGATGAACGGCGGCGCCCCGGAAAAGAGCGGCTCCGCACGCACGTACAGGTCGCCCTCGAGGCACCCGCCGCTCAGCGTCCCTTCCATGCGGCCATCGGACGACATCATCATCAGGGCGCCCGGGCGGCGGTAGGCAGAGCCCACCACCGCCACGATCTCGGCGAGGAGCGCCCTCTCTCCCCGTGCCTCGGCCGCCAGGACCGCATCCCATATCCGCCGCGCATCGGTCAGTCCCGTCATCGGGCTACTCCCGGGCTCGGCGCTCGGCCGCCCGACCGACAGCGGAAAAGAACTGCGTGAGGAGCATCTGGGACACACCGCCCATCACCCGCTGGCCAATGCCTGCGAGCGTTCCACCGACCTGGGCCTCGCCTTCGTATTGGACCAAGCTTCCCGTGTCAGACGGCGCAATGGCCACCGACAGACTCACGTGCACGAAGGCGCCCGGCCCCTTGCCGTCCAGTTCCAGGCGATAGCTCTTCGGCGGGTCGGGGTCCTGGATCTCCATGGTGCCGGCGTAACGCCCCCGGACCGCCGAGATGCCAATCTCCAACACGGCGTCGTATTTGTCGGGGCCCACCGGCGTGAGCTGCTTTAATCCGGGCATGGTTTCGACCAAGCTCTCGGGCGTGGTGAGTGCCTGGTACACCACCTCGGGTGGAGCGGCCATCGCCACCTGATTCTTCAATTGCATCGGAGCCGTCGACCCCCTTCCGGCGAAGGATCTACGCTTGCTTGGCCTTAAGAGTATCAGACACGGCCTGCCTCGGGGCCATCCGTTACGGCGCGCCCGGGCCGTAGCGTGCCAAGAATTCTTGGCGCGTCATGTAGATCAGGATAGGTTTCAGCCGCGCGAGGCGTCGCAGCACACCGAGCCCCTGTCGGTGAAACACCACCAGCAAGAAAATCAGGTAGAGGCGCATCGGCACCATGGCGAGGCCACCCATGGCGCGCCGGTGAAACCCCAGGCGCTCCACCGCCCGGCCCGCGTCCAGCACGGTCACGCCCCCTACCAGCGCCACGTCCGCCAGCGTGGGATCCTCGGCCACCCGGCGGCCGAGCGCGGGCAAACTCTGACCTACGCGCAGCCAGGCACGGAGTCCCCCGGCCCGGAGGCCGCTGCCCTGGGCCAAACTGTAGTTCTGAAAGTGAATTTCCGCCATCGGGGCGCCCGCGCGAATCGGCGCACTCTCCCCCTGGAGCGTGGGCCCTCGGTACACGGCCCGGCCCACCCGCAACACGGGCGGGCCACCGTCTGGCGCCGCCACGGTTTCCACACGGTAGTGGCGAGTGAAG
Source organism: Bacillota bacterium (assembly GCA_021828405.1). The sequence goes on from JAKARZ010000042.1 coordinate 1,750, forward strand.
ACCCCCTCCCGCCACGCCCAGACCTTCTTGACCCAGGCACGTTCTTCCCGAAGTCCCCCGAGCGTCACGAGGTCCAAGCCCAGACTCCGCAGGCCGGCAATCATGGGAGGCAACGCGGCCACCGTGCGGGACCGGTCGCCTCCCCCGTCGTGGAGCACCACCACGGCGCCGGGCAGCGCGTACCGCACCACGTGCCGAGCGATGGCGCCGGGAGGTCGGTCTGAGCGCCAGTCGTCGGGGGCGATGGACCACAGCACCCGGCGAAGCCCCAAAAAGCTCGGAGCCAGCCAGGTGACGAGGTTGTGGTGCCCCCACGGCGGTCGGTAGAAGTGCGGCGGCCGGCCGGTCACCGATGCCACCAGCGCCCGGCCCTGAGCAATCTCGCGCCAGGTCGTCCATGGCGACATCAAGAGCGCCGACCGGTGGCGCCGCCCGTGCAGCGCCACCTCGTGCCCTTCCGCCACCATGCGCTGCACCACCACCGGGTGTTGCGCCGCCTCCTCCGCCACGACAAAGAAGGTGGCCGAAACCCCCTGCTGCTTCAGCACGTCCAGCACGGCGGCCGTGTCGAGGCCCGGGCCGTCGTCGAAGGTCAGGGCCACGTGGTTTTCGTCGCCACTCCCCGCAAATGCCCCCGCCTGGCCGTGATGCCCCACCAGTTCGGGCACCAGCCAGTACCCCACCGCCGCGACCATCGCCACCCACAGCCACCCCACGGCTACGCCCGGCGCTCCGGCAGGGGATAGAGCCAATAGAACACGCTCATGAGCGTCAAGATGGCCGCGGCCAAGATAAACGGCGCGTACATCGACAGCTGAAAGAGGCGCGCGCCCACGGCCGGGCCGACGGTCATGCCCAGGCCCTCGACCGTCATGAACACACCCCACAGGAGCCCTTCCTGAGCCGGGGGAATGAGACGAGCCAAGAAGGCGTTCCAGGACGGCAGGATGAGCGCGTACGCCAGCCCTGCCGTCACGCCCACCGCCACCAACAGCCAAAAGTCCCGCACGACCGAGAGGGCCAGGAGGGCGAGGGCGGCCAGCCAGAATCCTCCGATGAGGGGACCCTTGATGCCCAAGCGGTCAGCCACCCGGCCCATGGGAATCAGCAACAGCACGGTGAGAGCGCCTGAGCCCAGTAGAAGCACCGCGTATTGGACTTGGTCCAGGTGCAACACATGGTGGGTCAAGGGCTGTAGCAGGGGGAGGAGGAGCCCCAGCACCATGGTTTGCACAAACATGCCCGGCAGCACAGACCGCAGCGGCCAGATGACTTTTAGGCCCGACAGCAGGCTGGGGTGCCGCTCACCTCGCGCGGCGCTCTGCACCAGACGATGGTCGCGAACCAAAACAGCCAAGGCAAGCGCCACGAGTTCCGCCGCGATCAGGAGGACGAAGGCCACTTCGTCCCCGCCGAAGTTGCCAATGGTGAAGTTCACGACCACCGGCCCAATGCCAGATCCCGCAATCCAGCCCGCAAACACGGCACCCATCATGGTGCCGCGCTGTTCCGCATGGGTCAGGCGGTTGGTCCCGGTCACCACCGACGGCCAGTGGGTCGCGGTGCCCACACCCAAGAGTCCCATGAAGAGAAAGAGCGTGGTGGCGGCGTGTGCGTGCATGGCCCCAAAGATCGAAAGCACCTCGACCACGATCCCGCCCAGCAGCACTGGCTTCGGACCCACCCGGTCCACCAGCCAGCCGGCGGGGCTCCGAAACAGCGTGTCCATGGCGTAATGCGCCGAGATCATGAGGCCCACCACCGTCAGCGACAGACCCAGCGGCCCCGTGGCAAAGGCGGGTAGCAGCACCACGACCAGTGCCGTCCGAGCAAACTCGGCGGCCCCCAGAATCCCTATCAGCTGCCACTGCGCCAAGTTGACGTCATGCGGGAACCAATGTTTAAGCCCCCGCATGCACCCTGCGCCTTTCCAGCACGTCGCGAACCCGCTCGGCGACCCGCGACGCACCATCCGGCAGTCCCAACCCACGGGCGGCGGCCGCCCGCCGCGCGCGCTCCTCGCGGTTGGCCAAAAGGCGCGTCAGCGTCTCCGCCAACTGCGCCGGCGTGCGCGTGGCCACCGCCGCCCCATGCCGCACCAGGAATTCCGCGTTGCTGTCCTCTTGACCAGGAATTTGCCGATACACCACCATCGGCAGGCCGCGGCAGAGCGCCTCGGTGGTGGTGAGTCCCCCGGCTTTGGTCACCAGCACATCCGCCGCGCTCATGAGGTCGGGCACGTTGGTGACGTACCCCAGGGCAACCGTGGGATGGGGACTCTGGGCGGCGAACCGGCGCGCCTCCTCCGTGCGCGAGGCGGCCCGCCCCCCCACGACCACGAGGTTGACGGGCCCCGGAAGCTCGGCCAGCGCGCCCAGCACCTCCCGGAACTGCGTCGGGGCCAGGTACGACCCCCCCATGTAAAGCACGGTGGGCTGGTCCGCCAATCCAAGGGCAGCCAGTTGCTCGGCCCGGTCGGGTCCGGGCTGGCGAAACCGGGGGTCCACCGGGATGCCCGACACATCGATGGCTTGGGGATCAAATCCGCGCGAGGCCATAGCATCGCGCATGTCCTCCGCTCCCACGAAGTAGCGGTCCACACCTCGGTGCAACCACTGCGAATGCACGGCGTAGTCCGTCATCACCACGAAGTTCTCGACGTCCAGCAGTCGCCGCACCTTCAGCGTCGCCACCACCCCGGCCGCCGTCGGATAGGTCGATATGATGAGGCGCGGCGGATTCGGAGCCACCGCGCGGTAAAACTCCCTAAGCCCGATGCGGTTCAGCATCGACTGGGTCGAGGAATTGGGATCAATGTGCTGGGTTGAGTGGTAAAACCAGCGGTACGCCCACGGGGCGTTGCGCACCGACGCCAAATAGCTCCAGCGGATAGCCCGGTCCAGCCTGGGGCTGACAAAGCCATAGTAGTCCAACAATTCCACCGTCGCGCCGGGAACAAGTCGATTGACGGCCGCCTGAATCGCCTTGGCCGCCGAGAGGTGTCCGTCGCCGTATTTGGCCGTCAGAATGAGGACGTCAACGGACCCCGGCCACCCCTCGGGGTAATCTTTTACCGCGCGGCGGCGCCGGGATCCCTGGCGTTCGCTCACCGCCGCCACCTCCTCGCGTCACATTACCATAATACGCTTTAACCCCGGCCACCCTGGCTAGCGCCCGGGCATGGGCCTCTTTGAACACGGCCCATGAGGAGCGGGCGGCGCCCAAGCCAGTGTACGCGGACGGGCTCGAATCCAGACGAGCATGGGGCGGCGGCCCGCCACTCCCCCCACCGTGAGAGCCGGCCAGCGCGAGGCTACCGCCCGCGCCCGCGGGAACCGGAGCCCGGCGCCGAAGGGGTCCTCACCCGCGCGCACAGGGTTTCCGCGGCCGCCACGGCCGCGAGGGCCCCTGCCACCGGCTCCGCCCCGAGGGCGGCGGGCACCACCCGCACGGCGAGCCTCCCCTCCTCCCAGCGCGCGTCCGCCTCACCCCAGAACCGCGCGCCCTGAAGCACGGGCATATCGTACGGGTCCATGCGCCGCCGGCGGGCAGGGGTAGAAATCTCCCCCCGATAGCGAAACCCGGCCAGCGCCTCCAAGCGCGGGCGGTGCCACAGCAGATTGTCCAGCGGCGCCAGCAGCCAGTCCCGCCGGGGGCTCGGCGGCGACTCGTCCAGCACCGCGCGCCACACCCAGTATGATCTCCCTTCCGCCGAGACGCGCACCAGATCCCCCTCGGCGGCCAGCGCCTCGGACCAGGTTCGCCGCGCCGCGGCTCCCCCGCCTCCCCACGCTGGGCCGGAGAGGCCGGGTCCCACAATGCCCATCGTCCGATGCTGGTGACGAGCGGCCGCCCGCGCCGCGTCGGCGTGTGGGAGCGTCTCGATGAGGTGGTCAAGGGCCGGAAGGTGGCGGGCCGCGAGGTCATACGTTTTCTGCCCGCCGGCCCGGGACATAACCGCAATCCGCCCTTCCCACCACAGCAGCTCGAGCGCGGCACTGGTGGCTTTGGCGCGCCCCAGCCCCGCCGCGTCCCACCCCCCATTCACCCGCCGCGCGCTGTCGAGCGCTCGCGACAGCAGCGGGCCGTCTCGCTCTATGCGGGCCAGCACGGACCGCATCTCATCCTCCACCCCGTACGTCTGCCCCAACTGCCGCTCCCGGTGGTGCCGGAACCCGAGGACCAGGGCGTCTGCGTCATCCCGGTGCACCAGGGCCCGGGCATGGCAGTACCCCGCCACCAGGTCCCCCGCCCAGAGCGGCGTCCAACGCCGGAGGCGGCGTGGCCGCGCGGCGGAGTAACAGCGTCCATAAGTGCGCCGGCACCACCACCTGCACGGGGTCCAGTTGAACCGCCCCCAAGCGCCGCACCGTGTCGGCCACGGACTCGCGGCGCGGGCCCAAGAGCCCCACCCAGCCCACCAGCCGCACCAGCAGCTCGCACCGATCCACCTTTCTCACGACCTGACTCTACCGCCGGTCCATCGCTACGGCGCGGTGGTACTGGGGGGGGAGCAGCGTATGTTCCCCAAGCGCCAGGGCCGCCGAGTTGGCCCAGTAGGGATCGCGCAGCATGCCGCGCCCGATGGCCACCAGGTGGGCCCGGCCTTCCGCGACGATCGATTCGGCCAGCGCATAGTCGTCCAAGCACCCGACGGCCATCACCGGGGTCCCGGTGCCCCGCGCCACGGCTTCCGCGTACGGCACCTGATACCCGGGGAACTCCGGCGCGGACACCGGCAGGTTTCCGCCGCTCGACACATCAAACAGGTCGGCGCCGGCCGCCTGAAACACCCGCGCCATGGCCACCAAATCATCCACGTCGTAGCCCAAAGGCGAGTGCTCGGTGCCCGACAGCCGCATAAACAGCGGCATGCCGGCCGGCATGACCGACCGCATGGCGGCGATCACCTCGCGGCCAAACTGGGTCGGTTCGCCGTATGCATCGTCGCGCTGGTTGGACGCCCGCGACATGAACTGATGCACCAGATAGCCGTGGGCGCCATGCAGTTCAATGACATCCACGCCGGCCGCCACGGCCCGGGCCGCGCCGGCGTGAAACCGCTCCACCATCCGCCGCACTTCGTCGGTGGTGAGCGCGTGGGGCACTCGGTACCGCTCGGAGAAGGGAATCGCTGACGGCCCGACCGGTGACAAACTTTTGGACTCGGCCTTCCGCCCCGCATGCGCAATTTGCACGCCAAAGGCTGCCCCGTAGGCGTGCACCTGCTCCCCGATCGCGGCCAGCGCCGCCTGGTGCCGATCGTCCCAGATGCCCGAGTCGCGGACGGTGATGCGGCCGTCCGGATCGACGTCGGTCATTTCCACGAGCACCAGGCCCGCACCTCCCACCGCACGGCTCACCAGATGAGCCACGTGAAAGTCATTCAAAAGCCCGTCCTCCGCCCACACCGAATACATGCACATCGGTGACATCACCACGCGGTTGCGCAGGGAGAGGTTCTTCAGCTGGAACGGTTCAAACAGCTTGGCCATTGTCTCTACCCCCCGCGCCATGATAGCTCAGGTCCCTTTAGCCCATGGCGCGGTGGGCCAAGTCTCCGAGCACCATGAGCGCTTCCAGCCCAGCCACCACGACGACGGCCGCCAGCACCAGCATCGCCACCACGCGCGCGCCACCGAACGCCTCCTGACGGCCGACGTCAACCACCGCGCGCGCCCCGGCCAGAAGCAGGAAGCCAACCGCCAGCAGCCCCACCCCCAACCTTGCCGCGGCCAGCGCCAACACGGCCGGGCAGGAGGCTTCGGCCAAGCTGGCCGCCAGCGACCGCGCCGAGGCGCGGCCTCCCAACTCTCGCCCGACCCAGGCCAGGAGAGCCGCCACGCCATAGCCGCCGGCCCACACCGCCAGTCCGACCGCCGCACCCAGGGGGAGCGACCACTGGGAGGCGACGGCGGCGGCCGCCACGGCTGACAACAGGAGGCACCAGCCCGGTGTTTCGTCTTCGGCGGCCGCGGCCCCCAGCCCCGGCGACTGCGCCCAGCGCCACCACGCCTCCGCCGCCCGCGGCACCCGCACGGCCCAGCCGGCACGCCCCCATCCATTCGCCACCCCAACATCTCCTCTCGCTTGCCGCCTAGCCTCTGCCCCCGCGCACGCTCCATACGCCCACGGCCCGCGAGCAGCGAAATCTGCTACCGTAGGCCAAAAGGGAGGGCTCTCCCGGAAGAATTGGAGATGAACCCAATGGCCACCCCCATCGCCGGGCCCCCGCGCACGCTGGACCCGATTCTCGCCCCGGAAAACCTGCTCCCGCTCCTAAGCGAGCCGCACCTACGGCTGGTAGACTGCCGGTTTTCTCTGGCGGCCCCACAGGCCGGCCCGGACGCCTATCGCACGAGTCACCTGCCCAATGCCGTCTATCTGCACCTGGAGCTGGATCTATCGGGCCCGGTCGGCCCGCACGGCGGGCGGCATCCGCTGCCCGATCCCGCCCAGCTGGCCGCCCGCCTCGGCGAATTGGGCATCGGTCGGGAACATCGGGTGGTGGTTTACGACGACGCGGGTGAGATGGCGGCTCGGGCGTGGTGGCTCCTGACTTATCTCGACTATCCATCCGTCGAGGTGCTGGACGGCGGCATGGCCGCTTGGCAGCGGCTCGGGGGGGCCCTCACCGGCGCCCCGCCCACACATCCGACCGTTTCCGTCGAGCCGCGGGTGCGGCCGGAGTTGCTGGTGGACGACCGGGCCGCGGTGGAGGCGGCTGCTCGCGCTGGCTGCCTGGTGGACAGCCGTGCGGAGGAGCGCTACCGGGGCGACACGGAGCCGCTGGACCGGCGCCCAGGACACATTCCCGGTGCCAGGAACTTCCCCTGGACTCGGCTCACAGACGCCGGCGGCCGGTACCTGGCTCCGGACGCGCTGCGGCGCCGATTCGAAGGGCTTCCGCAGTCCCCGGCCGTGGTGTACTGCGGATCGGGGGTGACCGCCTGCCCCACTGTGCTAGCGCTGACGCGCATCGGGCGGCCCGCCCAGTTGTACGCGGGCAGCTGGAGCGACTGGATTTCACATCCGGATCGGCCGGTGGCGATAGGCCCCGAGCATCCCGACCCCAATGAGCCGGTCACCGGGGACCGATGAGCGCCGATTCTCAGTGCGGGCACGCTTAGCGGCTGGCACGCAGCCGTTCATTTTGGCGGCTCAGCTGGCGGTAGTGCACCCGGTCGTGCCACACCAGCCGCCGCAGGGCCTTGAACGGCGTCCACTCCTGGTCCGGCTCCGCATGGCTCGGGTCCCGATACTGGCTCACGGACGCGTCCGTCGCGTCTGCGGCCTGGGCCAACAGCGGCAGGATGGCATCCCGCAGCACCGACAGCAGGTAGGCCCGCGTCTCCAGATTGTCCGGCGCCGTGGCCCGCAGCGCGTACCACACATCGGTCAGAATCAGGTGGTCCAGCGTATGCACCAGCGAGCGGCTCGCCCCCTCCAGCCGAAGATTCAGCATGTCGGGGTGAAGACGAGGCAGCATCTCCAGTAGGTCCGCGCGGGCGTACTGCGCCGCCCGGAGGGCCAGCGGCGCGGCGCCCGCAGGCGGAAGTCGGTCAAAGGCAAACAGGGCCGTGCTTTCGGCTTGACCCAAGTCCGAAGCCACCCTCACCGTTTCGGGCGGCGACAGCGTCACAGCACCCGGGCCCGCAAGCTCTTCGCCATGGGTTTGGAGCCACACACAAAACTCAAAGACGGCCAGCGGAACCTTGTCGAGCGCCTCCTGGACCGTGCGCCCGCGGGCATAGCAGCCGGGCAGTTCGCCTACCCACACCATAGCTTGGCCCTTGTCATCGACTTCCACGCCTACCTGGACATCCACAAGCACCCTCCTCGCCGGTTTGCGGCCATACGTGGAAGCCACATCGGCTAGTCCCACAGTTCGCGCTGGGCAGCGAAACTCCTGCGCCCCGTCGTGCCAATGTTGCGGGTCCTTGGGTCCTGCCCGCCGAAGCTTGACGCTGGCCGCCAAAGGCGAGATTGTGAAGCCACGCTGGGACGCGGGAGGTATGACGGTGGCGGATGTGGTGGTTGTGGGAGCGGGGGTCATTGGGCTGGCGGCCGCCTGGCACCTCGCCGGGGACGGCATCGACGTGGCGGTGCTGGATGCAGGGTCCCTGGGGGGACAGTCGTCACGGGCCGCCGCAGGGATTCTGGGCCCGCTCGCTGAGTCCCGAGACGACGGCCCGCGAACGCAGCTGCTTTGGGACAGTTGGCTCAGGTTTCCCGCGTGGGTGGAGGCGCTCCACGAGGACAGTGCCATTGACCCCGAGTTCGAACCGACGGGCATTCTGCGGCAGGTGGCGGCGGCGGAGCGCGAGGATCTCGAAGCGTCTCTCCCCTGGCGTCGCCAGTATTCGCCCGAGGTGGAGTGGCTGGACGACACAGACCCCGACTGGCCTTTCGCCATCTGGTCGCCGCACGAGGGTCAGATTCGCGGGCCCGCGTATCTGGCCGCTCTCGCGCAGGCGGCGGCCGGGCGCGGGGTGGACCTTCGCCTAGGCGAGCCCGCGCGGCGCATCCGGGTCGACCGCGACCGGGTGGTGGCGGTCGACACCCCGCGCCAGTCGCTGGCCACCAGCACGGTTGTGCTGGCCGCCGGCGCCTGGGCGGGTGCGCTCCTGCCCCACCCCGAGCCCCTCCCGGTGCTGCCGGTGCGCGGCCAGGCTCTCGCCATAAGAGCCCCGCGCCCGCCCTTTCCCCACGTCGTTTTTGGCCCCAACGGGTACTTGGCCCCCAAACGTGACGGCCAGGTCGTGGTGGGAGCGACGGAAGATGCCGAGGCCGGGTTCGACGCCCGCGTCACACTTGCTGGCATCGCCGCGCTAGCGGACGTGGTCCGATCCATGTCCCCCGAACTGCTCCCCCTGCCGTTTGCCCGGGTATGGGCCGGGCTGCGGCCGGCCACGCCCGACGGCCGGCCGCTGTTGGGCCCGTGGCCCGGCATCGGGGGCCTCATCATCGCGGCGGGCCACTACCGAAACGGGCTCTTGCTGTCGCCCATCACTGCGGAGGTTGTGCGCCAGGCGGTGCGCGGTGAAACTCCGTCGGTGGATCTCACGCCCTTTCGCCCGGACCGATTCCACCCAACGCGCTGACGCCGACCGGCTGCCCCAGCGCCCCTTTCCCCCGAAGTTATCCGGCCTGCCCGCTCCCCAACTCGAGACCGTCGGCGGTGGTGCGCCTGCGTCCGCGCCGAAGCGCGGCCGACACCGAACTCCCCAAAAGCAGCAGCACGGCCAAGGCAAGCCCCCCAGCAGCCACGCGGCTCACGAGCAGCAGCGTGGGCGGGCCGAACGGCACAATTCGCCCGGTCAGATAGGACGCGAGACCCGCATGGTAAAAACGGTGCAGGGTGGCGTTGGCCACCAACCCCGACAAAAGCGCCGCCCCCGCCAGCAGGACGGGCGTTGCCACGGCGGCGATTCGTCGAATGGCCTGGACCGCCAGCCAGAAGAACGGACCCAGCAGGAAGAAAAAGTAGCGCCCTTCCAGGAAGCTGATGCCGGTGGCGGCTTCGTAGGAAATTTGCAGCACGCCAAGCACCCCCATTCCCACCACCATCCAGGCAATGGCCACCCAATAGCCGGGGCTTTTCCTGGCCGCCGCCAGACCCCCGACCAAGAGCGCGCCGAACGCCGCCGCCATGGGGATGAACGCCCACGGGTGATGGGCCCAGGGACTCCACCACACGATGCCGAAGACCGTTTCGCCGACCAGCAGGTACTGAAGGTAGGCCCCATTGAACAGCTGGTTCTGCAGCACCCAGGCAGTGGTTCGGGGCGCGGGGGCCGCCGCCTGATAGGTGAGGGGCGGAAGGATCGCGTGGTAAGCGTGCCAGGTGAACCACAGCCAGGGCCCGCCCATGAGGATACTGATGACGGCGGCGGCAGCCGTCCAGCGCCAAGCGCGCCGGGCGCCGACGCGCCGCCACAGCGCCCACAGGACAAAAGGCACGGAAACCGCCAGCCCCACATACGCCTCTTCCTTCGTCCAGATCACGAGACCCGCGACCGCGCCAAACAGGGCCGCGCTTCCGGCGCGAAAGGTTTGGGCCGTCATCGCCCGCAGCGTCAGATAAAACACCGCGAGGCTGGCGGCATCGGCCGTGAGATCGTTGGTGACCGTGCCGCCCAGCATGCCAAGCGTCGGGAATGAGAGCCCCAGGGCGGCGGTCAGCGCAATGCGCCGCCGCCGCCCGGGAATCACCAAGCTCACCACCAAGTCGATGAGGACACCGGTTAGCCCCAGCAGTACCGCCGAGAACCCGCGGGCCATAAAGGCTTGGTCAAACACGTTCTGAATGTGGAGCCACGACGCCGTCCTCCCGGCCGCCGCATAATACAGCGGCGGGTAGATGCCCACGTAGTTCTGGCTCCCCGCCCGGTCCCCACCCGCGGCGGAGCTCGCCCGGCTGACCTCGCGCGCCACCCGAGCGGCCTCGCTCGGCGTCGTGGCCAGCCACCCTTGGGGGCCGGCCAACAGCCGATTGCGGTGGGTAGCCTCGATGGCAACCGCCTCCGCGGGTGAGGGGCTAAACTCCCAAGGGTGGTGGCCCGGCGCCACCACACGCTCTATCGGGGGCAAGACATGGTCGGCCATGTACTGAACGTAGGCAAAGTGCGCCGGCTCGTCGGCGCCCTGCCACAGCGGCATCACGCCCAGCCACGACACCCCGATCGCGAGAAAGAGCCCAAACACCACCAAGAGCTCCGCTATCCGGACCTTTTCCATGCGTGGACTGCCTCCGACCTTGCTCGGACCTTTCTTCTCAGACCGCTTCGGCTCCCCCGCACACCGCGCAGCCCGTGCGCGCCGGGATCGGGACCACGCGCGTCGCCCCGGTAAATAGGTCCAGCAACCATAAGCGGCCGGTGAGCACGCCGCCCACGCCCAGGAGCCACTTCAAGGCCTCCGCCGCCTGCAGGGATCCTACCACCCCGACAAGCGGCCCCAACACCCCTTCCACGCTACATTCGGTAGGCGCCTCGGCGACGGAGCCGAACAGACACGCCAGGCAAGGCCGGCCTCCGGGGGGCACCACGGCCACTTGGCCCTCGTACCCGAGCGCACCGCCGAACACGACCGGGCCGCCGCCGCGGACGGCCCAGGCATTCAGGACATCGCGGGCCGCCCCGTCGTCCAGCCCATCCACCACCACAGCCACGCCCTCCAAGAGCGCGGCCGCATTGTCTGCCGTGAGAGCCACCGGCTCGCGCACGAGCGCGAGCCTCGCTTGCTGCTGCAGCAAGCGGTCCGCCGCCACGTCCAGCTTCAGCTTGCCAACATCTGCCGGGCCGTAGAGAATCTGCCGCCCCAAGTCGGTCGCGGCCACGCGGCCGGGATCAATGAGGACCAGGCGGCCCACCCCGGCGGCCGCCAGGTACGTGGCGCTGGCACACCCGAGGCCCCCCATCCCCACAACGGCCACCGTGGCGCCCGCGAGCTTGTCCAGCATCGCCGGCTTCACGTCGGGCAGCGCCACGAGGCGGCGCACCCGGTCCACATCCCGGACCACCGGAAAGCCGGCGCCGGCGCCCACACGCTTCACGACTTCGTGGGGGCGGCGACCATGCCCGTGCCGGGTGACGAGGCGGCGGCGCGATTCCGGCGGGCCATGGGCCCGGCGGCGCGCCCCAAAAATGCCGCGTCGACGGCCAGGCGCATGGCCTGGGCCATCTGCACCGGATGCTGAGCGTCGGCGATCGCGGTGTTGATCAGGACCGCGTCCGCGCCGGCTTCGATGGCCAGCGCCGCATCGGCCGGGCTCCCGATTCCCGCGTCCACCACGACCGGCACGTCGATCCGCTGCTTGATGAGGGCCACGGCCGAAACATCCAGTACGCCCTGCCCCGATCCAATCGGTGACCCCAGCGGCATCACGGCCGCGGCGCCCGCCTCCGCCAGCCGCCGCGCAAGCACCGGATCCGGCGTGGTGTACACCATGACCGTGAACCCGTCGTCTACGAGCTGCCGCGTGGCTTCATAAGTGCCCACGGGGTCCGGCCACAGGAGGTCCGCGTCACCGATTACCTCCAGCTTGACCAGGCTGCCCAGCCCGGCGGCCCGGGCCAGACGCGCCGTCAGCACGGCCTCCTCGACCGTATACGCCCCCGCCGTGTTGGGCAGCAGCGCCACGTTTTTCGGCACGTACTCCAAGAGCGATGGCTCATCCGGCTGGTCTATGTTCACCCGCCGCACCGCCACGGTGACCAGCTCCGTCCCCGATGCCTGAATGGCCTCGCGCATCAGGTCCCAGGTGACGTATTTCCCCGTGCCCACAATGAGGCGCGAGTGGAATTCATGATCCCCGACCCTCCACGATCCCCCGGGCATCCCCTGCGGCGCCCCTGCCTTCTCCTGACCGGTCATGTCCGTCCCCTTTCGATGCGCCCTAGCCGCCGCCAACAAACCGGACGATTTCCAACTCGTCACGGTCGTGCAGCGGCTCGCGGCCAAACGCTTCGCGCGCCACCACCTGTCCGTTTTGCAGCACCCCCACCGCCTGATGGGTCACCCCCAGGTGGGTCAACAGTGCTCCGACCGTCGGCAAGTCCGGCGTTTCCCGCCAGTTGCCGTTCACTTTGAGCTCCACACTTCGCCTCCCTCATGTGCCGCCGCCATGTGCCACCCAGGGGGCCGCCAGCTCACGCGCCGCACGCGCAGGGTCGGGCGCAAGCCACAGCGCGTCCGCCACGGCCACCCCGGCCAGCCCCGCGTCGCACACAGCCGACACGCGACTTGGGCCCACGCCCCCGATGCCCACCACCGGAACGGGCGACCGCCGTGCCACCTCGGCGGCCGCGGCCAGGCCCCGGGGAGCCAGCCCAGGCTTGGACCGCGTGGCAAAGAGGTGGCCAAACACCAGCCAGTCGGCGCCCGCCGCGCCGTCCACCTCCTCGGCGCCGTGCACCGACCGAGAAATCACCCCCGTGGGCCACAGGCGGCGGGCCTGATCCGGCGACAGACCGTCTCCCGGCAGGTGCACCCCCGCCGCCGCGGTGGCCAGCGCCACATCCAGACGGTCCGTCACCAGCACCGGCCGCCCCCCGACCGCCTCTACCAGTATCGCCGCCAGCCAAGTCTGCCGTGCCGCAGGCTCGGCCTTCGCCCGGAGAATGAACACATCCACCCAGGGGGCACACCGTGCGGCGGCCCTGGGCCAATCGGTCGGCGCCCGGGGTATATCCAACATCGCGACCAGCATTAGGAGGACCGCTCCGACGCCACGGTCATCTCGGGCTGCTGCCCGCGCGGCCAGCCGCCGTAAATCAGGACGCTGGCGGCGAACGCCGCCAAAAAGCCCAGGTCCGATCCCTGAAACACCCCGGTGGCGAGCGGCCCCTGATACACGCTGGTGGAGCTAAACAGCGCCGCCACCACCAATCCGGCCCCCCACGCTACCAGCGCCGGGATCCGATACGCGCCGTAGAGGGACGCCCGGCCCCGATAAAGTTCCGCCACGACCACGCCATGGCGCAGCCGCGTCGTCAGATCGACCAGAAAGACGCCGGCCCACGGTGCCAGCACACCCGCCAGGAGGCTCAGGAACGCCTCGAAAGTCCCCATGAACGACTGGGACGCGGCCAACAGGACGTACAGGCTGCCCGCCACCGACAGGACGGCATCCACGAACACCGTCCGGTAGCGGGGAATGCGAATCTCCGCCGCCAGCAGGCTCAATCCCGACGAGTAGATGTCCAGAATGTCTCCGGTGACCATGCTCGCCACGGCGGTGAGCAGATACGGAACCGCGAGCCCGCTGGGCAGCAGCGTCTCGAGGTACCCGATGGGATTCGCGGTCGTGGCCAGACCCGCATGCCCGCCGTACAGCAGGAGACCCAACAGCATGAGCGCCGCCGCTGGAATGACCGACCCCCACGTCGTGGCGCCCCAAATGCGACGGCTCTTGGTTGTTCGGGGAAGGTAGCGGGTGTAGTCGCTCGCGGTGTTGACCCACGAGAGCCCCGTCGCCGCCACCACCACGGACCACGCCGGCAACACGCCGGTCAGCCAGGGGCCGCCTGGAATTCGCCCCAGGGCGGCCCAGTTGACGTGCGGCAGCAGCAGAGCCGCCACGACCACGGTCATGGCGCCAAAGATATAACTAAAAGCCTTCTGGACGCGCACCAGCGTGGCATGGCCCAGGAGTGCGACCGAAAATGCCACGGCCGTCACCAGGACCAGCGAGCCCACGGCGACTGGCCACGTCGGCGTCCACCCAAACGCCGCATGGCCCGCGGCCTCCAGGGCCAGCGTGGCCACAACCAGCACCACCGTCTCCCAGCCCACCAGGTTCACCCACGACACCAAGCTGGGAAACACGTTGCCCCGTGTGCCAAAGGATGCGCGGCTCAGCACCATGGTGGGGACCCCCGTGCGCGCCCCCGGAATGGCAAAATATCCTATGAGCGCAAACGACCCCACGCCCGTCAGCACCAGGAGTCCTTGAGCCAGCGACAATCCGTACGACATGGCCACGGCCCCTAGCACCAAACCCACAATGGCCAAATTGGCCGCAAACCACACCCAAAACAAGTTTCCCGGTCTCGCGTGCCGTTCTCCATCGGAAACGGGATTCACCCCGTTTTGTTCGATGCGCCATGCTTGATCTCCCGGTGCTGTTGCCACGAAACCGCCTCCTTACGCGGTGTGGCCAGGTAAGTCGCAAAACAATTAGGAGCGCGCCAGCCGGCGGCTCCTTGTCCGTCCGCTTCCCTACGCTGGCATTATCCAGATCAGGTCTAAGGGTCGGCACCAGCCTCTCAGCCCGGCAACGGGCTCCCCTAGCGTGGCTTCAGTGTAGCACAACGGCCTGGACCAGGGCTAACCCACAGTGTGGCAGAAGGCGGGGGACGGACCCACGGATGCCGCGGGGCGGGCGTGTTCGCGGCGGCGGCGGTCGGCCAGGCCCATGACACCCCTTCACGACGCGCGGCCCTGCCCGCGCACGGCACCCGAGACGATGCGCCGCGTCGTCATCATGCATCGGATCGCGGGCCGCGAGGACGCGCAGCCATGGGACCGCCTGCTGGCTCGTCATTATGAGTGGGGCCGGTCGCGGCTGGTTGGCGCAGCCCTCCGCTACATCCCGGGGGTGAACGGCGCGCCG
>JAKARZ010000043.1 GCA_021828405.1 Bacillota bacterium
TGGCCGAAGAATTTCAGGACAGCCGCGTGATTCCGCGCGGCATGTTCATGGCGCTGGGGCTGGTGACGGTGGCCTTTGGCCTGTTTGCCCTGGCAGCCCAGATGGTGCTGCCGGCGCACGGGCTCGCCACGAGCCCCGTGCCCCAGCTGTTGCTGGGCCGCACGGTGCTGGGCGGATGGGGATTTTGGTGGATGGTGGTCGTGAGCCTCACCACGGCCATGACCACCTTCAATGGGGGGCTGGCCACGGCGTCGCGCTTTCTCTACGCCGCGGCGCGGGAGCGCCTGCTGCCGCCCGTCCTGTCGCGACTGAACGATCGGCTGGTGCCCAAAAACGCCCTGGTGGCCCTGGCGGCTGGCGCGCTGGTGCTGGCGGTGGTGGTTTATGCCACGGGGGTGTACACGCTCCTGATCAACGTGGGGGCGGCCGTGGAGTCGTTCATGTACGCACTGGCTGCCTGGCTGGTGCTGTCCCTCAGGCACCGAGAACCCCATCGTCGGCGGACGTTTCGCGTCCCGGGCCTCCCCTGGGCGACCATTCTGACCATGGTGGTGTTTGTCGGGTTGGGGGTGGGCGCCGCCACCACCGCCAGCGGGATTCCGGGACCGGTTCCGTGGCCGCTAGTGTTTGTCGTGGCACTCACCGGCCTCGCCCTGTGGTACGTCCGCCGCATCGTGCCCCGGCTCAAGGCGCCAGTGCGCCCCCCAGCCGCTCCCGCGAGGCCCGAGGTCTAAACCGCCGCGCGCGGCGTAGCTTCTCCGGAGAGCGAAGGGCAAACCGGGGGGGACAGGCATGCTGGGGTTGAAGTCCCTGCTGAGCTGGGCGGCCGGTCTGTTGGCGGCGTCGCTGGTGTTGGTGGCGGTGGCGCCCGACGCGCGGGCCGCCGCGGCGAAATTTCTGACGTTTGATCGGGCGTTGCTGGCGGGATCCTACCTGCCGGCCCCCGCGCCGGCGGCGCCGCGCCACCTGCCGGCCGCGGCATCGGTGGAGGGCAGCCAGGGACTGCCGCCCGGATTGGTGCTGGGCTATTTGACCAATTCCCCGACGGCGCCCGGCGCGATTAGCTTCGTGAAGTCCTTCCTGCCCGCCTTGAACGGCTTCATTACGTTTTGGTACCGGATCAACAGCGCGGGGCAGGTGTCGGGCGGGACCAACACGGCGCTCCTCACGTGGGCCGGCCAGCACCATCTGGTGACGTTTGCCTTGGTGCGCAACAGCGCCGGGGCGTCGGTTTTCACCCCGCTGTTGGCTAGTGCGGCCGCACGCGCGGCCGCCACCCGCAATTTGCTCGCGCTCGTGACCACCAACGGGTACACGGGCGTGAACTTGGACTGGGAAGGCATTGCGCCGCAAGACCGGACTTTGTTTACCGCGTTCGTCCAGCACCTGACCCAGGTGTTTCACGCGCACGGCAAAGACGTGACCCTCTCCATCCCGGCGGAAACCCAAAGCGACCCGGCCAGCGGCTGGACCGGCGCCTACAGTTATCCGGCGCTGGGTCGGGCGGCGGACCTCTTGATGATCATGGCATACGACCAGCACAACCAGAACAGCGGGGCGGGGCCGGTGGCGTCCCCGGGGTGGGTGGAGGCGGTGCTGAAGTATGCCGTGTCCACCATGCCGCTGCGCAAGGTGGTGCTGGGGGTGCCGGGGTACGGCTACGTGTGGTCCAGCGCGGGGAATCAAGCGCTCACCTGGAGTCAGGCGGAGGCGCTGGCGCATGAGTACGGCCAGCAGATGGCCGCCGCCAGTGGCCACTTCAGCTACACGGCCGCGGGCGTCAGCCACACCGTGTATTTCGAGAACCAGACCACGTTTCTGTCCAAGGTCACTATGGCCACGGGCCTGCAGCTGGCGGGCATCGCCCTGTGGCGCCTGGGCATCGAGGACCCCCACATCTGGAATCTGCTGAACTAGCGCCGCCGTATAAATGCGCGGGACTGCAAGCGCGCCTGACTGGCTCCAGGAGCTCCCTTACGAGCGGGACGCTCGCGATCCACGTGCGGCCGCTGTTGACGCTCGTGAATGTCGCGCGCGCGCCCGTCGTCAACTGCCGCATCACCGCCCAGGTGTCACGGTGAGGCTGACTCCCCTCGGTTCCCAGGCGAGGGTCCAGGGAAGGCGGCGGAGTTAGGACCTGGACTCCAGGTGTCGCCGCCATTGGGCGTTTGATTCCCCAAGAGCTTATGGGATCGCATGGTCACCTCGGCAAGCGGGCAGGGTCACGGCAGCGCCGCCGTCGTGTGGGCCCCGTAGGCCGCCACCAGCCAATGCTGCTTGGACCCCGCCTGAACCGTCAGGCTGATAGGGTGCGTGGCTTGGGGCAGGGCGTTTTCATAGAGAATGCCCTGGCACTGGACGAGATACGTGATTTGGCCCATCCGAATGTTGACGTGGCTTCCGCCGATGCAGGCCAGCAGCACGGCGTCGGATCGCCGCGCGGGGGCGAAGGTTCCCAGGCGGGCACTGCCGGCGCCTTCCTCCGGCGCGATGAACACCGTGATGGCGGCGGTAGACTTTGCTGGCCCCACGTAGGTCGGGAGGCCGCTCACCTCTGCGAGCCTGGGGCTGGCGGCGGACCCCACCCAGGGCCAGCGAAGGCGGACGCCGCCGTTCACGAGCAGCAGAATCGCCGCCATGGCGACGCCCAGGGGAGGCCAGATCGAGCGGTCGCGGCTTTGTCGGCCGAAAGCCATCCGGTCACCTCCTGGGGTTCCGCCGCGTGTCCGCCGCCTGTGAGATTGCAGTGCTATAATACGGCGCAGTCGCCGAGCCCACGCACCGCCGATGGCTCGAGACGCTGCCGAAGCGGTGTGCCTGGCTTGGAGCCCCCAACTTGTTGGACGCATGCACAGGAATCGACTTCGTGCGGCTGGGGCCGAGGACCGTCGGGTTGGGCCGCCCGATGCTGGCGGTGGCCTTCGGCCCCAAGCCAGACGCCAATGCACTGTATTTTGAGGAGGTTCCTGGCCGATGGCAACCGCGCGCCGCGAGGCGTGGGTCCTGGCCCCGGTGCTTGTGGTCGCGCTCGCCGCGGGATGCGCGTTCAGCCCCGCGTCCAGTGCTCCAGCCGTGTCGGTCAAAACCTCGCCCGCTGCGGAGCGTGCCCTGCCGCCGTCGGTGGCCCCCTTCGTGCACGACGTCGCGTTCGCGGTTGCTATGCCCGCGAATTTGCCCAGCGGTCTGTCCAAGGAGCCGTCGGCCACCGTCATTGGAACGAGGACGAGCCCGCTCGTGACCCACGCCCTAGTGCTGACGTATGCGCCCAGCGGGGCCGGTGGGCCGTCGCTGGAAATCAGCGAGTCGGAGTTGAACGAATCTCCCTCGGGCGGCGGTCTTACCCCCGTGACGGTGGGTGGCCATCGCGCTGAGATCCGAGCGCTGGCGGGAAAGGCGCCGGTGCCTCCCTTGGCGCTGTGGGTCCGGGCCCATGGCGTGAGTTTCACCTTGCTGTCCCAAAACCTCAGCCGTGCGGCCCTTGTGCGGATCGCCCAATCGCTGGTGAACTGACGGAGGCTGGCGGCTGCGCTTCCGTATTGGCCCGCATTCACCCATCCAGCCGCAGCCGGTGGCGTGCGAGCCGCGCCCTGAGGTGATGTCCAGCCGGCGGGCGCTGGGGCGCGGTCAGGGGCGCCGCGCACTCCACATGTGCAGCGGCGTGTGCAGCGCACCCCGGCGCGACAAATGACTCTCATATAGCACCAGGCGATTTAGGGGAAACGTAACGGCTATGGGCGGGAGCCGATTCCAGTGGCCGGTCTGCCGGGGTCGCAGGAGGGTGAGATGGGGAACCAGCCTCGGGGCAAAGGGACCCAGGTCGTGGAGCTGAAACGCCAGGCGCTCGTACAAGGTATGCAGAGGGGCCGCAGGGCGGTCGGGGCCAATCCCGACCGCCGATGGTGTCCACTTGTCGGGGAGCCCCACCCAGCGGGTCAGTCGGAGCGCCGGCCACGGGAACGTGGCCGTGGCCGCCGTGACCGCTCGGTCCAGAAAGTCCAGGAAATCCTGGTTCAAGTGCACCCCGTCGCCCAGGAACAGCAAGGTCATATGCAATTGGTGCACCGGTACCGGCCGTCCCTCGAACTCGGCATCGGCCAGGGCAGCCGCCAATCGGGCCGCATTGGCCTCCACCATCGCGTTCGCGGGAAAGGCCAGGAACACGCGTGCCACCGCGACGCCTCCTCTCTGATTGCTCGCCGCCGTGACAGCGGCGGCACGACTCTGCCGTAACGTTACACACTGGCCGCGCGGGTCCTGCCGGCGATCCCATTCATCCGGCAAATTTAGGCGGGCGGAGGTTCGGTGTGGCTGAAGACCAGGAGCCCGCGGCCGATCCGATCGCCTCTTCGAAGTTTCGCACAGGGTCCAGCCCTGCGGGCCGCGGGCCCGGCAACAAAAAACTTCGTGGCGCCCCGCGAATCCCCTTGACACCCTGTGGAGGGGCCGTAGAATTAAGGTCAAGAAAAGACAAAGTCAAAGCGTCGATTGCTCGAGAGGAAGGAGGGGGCAGCATGGCTACCTTGAGCGACGCCATCGAAGAATACTTGTTGCAACAACTGGCGCGCCCGGGGGTGGTCGCGCTTGAGATCCAGCGCGCCGAAGTGGCGGAGCGATTCGGATGCGTGCCCTCGCAAGTGACGTATGTGCTGGTGACCCGGTTCACGCCGGCGCGCGGCTTTCTGGTGGAAGCGCGCCGCGGCGGCGGCGGGGGTATCCGCATCTCGCGCATTCGCGTGGGTGCGGAAAGCGTGCTCCGGCTGCTGGCGGCGGGGCCGGGCATCGACCAGCGGCGCGCCGCCGACGTGGTGCGGGGCTTGGCGGCCCAGCGCTGGATGACCGCCCGTGAGGCGCGCATCATCCTGGCGGCGCTGGACCGGGACGTGCTGGACCTCCCGGTGACAGAGCGGGACCGGGTGCGGGGGCGCCTTTTGGGCGCCATGATCCTGGCGCTGATGGCGGACGAGGCGGCCGATGTAGAGGAGGCGAAGTCGTGAGCGTGATGTGTGAACGGTGCGGGAAGCGGCCCGCAGCGCTGCAGGTGACAGAGGTGAAGGACGGCGAGCGGCGCGAGCACCACCTGTGCGAGCCGTGCGCACGCCAGGAGGGCGCGCTGCTGCCGGTGCTGTCGCTGGCGCACATTTTGGGGGGGTTGGTGCCGCTGGAGTCCCCCGAGGGGGCGGGTGAGGCGCTTCCGGGCGGGCCCTCCTGCCCCGAGTGCGGATGGACCGGTGCGCAGATTCAGCACACGGGCCAGATGGGCTGCCCTCACTGCTACGAGGTGTTTGGCCGCTGGGTGGATCCGGTGGTGCGCCGCATCCACGGATCCAATGAACACCGCGGCAAGATTCCATCGCGTACGGGGCAGAAGGTCCGCCGGCAGCGGACGCTGTCGCTGCTGCGCAGTCAGCTCCGCGACGCCGTGGCCCAGGAAGAGTTTGAGCGCGCCGCCGAGCTCCGAGACCAGATTCGCGCGCAACAAGAGACGGAGGAGGCGTGACGATGGCAGCGGAAACAGCCTGGATGCAGGCGACCGGGCCCGATGGCGATGTCGTGATGGCAAGCCGGGTGCGCCTTGCCCGCAACTTGCAGGGAGTCCCGTTTCCCGTCCACCTGGACCGAGAGCGCGGACGGGCGATGACCGACCGCGTGCTGGAGGCGGTGGGCCGCCTGTCGGCCGACTGGCAGCTGAAGCCGGTGCGGCTGGAGACGCTGTCTCCCCTCGACCGCCAGATCTTGGTGGAAAAGCATCTGGCCAGTCCGTTGCTGGTGGCGGATCCGATTCGCTTCGAGGCAGTGGTCACCGATAGGCGTGAAACGGTCAGTGTCATGGTGGGGGAAGAAGACCACCTGCGCATTCAGGTGCTGTTGCCGGGTCTTGGGCTGTCGGAGGCCTGGAGCGTGGCGGACCGCTTGGACGATGCCTTGGAAGAGCAGCTCGACTTTGCGTTTGATGCGGACCACGGTTATCTGACGGCATACCCGACGAACGTGGGCACGGGCTTGCGCGCCTCCGTGATGGTTCACCTGCCGGCCCTGGTGCTGACGCGGGAGGCCGGGGGCTTATTTAACACGCTGGCGCAGACCGGCGTGGTGGTGCGCGGCCTGTACGGCGAGGGCAGCGAGGGACGGGGCAGTATCTTTCAAATTTCCAACCAGGTGTCGCTTGGCCGATCCGAAGAGGAGATGGTGCATGCGCTGACCGTTGTGGCCGAACAGGTGGTGGGCCGTGAGCGGCACGCCCGGCAGCAACTTGAAAAAGCCGCCCCCATCGCGCTGGCGGATCGGGTGGGCCGGGCGTTCGGGGTGCTGGGCCATGCCCGCGTCCTGACTTCGGAGGAAGCGCTGCAACTGTTGTCCGATGTGCAACTGGGCGTGTCGCTGGGACTCCTGCCTGCATTTCGGGAGGCCACGTTCAGCGAACTGGTGAGCCTCACTCGCCCGGGGCTCCTGCAACGCCAGGCCGGCCGTGAGCTGGACGCGGGTGAGCGCGATCGCATTCGCGCGGACTTGATTCAGGAGCACCTCACCAGCCGGCTGGGGGCCGCCTGACGAGGGAGAACCGCAGAAGCACGAACAAAGGAGGAAGCGAAGATGTTTGGGCAGTTCACGGAGAAGGCGCGCCGGGTGGTAATTTACGCGCAGGAAGAAGCACGCCGGATGGGACACAACTTCGTGGGGACCGAGCACCTGCTGCTGGGGTTGATTCGCGAAGCCAATGCGTTGCCGGCGAAGCTGCTGCAGTCCCTGGGACTGGATTTGGAGACGGTGCGCGGGGAAGTGCTGAAGGCGACCGGGCGCGGTCCCGCGATTGGGCCGAACGAAGAAGTGGCGTTTACCCCCCGAGCCAAGAAAGTCGTGCTGGAGCTTGGCCGGGAGGAAGCCGAGGCCCTGGGTCACAACTACATCGGCCCCGAGCACCTGCTCCTGGGCCTGATCCGGGAGGGCGAGGGCGTGGCCGCGCAAGTGCTGCTGGCCGCCGGCGCCGACCTCAACAAGGTGCGCCACCAGCTGGTGCACCTGTCGGGAGCCAATCCCTCAGGCGCGGCCGGAGAGGCGGCGCCCGCCAGCACCCCGACCCTGGACACGTACGGGCGTGATTTGACGCAGATGGCGCGCGATGCGAAATTGGACCCGGTGATTGGCCGAGGCCAGGAGATTGAGCGAGTGATTCAGATCTTGGCGCGCCGCACCAAGAACAACCCGGTGCTCATTGGCGAGCCGGGTGTCGGTAAGACCGCTGTCGTCGAGGGTCTGGCCCAGCGCATCGTGGAGGGCAAGGTGCCCGAGGTGCTGAAGGACCGCCGGGTGGTGGCGCTGGACCTTGGCGCCATGCTGGCCGGATCCAAGTATCGCGGGGAGTTCGAGGACCGCCTGAAGCGGGCCATGAACGAAATTCGCGAAGCCAAGAACATCGTCCTGTTCATCGACGAGATGCACACGATTGTGGGAGCGGGCGCCGCCGAGGGCGCCATCGACGCCGCCAACATTCTCAAGCCCGCGCTTGCACGGGGCGAACTGCAGGCGGTGGGCGCCACCACCCTGGATGAGTATCGGAAGTACGTGGAGCGGGATGCCGCGCTTGAGCGGCGCTTCCAGCCCATCACGGTGGAGGAGCCGTCGGCGGCGGAGGCGCTGGCCATCTTGGATGGGCTGCGCGACCGGTACGAGGCGCATCACCGGGTGCAGATCACGCCCGCGGCGCTCCAGGCGGCGGTCACCCTATCCGACCGGTATGTCCCGGACCGGTTTCTGCCCGACAAGGCCATTGACCTCATCGATGAGGCGGCCTCGCGGGTGCGGTTGAAGAGCTACGTGGCCCCGCCCGACCTGAAGCGGCTGGAGGAACGCCTGGACGAACTCCGCAAGGAAAAGGAGGCGGCGGTGCAGGCTCAGGAGTTCGAGAAGGCCGCTCAGATGCGGGATGAGGAGCAGCAGCTGCGCAACCAGCTGAACCACGAGACGAAGGCGTGGCACACTCAGCAGGGGAAAGAGGCCACCCTGGTGGAGGCGGAGGATATCGCCCACATCGTGTCAAGCTGGACCGGCATCCCCGTGGAGCGCCTAGCGGCCGAAGAGTCGGCGCGCCTCCTGCACCTGGAGGAAGAGCTGCACAGGCGCGTGGTGGGCCAGGACGAAGCCGTGGGCGCGGTGGCCCAGGCGATTCGCCGCGCTCGCGCGGGCCTTAAAAACCCGCGGCGGCCCATCGGGTCGTTCCTGTTCCTCGGCCCCACCGGAGTTGGCAAGTCCGAGCTGGCCAAAGCGTTGGCCGCGGCCCTGTTTGGAGACGAGGACGCGATGGTGACCATCGACATGTCCGAGTACATGGAGCGCCACGCGGTGTCGCGACTGATGGGGGCGCCCCCCGGCTACGTGGGATACGAGGAAGGCGGCCAACTGACCGAGGCCGTGCGGCGGCACCCATACTGCGTGGTGCTGCTGGACGAGGTGGAGAAGGCGCACCCGGAAGTGTTCAACATTCTGCTGCAGGTCCTGGAGGAAGGGCGCCTGACGGAAGCCAAGGGACGCGCCGTCGACTTTCGCAATACGGTGATCATCATGACTTCCAACGTGGGGGCCGAGATGATCAAGAAAACCGGGGCCATCGGGTTCCTGCGCGACAGCGACCAGCGGAAGTACGAAGACATGAAGGATCGGCTGCTGGAAGACGTGAAGCAGACGTTCCGCCCGGAGTTTCTGAACCGGGTGGACGACATCATCGTGTTCCACAGCCTGGCAGAGAACCACCTGACGGAAATCGTCTCGCTGATGCTCCAGGAAGTGGTGGACCGTGTCGCGGAGCGGGGGTACCAATTGGAGGTGACCGAGGCGGCCAAGCGCGTCATCGCCCACGAGGGCAACGACCCGACGTACGGGGCGCGGCCGCTGCGGCGCGCGATTCAGCGGCTGGTGGAGAACGGCCTCGCCAACGAGCTCTTGGCGGGTCACCTCCAAAACAAGGGTCGGATTCTCGTCGACGCCGAGGACGGGCACATCGTGTTCCATGCGGCTGATGTCTCCGCGCCCGCGCCGACGCCCGCGGCTCCCTGATCCCGCCGGTTCGTTTCCACCAAAGAAGCTCGGGGCCTCCCCGAGCTTCTTTGGTGGGGCTGGCAGGAGCCGGGCCCGCCGCGGCGAAGCCTCGAGGCGGGGGGTGAGAGGAGTACCACAGCGAAGCCGCTACGCATGTCAGGAGTGTGGCACCATGAGCCCCCGGTGGCTGGGGCGCTGCCCCGGTTGCGGGGGCTACAACACCATGGTGGAGGAAGTGGCGGAAGCCAGGAGCCGGCCGGGGTCGGCACGCTTGACCGCCAAGCCGGTGCGCCTGGCGGATGTGCGGTCGGAGTCGGTCATCCGCACCGGAACCGGCGTGGCGGAAGTGGACCGGGTGCTGGGCGGCGGGGTGGTGCCCGGTGCGCTCATGCTGCTCGGGGGCGATCCCGGGATTGGGAAGTCGACGCTCATGTTGCAGCTGGCGGCGCACGTCGCCCGGGAGGGGCCTGTGCTGTATGTCAGTGCGGAAGAATCGCTGGCGCAGACGCGGCTCCGCATGGAGCGGATCAGGCCGGATGCGCCCCGGGGGGTGCACCTGTTGGCGGATGGCCGCCTCGATGTGCTTGAGAGCGCCCTCGAGGCGTCGCGGTGGCGGCTGGTGGTGGTGGATTCCCTCCAGACGGTCTACGACCCCGAGGCAGAAAGCGCTCCGGGGAGCGTGAGCCAGGTGCGGCAGGTGGCATCCCGTCTGCTTCGCTACGCCAAGTCGCAGGAGGTGCCCGTGTTTCTCGTGGGGCATGTGAACAAAGAAGGGTCAGGGCGGCCCCGCGCGGTCGGCAACGCCGCGTAGCCACCGAGCTGTATGCATGGACGGCCGGGAGCCCGATGCGCACGCAAGTCCGCACCGGCGGCCAATGTGCAGGAAACGAGGCGAAACCTTGGATCCTCAGAGACAACACGCTCGGCTCCTTGGATTGTGGGCAGGGGCCATCAAGGCGGCGCGGCGCCGAGGTCACCGCGATGGGCCCTGGGAGGGCGCCGCCTGGCTGAAGTTGGCGGCCCATTGGGCCGGCCACGGCTACACGTTTCAGTTTCTCCCGGGGCTCCCTATCGAGGTGGTGCTTTGGGACCCGGGCCCGCTGGTGCTCACCCCCGCACGATCCGCGGGCGGGGCGCGCGGGGACTGGCGCTGGCCGGTGGTGGGCATAGGCCTGGACCGCCCGGCCGTGGTGCTGGGCGGCGGGGACGTGGTGCTGGGGCGGGATCTGGCCAGCCAGCTGGGCCGCGGCGCCTGGATGGCGCTGGCGCAGCACGGGGCGGCCCTGGCGGCAGGCGATCCCCTGGTGGTGCCCGGGGCCGATGAGGCCCTCACGGTGCTGGCGGCGTTGGCGGCCGGGGCGCTGGACGACCGGCCGCGCGGCGCATGGCGCGAGGCCAGTGCCCGGTGGCGGCATCGGCCGCGGCCCGGCGAGCCGCCTATCCAAGGATGAAGACAGTGTCCACACGCGCTGGCCGGCCCTCGCGTCGTGGAGCACCTCGTCGATGTGGTGCTCATGTTCGAGGGGGATCGGCAGCATTTGTTTCGCATGCTGCGCGGTATCAAGAATCGATTCGGCCCAACCTCGGAGCTGGGCGTGTTTGCGATGGGGCAGGCCGGCTTGGAGCCGGTGGCGGATCCATCGCGGGCGCTTTTGGCCGAGCGGCCCACCGACGCCGCCGGGTCGGTGGTGGCGGCGGTGCTGGAGGGATCGCGGCCGCTGCTGGTGGAGATTCAGGCGCTGGTCGCCCCGTCTTACGGGATACCCCGGCGGGTGGTGACCGGCCTCGATGCCCATCGGGTGGCGCTGGCGCTGGCGGTGCTGGAGCGGCACGCCGGTGCGCGCCTCGGGGATCGGGACGTGTTTGTGAAGGTCACGGGCGGCGTGGAAGTGGACGACCCGGCCGTGGACCTCGCGGTGGTTGCCGCAGTGGCGTCCAGCCTGGCGGGATTAGCCGTGCCCGAGGGCTCGGTGCTGATCGGGGAGGTTGGGCTCACCGGCGAGATTCGATCGGCGCCTCGCATTGCCGAGCGCCTGAAGGAGGCGGCCCAACTGGGGTTCCACCACAGCCTGGCACCCAACGCGGTCGAGGGATATCGCGTCGAGACCGTCAAGACGGTGGCCTCGGCGCTGCGCGCCATGGGTCTCCGTCTCACGCACGACGAATGACGAAGAGCCGTCGCGCGAGCGGCCGCTGCGAGCCGCCCGCACGACGGGTGCGTGGCGCCGCACCTGAGCGGGGGCCCCATGGGCCAGGCCGCTCTGGCGGCGTCTACGTGAGATTGTAAATGCCGAGCGTGTTCAGGCGCTGCAGTTCATCCGTCATCAGGGTGCGAAGATCCAGTTGCAGCAGCGTGGCCAGCGCGGTGTGGTAAAACAGCGCCTGCCCCAGTTCACGCTCCAGCGCCTCCCGGCAGCGGGGACAAAGTTCGCCCTCAAGGTGCGAGCGCACGTACTGGTGGACGGAGAGGGCATCCGCCTCGGCGGGGATGCGTTGCCGGTCCGCCTGCACGGCAATGCAGCCACACGCGGTGACCGCTTTGGCCGTGGCACGCGCCACGCGCGAGTCGGCCTCCTGGATCTTGCTCAACACGTCCAGAATGCTTCGGTGCCGGATAAGCACTTCGTCCACGGCGTCCTGGAAGCGATCCAGGATCGACGCGTCCCGAAGGTGCCGCACTCCGTTGGCGGTGTCGCCGCGCATGCACATCCCTCCCCGGTTCGAAGTTCCCTCATTATGCGGCGCGGGTTTCAAGGTGTCAATTTGGCCCACCTCGGTCACCGGGAGCCCATTTCGGCGGATAGCGGAGCTCCCAGGACGCCATCCTTGGCGGTCGAGATGGTGTGGGTGCGCCTTGACCTCTCCCCACCCTGTCATGTCAGGACTCCATGTTATGATGAGGGCGCTCGGCGGAGGGCAACAAGATCGGTGGCAATAGTAAATTGTGGGTATTTTTCCGCCACCGCCGGGGAATGACCAGTAATGGGAGGTGACTCGGTGGACAGAACCTTTCGGCAGGCGGTCACCGTGGCGGTGGCGCTGATAGGCCTGGGACTTGTTTTGGGCAACCAGACGGCGTGGCGGCACTGGGCGTTTCTGTCGCAATTGGGGAGCGACAAGGCAGGCGCGTATTTGGTCATCGCCACCGTGGGCGCGGGCGCGATTGGCTACGGACTGTCACCGTGGGTGGCCCGCGAGACCGGCAAGCTGCTGACCCGATTTGAGCAGCGGTTGCAGCGCACGCCACCCGCGGACCTGATGGCCGGGGCGATTGGGCTCATCGTCGGGCTTTTGGTGGCGTTTTTGGTGGGGCAGCCCCTGGCGGCGTTCGGCATTCTGGGCAACCTGCTGCGCGTGGCCATCACCGTGGTCATGGCCTACATCGGCATTCGGGTGGCGGCGCGCAAGAAAGAAGAGCTTCTACGACCCAGCGCCTGGCTGCCGAAGCTGCAGAAGGCAGCCGTGCGGCCCGAGGGGGTCCGCCCCAAAGTGCTGGACACTTCGGTCATCATCGACGGCCGCATTGCGGACATCTGCGAGACCGGCTTTCTGGAGGGCCCGCTCGTCATTCCCGCCTTTGTGCTGGAGGAGCTGCGCCACATCGCGGACTCGCCCGACGTGCTGAAGCGCAACCGCGGACGGCGGGGTCTCGACGTGCTGAACCGCATCCAAAAGGAGCTCCACATGCCGGTCCAGGTTTACGAGAAAGAGGTCGACCCCCATCAGGAGGTGGACACGCGGCTCCTGAAGGTCACGAAGTTGCTGGACGGCAAAGTCGTGACCAACGACTTTAACCTCAACAAAGTAGCGGAGTTGCAGGGCCTGCCGGTGCTGAACATCAACGACTTGGCCAATGCGGTGAAGCCGGTGGTTCTCCCCGGAGAAGACATGGTGGTGCAGATCATCAAGGAGGGCAAGGAAGCCGGGCAGGGGGTCGGATACCTCGACGACGGTACCATGATCGTCGTGGACGGCGGCAAGAAGTACCTGGGACAATCCGTGAGCGTGCTGGTCACCTCGGTGCTCCAAACCGCCGCCGGGCGCATGATTTTCGCCAAGCTGAAGGCGGCCACGCTGCCGGCGGTCGCCAACGAGGCGCCCTGAGACCGCCCGTGCCACGCAGGGACAGCATTGAGGAGGCGACGCAGGTCGCCTCCTTCTCCTTCTTGATGCGGTCGCTGTGATACCGTGAGGCTATGGAAATGACGGAGGCGCGCCGCGCCCTCACGCTGGTGGTGGTGGCCGCCGGACAGGGCCACCGGATGGGTGGGATCCCCAAGGTGTGGCGCCTGTGGGACGAGCGTCCCCTCTGGTGGTGGAGCCTCGCGGTGCTCAAGGAACACGTGGCGGCCGCCGTCTTGGTGGTGGCGCCGGATCGCGTGGCGGCCGCCCGCACCTGGCTCGCATCGGACGGCGTGGTGGTGGCCGGTGGGGCCACGCGCGATCTCTCCGTCGCCTCGGGACTTCAGCGGGTGCGCACCCCGTACGTAGCGGTGCATGACGGTGCGCGGCCACTGGTGTCGCGCGCGCTGATGGACCGGGTGTGGCAGGCCGCGCTGGAGACCGGCGCCGCGGTGCCGGGCCTGCCCCCCACGGACACCGTGAAGGTGGTGCATCGCGGACTGGTCGCCCGCACGGTGCCGCGGCACCACCTGGTCACGGTGCAGACGCCGCAGATCTTTCGGACGGAGTGGCTTCGTGACGCGCTAGCCCGACAAGGGAGCGGGGTGACGGACGACAGCGCGGCCGTGGAGGCAGCCGGGCATGCTGTCGCGGTGGTGGAAGGGGATGCGTTGAACAGGAAGCTGACGGTTGAAGCCGACTGGCTATGGCTCGCGGCGGCGTGGCCGGAGCGCGATCGCTCATGATGCGCGTGGGGCTCGGGTGGGATCTGCACCGCCTAGAGGCCGGCCGCCCGCTCATCCTGGCTGGCGTCGCGGTGCCGGCGCCTGCCGGCGCGATTGGGGACTCGGATGCCGACGTGGTTTTGCACGCCATCATTGATGGCGTGCTGGGGGCCATGGCCTGGGGAGATATTGGGAGCTGGTTTCCGCGCGAGGCCGTGGCCGCGGGGCAGCCCAGCGGGGCCCTGCTTGCTCGGGTGATGGAGCGGCTCGCCGCGGAAGAGGGCGCCGTGGCGCACGTGGACGTCACCATTGTGCTCGAGGCGCCGCGGTTGGCCAGCTACCGGCCCAGGCTCACGGCGAGCCTGGCGCGGCAGCTGCCAGGCGCGGTGGTGTCCGTCAAGTTTAAGACGCAGGACGGCATCGGGGCGATCGGCCGGGGCGAGGCGGTGGCTTGCTGGGCGTCGGTCACGGTGGACGCCTGACAGCGCAGCGGCATGAACGGGAGCCGGGGCACCCCGGCTCCCGTCGCGGCCGCTGCGGACTACGAACTGCTGATGGTTCAGTGGTTGTACTGGTTGCCTTCGATGGGGCTGTACCACTTGACCACCCCGTGCAGCCACGGCTTGACCACCATGTAGGGGGTGGCATGCCGAAGCCAACAGACTCGGGCAGGTACAGCCCGGGCAGTTGTTGAGCGACGTACGCCTGATACGCATCCAGCCGCTGCTGCTCTTGGGCCGGTGTTCCCGGCGCGTAGGTTTGCGCAATCAGGGTGTTCATCGTGCTGTTGGCGGACCCGCCGGTGGCGTAGAGGCCCCCGCCGGTCGGGTAGTAGTCCGACCCGTAGAACCACCGGGCTCCCCACGACGCCATGGTCCACTTGGTGGGCGTCGAGGGCGAGGCGGTGGCAATGACCTGGTTGAACGCCAGAGACCGGAGCGTCACCTGCACGCCCTCTTTGGCCCAGTCCTGCTGCAACAGCTGAGCGACGTTGGTGTCGGTCTGGGATGCGGACATATACAGGAACGGGAACGCGAGCTTCTGGCCGTTGCGCTGCATGACTCCGTTGACTATGTTCTACCCGTGTTGCTCCAAAAGAGCCTTGGCCGCGCTGATGTTGTACGGATAGGGATCCGTCAGCGCCTTGTCGTAGAACGCGTTGGGCGGCCGGGATGGGACGGGTCCCCACTCCGGCGTGGCAAAGCCCAGATAGAGCTTCTGGGCGATCACCGGCTGGTCGATGCCCATCTGCAGCGCCTGGGGAATGTACAGATTGGAGAAGAGGTTCCCGATGGCGTCTGGGGAGACAGGTTGGGCTGCACGTAGTTGATGCCAAACGAGTACCCGGGCGTCCGGTTTTGGTAGCCGGTCAATTGGTTGCGGGACCGGTACAGCGACGGCCCCAACTCCGCCATGCTGAAGTTGCCCCGGCGGAGCTGGGCAAATTCGTTCGACGTCGAGGTTTCGTACTCGAACGTGATGTGCTTGATGGACGCGACGTGACCCGAGTAATTCGGGTTGGCGGCAAAGGTCCAGTACCCGTCGTTGACGACCTTCGTGAGCTTGTAGGGTCAATCGGTCAGCGAGAAGTCCTTGGAGAAGGGCCGGTTGCCGACCGTGTTGATCCACTTGAGCTCCTGGGTCATGTTGCTGGTGTGATCCCCCAATTGCTTGGGAATCGGGATGAGCTGGCCAATGCCGTTGATCTCAAACCACACCGGGTTGACGGGCTTTTTGGATACCACCTGCACGGTGGAGCTGTTGCGCGCGGTCACGCTCTGCCAGTCGCTCGGGATGCCCCCGATGCCGGCGCCGTAGTTGAACCACGGGGCGCTGGACTGCGCCGACGCGTTCACGATATCCCAGGAGTACACCACATCGGCGGCGGTGAGGGGGCTGCCGTTCGACCAGCGCCAGGACGGTTTGAGATGAATC
Source organism: Bacillota bacterium (assembly GCA_021828405.1). The sequence goes on from JAKARZ010000043.1 coordinate 15,813, forward strand.
GTGTACACCGTGTCGTTGTTGGTCACCGCAATGGACGACGCGATCGACCGGGAAAAGTTCACCGTGTCGTGCCGGGAGATCCACAGTAGGGGATGGTACAGCATCGAGATGCCAAAATGCGACGTGCTGCACACCGACACCGGAACGATAGGAAACCACCAGTTTGGCTCCGTCTGCACGCCGCCGACGAGAGCGTAATGCTCGTTGGAGCCGCGGCGGACGCGGAGGTGGGACCTCCGCAGGCGGCCAACGCTGCCGTCCAGAGCCCGACTCCCATCATCGACGCGATCCACTTTCCTCGAGCCATCAGGACCCTCCTTACTTAGAATGATTAAATGAATCCCTGAATTGGGCGCGGATCTAAATCTTTGGCTGACACGCGACGCTAATTCAGGCCGCCATCAGGAAGACCTCGCTGCAGGCCTATGTGTTCGCTAAAGTTTGCCAGCTCCCTGCCGGCTGTACGCCTGAATGTTTGATGCCAATGGCAATAGCGGCGCGAATGTGGGATCTTGCTTATTTCAGGCAGGAGATGCAGCGCCGAGGGGCGAAGCCGACTCCTGGGAATCCAACAACGCGAGCGAGGAGGTGCGCCGATGGGACTCAAGCGGCGCCTGTCCACCCTGGACCTGATCATCCTGGGTGTGGGAGGCGCGGTGGGTACAGGAGTGCTGTTTGGCAATGCCGGTATGGCCGAGGTGGCCGGGCCGGGGGTGGTGCTGGCCTGGCTGGTGGGGCGTAAAACCCCCGGCGTTAGCCATGGGGATATGACCCTCGGATGACCCTCGGAAACACCCGAAGGGGTGAATCCCCGCAAGGGATAAGCCCTTTGGCCCGCGAGGGCCAACCGGTTTCCCCCCGGCGGGCCTCGGCATGAGAATGATGGCGGCATCGACCCGATGTGCGCAAGACGGGGAGACGGGCGGCATGGTCCGTCGGCGCGGCTCCCGGTTCCGCCTGGCCCCCTCGCCCGCAGGGGACCGGCGGCTCACCACGGTTGGGGGGCACGCCCGCGCCGTCTGGAATCAGGCGCTGGCCTGCAATCGGCATCGC
>JAKARZ010000091.1 GCA_021828405.1 Bacillota bacterium
ACTCACGGCCGCCCAGCGTGTGCGAATGCCGGCCGCCGCCTCGACCATCCGATAGTGCCTCGGGACGAACTCCTTTCAGCATCAAGCTGTCGGGATCCTTCGTCACCCACCACCTCAATTCCTTTGCTTTCGGGTTAACTATTGTGACGGGACTCCTTAGTGTCTGCCCTGGCGCCGCATGGCGATTTGTTCACGCGGACCACGCTGTCCGCCACCCGTGGGCTGGGCGACACGAATACCGTGAGATGTACACAGGCGCCCACTTTATCGAGGCGGCGGTGGCGTGTCACCAGGCCATTGGGGCGCGAGCCCTTGGTTTATGCCATCGAAGCGGCCGTCCCACCTTATGCGTTGCGGCTAGTAGACCCCCTGGGGGACGTCATCAGGATGGGGTCTGCTACCCGGACCCGCGTGGTGCTCCCGGCGGCGGAGAGCACCCTCATCGCGATTCCGTGTTATCAGCAGACCCACGGTGATCCTGGCCCGATGCGCGGATGGCGCCGCGAGGCATGAGGGGCCCCGCTGAGTGGCCGCCAGGAGCTGACCACCCAGCGGCCACTCACTTCTTGATGGCCAGCCGCCCTGCCAGCGCCAGGATGATGGCCCCCGCGAGAGCCGCGCCGATGCTGCCATACTTGGCAGTGAGGTCCAATCGGCCGGCAACGAGGCTCCCAATCAGGGCGAGTAGCACAATGACGGGCATGCCCTGTCGGCGGCCCTGACCAAACAGAAAGCCCACCACGAGCCCGATAGCCGCAAACGCGATGTAGTGAAGCACCGTATGTCCCCTTTCGAGCCGGTAGCATTCGCGACTGCGTGGAAAAGTCCTACCGCTGGAGAGTCGCGGGCACCGTCTGCGCTCTTTTTTTCGCGAGGTGCCGGATGTGTTAGCGTTGTGAGAGAGGAAGGGATGCAGGGCTCTCCTCTCCTCCATCGCTAACGAGCGCTTAATTGCTCGAAGAGTGGGGTGTAGATGTCAAGAGGAATTTTGGCTCGGCGCGGCGAAGAAAGGCAAAATCCCCCAGACCTCCCCGATCCTGCGGTCTAACACGATCTGGTTTCCGGCCAAGGCGGACCCCCGGGAGGCTAGGCGGACCGATGGGGGAGCACCGGCTGGTGCTTCGGGTTGTACGCCCGGTCATCGCGCAGCAGAGCGCAGATCAGGCGGGTCAACTTCCGCGCCGTGAGCACCAACGCTCGGCGGTGGGCGAACTGGGTGCTCTCGGCCACCTTCTTGGCGTAATACGCCCCATAGCGGGGCTCGTGCCGGCGGACACTGTTGGTGGCTTCGACCAGGGAGTACCAGAGATAGGCGTTGCCGGTCCGGGCGAGCGGGCGATCCTCGCGGGTCAGCTGCCCGGACTGCGCCGCCGGCCAGGTGAGGCCGGTGAACTGGGCCAACTGGTCATCCGCGGGGAAGGCGCTGATGTCGCCGGTTTCCGCGAGGAGGCCCGCGGCGAAGACCGGCCCGATGCCGGGCACGGTCCGCAAGCGGGTCGTGGTCACGGTGGGTTCGCGCGCGATGCGCTGGTCCACGGCGTGGGTCTGCTGGGTCAGGTAGCGGATGTCCTGCACTGTCCAGCTCAGGATCTGGTGCACGGGCTCCTTCAGCACGGTGGGCAGGCGGTACGAGTCGCGTGCGGCCCGCTGGATCGCGCGCGACGGCGGCCGGGTCGGCCAGGCGTCCGTGGGCGTCGTGCCCCAGGTCCCGGACCAAGTCGTCCAGCGGGGCCGCCGCGATGTCTTCGCTCGTGGCATAGCGCGTGAGGATGCCAGCGGCGCTGGCACCCCAGGGGTCCGCCCAGGGCGGGTCGAGGGTCAAGCCACTGGCTTGCCAGAAGAGATAGCGGGCGCCGTAGTTTTTCATCCCCGCCAGGGTCTGGACCAAGTGGCGCCGATGCCGCGTCAGGCGTTGCAGGCCGACCGTCCGCTCCGTCATCCGAAACGGGTGGGGCAGCCAGGCTGGCTGGCCCAGCACGGCGGCGATGTGCCACGCATCTTGGGGATCGGTCTTGCTGCGGCGGCTCGCAAACGCGGCGATGTAGCGATGGACGGCGCGGGGCTGGAGCCGGGAGACCGTGGCCGCGCAAGGGGTCAGGGCGGGCGCCTGACTCAGGAACAGGGCCAGATGCCAGGCGTAGACGCCGGTCGCTTCCAAGCCGATGCGCACGCCCGTACTGCCCGTCGGGATCCAGGTCGTCAATGCCGCGAGGAGGGCCGCGGCGCCGGCGGCTGTATTGGCGAAGCCCCCGTGGCCGTAGTGGGTCTGGCCGGCCGTATCGGTCACGGCCAGATGGACGCGGTCGCGACTCACATCGATGCCCACCAAGATGGGTTCCATCTGAATCACCTCCTTTCCGGGAGACCGTCTGCGATCGGGGAGCCTCGCCGCCCGGCCGGCTACTCGCAGCCTTGCTGTCCGATTAGCGATTGGGCGACGCCGCGGGGCGTTCTGGGGGCTGCTGCTCCCGCAGCCCGCGGCACCGGGCGCACCGTGGGGGTCAGCGATGGGCGGACCGGGGCGAGGCGACATTCTTCGGTAGCGCTCAGTCGCAAGGAGGACGTAGCCTGTCCTTCGGTCGGACGTCACCATCCCGTGCGCCATGAAGCTGGCTGAACCGAGTTGGTGTGATTCCAACCGCCGAAGGGGTAGCCGCCCACGGCGAAGCGAGTCTGGCGGGGCCGTCCGTGAGGGCGGTCGCGAAGCGTCGACCGCGCGACGACCCGGCCGCAACCGAAAGGTGAAGGGATGGAGCCGCGTAAGCGTGTGAACCGAGGGCCGCCGGGCTGGGATGACCGGAAGGCCAGAACAAGCCGCCGATACCGGCAAGGCGGCGGGGAGCGCGGCGGGGTCGTCCCCCGTCGGGGATTTCCGAGGGTCATAGAGCGCGGCAGGGCGGAAAGCGGGGCCGTCGGAACAGGGGAGACCTCCCGGGGTCGCGCGAGCGTATGGAGGCCCGCTAGGTTAGGCCGAAGGGTCCCCAAGGCGTCGGGAGGCGTCGGAGGACGGCATCGGACTCAGAGCGCGGGAAAGCCGCGTACCGGGGGAAGGCGGTCCACGGTTTCCGCGGTGTCGTCTCGCCGTTTCCCTCACACAGCGGAGGACGCGAACCGGATGCGGGACGGGACCGCATCGCCGGCCCCGGCGAGCAACCGGGGAGCCGGATGCGTAAATGGCGCCCGTCCGGTTCGCGTGCCACGAAGACATCGTTGCTTGTGGGTGCAAGTCCCACCCGGGGAATTCCTGGTTCACCCCGGTAGCGAGGGATGCAGGGCCGGGCGAGAGCCCGCGACCCTGAAAGATCGGAA
>JAKARZ010000008.1 GCA_021828405.1 Bacillota bacterium
GCACCGGGGGGCGGCCTGTGGAGGAATAGGGCGTTGGCCGCCCGATGACGCAGGAACCGCGCCACGGCTCGGGGGAATCCCCCGGCTTGAGCCGTGGGGCGGATGTCACACTGTGGCGGCTTGCAGAAGCGGGGGAACGCCCCTCCGCAGGGCTGGTATTGGAATCATTCCCGGTCCCCTGCCGCGATATCCCATGAGCAGACGGGAGGGTGTGGATGTTGGCCAAGTACCGCGGACCGATCGTCATGGCGCTCGCGGCGAGCATTTGGGGCGGCATGTACGTCGTCAGCAAGCTGGTGCTGGTGCTGGTGACGCCGTTGGCCTTGGTTTGGCTGCGCTATGTTGTGGGACTGGCCGCGCTCGGGATTGTGGGGGTGGCCACCCGTCAGCGCTGGCGCGTGCGATGGCGGGATGTCCCGCTGTTCGCGGCCATTGGGGTGTTTGGCTACGTCATCTCGATCTGGGCGCAGTTTCGCGGGACGCAGTTGTCCACTGCCCAGGCGGCGGCGGTGATCACCGCCGCCACCCCGGCTTTCATGGTGGTATTTGGCCGCCTGCTGCTGGCCGAGCGGGTGACTTGGCGCCGTGCCGCCGCCGTCGCGGCGGCCACCGTCGGCGTCCTGGTGATCGTGGGCGTAAGTCAGGTGTCCACCCGACAGGGCGGGGGCCTCATTCTGCTCCTGGCCGCCGTGACCTGGGCTCTCATGTCGGTCCTGGTGAAGCGCGTACCCGTCGACTATTCGGCCCTGGTGGTCACGACGTATGGCATTCTGGTCGCTGCGGTCCTCATCAGCCCGGTGGCGCTGCCTCAAGTGCCCCGCCTTGCCGTCATGACGGCCCACCCCATCATATGGGGAGGCCTGCTATACCTTGGCGTGGTGTCCACCGCCGGGGCGTTCTTGCTCTGGACGCGGGGGGTTCAGTTGGTGGAGGCGGGACCGGGCGGCGTCTATTTTTTCTTCCAGCCCCTCGTCGGCACCCTCCTGGGCTGGCTCATCCTGGGTGAGCCGATAGGCTGGGGCTTTGTGGGCGGCGCGCTCCTGATTGTCCTCGGCGTAGCCCTGACAGTTTGACCCGCGCCGCACCAGAGCGGGGCCGGCGTGAGAGCGAGTCAACCCGATGTGGCGGCGGGGGCCGGGCGCCACCCTTGCGGAGGCGCGCCACGGGGGCGTGCGCGAGGGGCCGCGGCCAGGCGTCAACGGTGCGCGCCGGGATGTGCCCCTTGTGTGGCCGTCGAGGGTTGCACGCCGCCGTCCGTCACCGCGCGGCTACCGCCGAGCTGTGCGAGCGTAAGGTCGGCCAGCGTCGCGTTCAGCACACAAGGGAACCGATCCGGTGCGGAGCCCTCGGCAGTCGTCGCGCCATGCGCTATACTTACCCCAATTACCGGTTCGCCCGCTGGGCAACGGTGCCGAAGGGTGCTGAGGTGTTGGGCCTTATTGAGCGTTTTGGTCCGTGGTTGGGCTTGGGTGACGTGGCCCCGGTTTCGTTGGGCGAGGGGAATACTCCCTTTTTTCATTGGGACACCTGGAGTCAGACGCGGTTGTGGCTGAAGCTTGAAGGATGCAACCCAACCGGCTCGTTCAAGGACCGGGGCATGACCGTTGCGGTAAGCGCTGCGCTCCGCGACCGGGCTCGCGCCGTGATCTGCGCTTCCACGGGCAACACCGCCGCGTCTGCCGCCGCGTACGCCGGCCGGGCCGGGTTGCCCGCCGTGGTGGTGGTCCCCCACGGCCACATTTCTCAGCAGAAACTCCTCCAGGCCGCAGTGCACGGCGCCGTCCTGCTTGAGCTAGAGGGCAACTTCGACGCGGCGCTTGCCGCCGTCCGCCAGACGGTGGACGACCACCGCGACTGGCTGGCCCTGGTCAACTCCGTCAATCCCTGGCGGCTGCGAGGGCAGGAGACGGCTGCCTATGAAATCGCCGACGCTTTGGGCGAGGCGCCGGCGGCCGTCATCCTGCCGGTGGGCAACGCCGGCAATATCTCGGCGTATTTCCAAGGTTTTCAGCGCTATGATCGGGGTCTGCCGATCCTTATCGGGATTCAGGCCGCCGGAGCCGACCCCTTGGTGGTGGGCCACGATCTGGAAAGCCCGCAGACCATAGCCTCCGCGATTCGCATCGGTCGACCGGCAAGCGCGCCCAGTGCTCGGGCCGCAACGGCCAGCACCGGCGGGTTTTTTCGATCCGTCCCGGATGAGGCCATTTTGGAGGCGCAGTCTCTTCTCGCAAGGGGCGGCGTGTTTGTCGAACCCGCATCGGCAGCGGCGTATGCCGGGGCGATGCTTCTGCGTCAGGAAAGCCTACTGCCGCCCGGGGACGTCGTCCTGATCTTGACGGGCAGTGGCCTCAAGGATACCACCACCCCTCTGCAGTGGGCCAACCTAAGCTCCGTGGGGACGACGGATGCCCACACCATCGGGCAGACCCTACTCGACCTGCTGCCGGCGGGCGCCCTGCAGGAGAGGGGCGGCTGACAGGATCGCATGTGGCATGTAAAGGTTCCGGCCAGCAGCGCCAACCTGGGCTCCGGACTGGATACATTGGGCATGGCCCTGCCACTGTGGCTTGAGTGTTGGTTCACGCCCGGCCCATCCCTGAGCATCGAACTGCATGGAGAGGGGCGCGGCCAGGCGCCCCAAGACGAACGCAACCTCATTTGGCAGGCCGCCCATGCCCTCTACCGGGCAAAGACCGGCAACTCCATGCCGCCCGGGCACCTCGTGGTGTCCAGCCAGATCCCCATGAGGCGGGGCCTGGGCTCCAGCGGTGCTGCGGCCGTGGCCGGCCTGGTTTTGGCCAACGCGTGCCTGGGGGGAACCGTTCCGATTGAGGAACTGCTTCAATGGGCGGCATCCCTGGAGGGGCATGCCGACAACGCCGCGGCCGCGTTGTACGGCGGACTGGTGCTGGTCTCGCAGCAGAACCAGCGCGTGATGGCCATCAAGTACCCGGCGCCGGAGCTGTCCGTCGTTTTGGTCATCCCCGCCTATGAGGTGCCGACGGACATATCGCGGGCACTGCTGCCCACCCAGGTGCCGCTGGCCGACGCGGTGTTCAACGCGCAGCGCGTGGGCGTCTGGATCGATGCCCTGTGGCGCCGCAATTGGGACCTCTTGCGCACCGCCGGCGAGGATCGCCTCCACCAGCCTTATCGGAGCCGCGCCATCCCCGGGATGGACCACCTCTTGGCCACCGCGCTCGGGGCGGGCGCCTGCCTGGCCGCTTTATCGGGTTCTGGTCCCACCGTTCTGGCTCTGACCCAGCCCGACGACCAGTCCACCGTTGTCCAGGCACTCGAGCACGCACTCCGCCAACTGCCCGAGCTGGATGCCCGCGTCTGCGTCGCTGTGCCGCATAACGACGGAGCCTACGCGGTGCGGGACATCCCCAGAATCCCGGACGAGGTCACGGGCAGCGTCTAGCCGCTGGTCGGCACGCTTGGTGCGGCGGCCGGATGACGACGTCCACCTCGCGCCGGCCATCTCCCCAAACGTCATGATCAGGCGAAAAGCTCTCGCTCGCCGGGGCGGGTGCCGGCCTCTGGACCGGGTCCCCCCTCAGCGCCCTCGGCCAGGAGGACCTCGAGCCAGCACTCGGCCTCGTGATACAGAAATGGGTTGTTAGCCGGTGTGTAGTACGCCAACGCCGCTACCGCCTGCAAGGCCACCCAGCCGCGGGCCCGCGCCCAGGTGGACTCGTCCGTGGGCAGTGCCTCGCGAAAGGCATCGCGGGCCGCCGCCGAGTGCAGCTTCCACGCCACCATCACGTCGCAGGCGGGATCCCCCACCCCCATCTCACCCCAGTCGATCACGCCGCGGATGCGCCCGCCCCGCACCAGCCAGTTGCGTGCGTCCAAATCGCCATGGTGCCACACCGGCGGGCCCAGCCAGGGGGGAGCGGCCAGCGCCGCCTTCCACACGTCCGCCACCGCGGGATTTCCGTCAAACCGGGCCAGCCAATACCGAAAGTCCTCATCGCGCTCGGCCAGGGGAACCCCGCGGCCGCGAGGGCCCCCCGGAAAGGTGACCCGCCTGAGGGCGCCGACGAATGCGGCCAGGTCGCGGGCGGCCTGCACGTTGTCGAGCGATTCCACGCGCACCGTCTCCCCCGCCACCCAGGTGTGGATGTCCCAAAACCAGGGGTAGTCCCGGTTCGGATATCCCTGGGCGACCGGGGCCGGGATATCGAGCGGCAGCTCCCCGGCTAGGCGGGGCAGCCAGCGCGCCTCTTTGCCCCCGGGGGCCGTGGGTCCGTCGCGCCGCGCCAGCCGCACCGACAAGCCCTCGCCCAGGCGGAAGATGGCATTCACCGTGCCCGCCGGCTCGACGCGGATGAGGGGCAGGGCTGCCCACATGGGAAATTGTTCCTCGAGGAGCTGGCGGACCAGCGCCTCATCGATGGCACGCTCATCCGCGTGCATCTTGGTCATGCGCCACCTCCTTGCTTCGCCCCTCTGGCTGTCGGCCGACCACCCCTTAGACGGTGGTCGGCCTCGGGATGCCATCTCGATGCGGAGGCGGCGTCCCCCTGGGCGGCCGCATGCTTCAACTCTGGGAGGCGGCCGTGCGCTACTCCACCGTGACGCTCTTGGCGAGGTTGCGCGGCTTGTCGATGTCCACGCCCAGGTGCCTCGCCGTTTCGTAGGCCAACAACTGCATCGGGAGCGCCATGACAATCGGCATGACGTCGGGTGCCAGCGTGGGCACGGTGATCACGTGGTCTAGGACGTCCGCCAGATCGCCCGCCAGATCGCCCGCCACGATGCCGACCACGAATCCCCCACGGGCCCGCACCTCCATGATGTTGGAGCGCGTCTTGGCCACCAGCGCTGGGTTGGACACCACCGCCACCACCGGCACGTCCTGCTCGATGAGCGCCAGGGTGCCGTGTTTGAGCTCGCCCGCCGGGTAGGCCTCGGCGTGGATGTACGTGATTTCCTTGAACTTCAGCTGGCCTTCCAGCGCTGACAGATAGTCCTGCCCGCGACCCACGTAAAACACGCTGGATGCCTTGGCGAGCCGACCGGCGATCCCATCGAGCCCCGTAGGCGCCGCGAGCCAGGCAGCCCCGGCTTGCGGCAGAGCCTGGAGGGCGGCCGCGAGATCCGGGCGCGCCCGCCCGCGCGCTTCGGCCAGGGCCAGCGTCCACAGCGTGAGCAGCACGATTTGGCTGGTGTAAACCTTGGTGGAACAAACCGATACCTCGGGGCCCGCGCGGTTCAGTGCCACCCGGTCGGCCTGGCGCGCCAGCGTCGATCCCACCCCGTTGGTCACGGCCCACACCGGCAGGCGACGCCGCTGCGAGACGTCGACGGCGGCCAGCGTGTCCAGCGTTTCCCCTGACTGGGAAACGGCCCAGACGACGGTGCCGGCGGGAAACGCCGCGTCCCGGTAGCGAAATTCTGAGGCCACCTCGGCGGTGGCGGGGATGCCCGCCACCCGCTCCAGCAACTGCACCGCCACCAGCCCGGCGTGATAGGCGCTGCCGGCCGCCACCACACGGACATGCTCGACTTGGCCGAGGTCGCCCGGGGTGAGGCCGACCTGGTCAAGCACCACGGCGCCATCGGCGCCGAGCCGCCCGGCCATCGTGGCGCGCCACACTTCCGGCTGCTCGTGAATCTCCTTCAGCATGAAGTGGGGGTGCCCGCCCCGGGAGGCTTGTTGCCGGTCCCAGTCGATGTGAAACGGCTCCCTCACCACGGCGGCCCCAGCCATGTCCCGCAGTTCCACCGCATCGGCCCGAATCACGGCCATCTCGCCGTTGTCCAGCACCAGCGCGCGGCGGGTGTAGGGCACCAGCGCGGTCAGGTCCGAGGCGACGTAGGTGCCGCGCTCCGCGAGCCCGATCACGAGGGGACTGGCTTCCCGCACCGCCACCAGGGTCGTGGGGTCGTCCGCCGCTACCGCCAAGAACGCGTACGCGCCGTCCAGGTCCCGTGCCGTGGCCGCCACCGCGTCCCACAGATTCCCGCGATAGTGCTGCTCCAGCAGGTGAGGAATCACCTCGGAGTCCGTGTCGCTGACAAACCGATGCCCCGCATCCTGCAGCATGCGCTTCAGCGCCTGATAGTTCTCGATGATGCCGTTGTGCACGGCGGCCACCCGCCCGTGGCAGTCGATGTGGGGATGAGCATTCACATCGGTGGCCGGCCCGTGGGTCGCCCACCGGGTGTGCCCGATGCCGCACCGTGCGGCGGCCGGCAGGGAGTCCACCACCCCGATGAGGCTCGCCAAGCGACCCGCCTGCTTCACATACGCGATGCCGGCCGCATCTACCAGCGCCAGCCCGGCCGAGTCATAGCCGCGATACTCAAGCGCCGACAGTCCCTCCAGCAAGAAGGGCAGGGCCACGTCGCGGCCCACATATCCCACAATCCCACACACGCCCATCCATCCTTTCCCCGAATCCCCTTTCCCCGAATCCTCTGCTCCGCTGCCCTGCAATTCCCGTGCGCCCCTTTCGGGGTGCACCGTCGGTGCTCGGGCACACGCTCGCACGCCAGCCGCTCGCTTGGGCGAGCCGCTGGGGAAACCGGGAGACACCTATGAAAGATGGTCGGGCTCGGCCTCATGGTTTTGTGGCGACATTGCTGTCGGCCCTTTGTCCCATGGTTGTCGGCCGCCGAGAAGCCGGAGGTCACCCGCCGAATGCTTCGAGATCCCTCTCCTCGTCAGCCCAGTCGCCTGGGCTCCGGCGCTTGAGGCTCAGAATTCGACCGCGCTGAACCCGACGCCAGCGCCTGACGAACGACCGTGGTCAGTCGGTCGGCCCATGTCTGTACGACCGCCCCATCCCTCCCTTCTATCATGATACGCAACAGCGGCTCCGTTCCGGAAGCCCTCACGACCAGTCGACCGTCGCCACCGAGCGCCGCGGAACAGGTCGCCATAACCTCCTCCACGCCCGCAAGCCGCTCCCAAGCAAACCCGATGGCGGGCAGGCGCACATTGCTCAGTCGCTGGGGGTAGCGGGGCATCTCGGCAACCAGCTCGGCGAGGGGCCGCCCGGCGCGGTGCACCTCGGCCAGGACCGCGAGAGCGGTCAAAAGCCCGTCGCCGGTGACCGCCCACTCCGACAAAATCACATGCCCTGATTGCTCGCCCCCGAGGGGAGCCCCCCGATCCGCCATCGCCTGGGCAACCCAGCGGTCTCCCACGGGGGTGCGGTGCAGCCGAACGCCTCGAGCGCCAAGCGCCCGCTCCAGTCCCAAGTTGGCCATGACAGTGCCTACCACTTCCCCACCGGGCAAGCGGCCCGTGTCCTTCAGGCCGCACCCCAACAGGTAGAGAATGCCGTCACCATCGATGATGCGGCCATCGGCATCGCAGGCGATGACGCGGTCCGCATCGCCATCGAAGGAAAAGCCCACATCCGCCCGCTCGGCGCGCACGGCCTCCGCCACGATTTCGGGGTGGGTGGCCCCCACCCCCTGGTTGATGCGCGCCCCGTCTGGGGCACCGTTCAATACGGTCACCACCAGGCCCAGCGACTCCAGCACCCAAGGAACGGTGGTCAGCGCCGCGCCGTATCCCAGATCCACCACGACATGCATCCGCCCGACCCGGCCGCCAAACTCGGCAACCAGCCGTTTTCGATAGACGCCCACGCGGTCCTCACAAGACTCAACCCGGCCAACCTGGTCCCATGGGGCCCAAGGCGCCTCGGCACCAGCCACCCGCGCGGCCACGGCCGCCTCGCGCGCGGGGGTCCACTTGCGGCCTTGGTCGTCCAGGAGCTTCAGCCCATTGTATTCCGGGGGGTTGTGGCTGGCCGAGATCACCAGGCCGGCCCCCGCACCCAACAGAGGCACCAGGGCCGCCACCGCAGGCGTGGGCACAACGCCCAAAAGGCCCGCCGTCCCGCCTGCGGCCGTGATGCCCGCCACCACGGCCGCCTCGAGCATGGGCCCCGAGACACGCGTGTCGCGCCCGACCAGCACCAGCGGCGCCGGCGGCAGCTCCGCCACGGCCGCCGCCGCCACCGCCAGCGCGACCGCCGGGGTCAACTCGCGAGGGGCCTGGCCCCTCGCGCCGTCTGTGCCGAACAGAGCCACCTGGTGCCCCCCCTACCCCTGTGATGGCTTCCGCCAGTCGCTTCCCCTCACGCATCGATTGACCGTTCCGCTCAGCATTCTATGGCGTGCGGCGGCTACGGCCCAATGGCCACCATGGCTCGCACGGTGGTTGGATCTGCGGTCACGCCTGTTGGGAGCGCCAGGTGCACCTGCTTGGTGACCGACGTGGTGCTGCCCGAAATGGTCACGGGATCGGTGTACACGGAGGTCATCCCCGATAGCGCCGAGGCGGGCCCAAACACCGCGACCCGGCTGGGAGACACCGTGATGGCCCCCACGACGAAGCCGGGGCCCGGCGTGCCGTGGTACTTCACCACCACGGGCAGCACCTTTTCTGGCGACACCGTCACCGCCACATCCATCAGGCTGGGGCTGACGGTCACCTGCGGCACGGCGTGGCCGGACGCAGTGACGGCCACCAACGCCACCTGCGCCTCGAGATTGCCCGTCTGCCCGCTGACATTGACCCGGGCGTCCACGTGCGCCACCGCCGCAACGTCGTGGGACGGGCCCGACACCTCCACCACCGTGCTCACCGGGGTCATGGCCACGATGCCATACCCGCTCGCCACATGCCCTTGCGGCACGGGCGTAATGCTGAACTTCTTGGCGGTGATGCTGTCCACCGTGACGGTCACATCAGGGGGGGTCACGGAAACCAGGCTCGTGCCCGGGGGCACCGAGGCACTCACCGGCAGCGAGTAGGAGCCAGGCTTGGTGATGTGTGCGAGATCCACCCAGGCTTCCGCGTGGATGGATTGGGTCACGGAGGTGGGTGATCCCTCGATGAGAATCGTCACCGACGCGGGGTGCATCCCCAGCACGGTGTAGTGGTTGGTCGCCGCCAGCCAGGTGACGGGAACCGGTCCCAGTTTTCGATTCACCTGCCGGGGCACACCGCTGTTCACCTGCACCCAAATGGCGATGGCAATGAGCACAGAAAGAATTTTGAGCGCCGTGTCATTCTCCAGGAGCCGATCGGTCATCGTGCCGTGCTCCGCGTAAAAAGCTTAAACCCGTTGTACGTCCGCGCTCGGTACAGCCGACTCAGCATCTCGCGCAGTGTCCGATCCTCCAGCCGTCGGTTGAGCTTGCCCTCGACGGCCAGCGAGATCCAGCCGGTTTCCTCGGACACCACCACCACCACCGCATCCGACTGCTCGCTCACGCCCAGCGCAGCCCGGTGGCGGCTTCCCAGCTCGCTGCCGGGTCGGGCCGCATCCGTGAGCGGCAGGAACGCGGCGGCGGCCACGAGCCGGTCGCCGCGAATGATCACCGCACCGTCGTGCAGGGGCGTATTGGGGACAAAAAGGTTCTCCAGCAACGCCGCCGACACCTTGGCCTCAATGGGCACCCCGGTGGCCACGTATTCGTTGAGCCCGGTCTGCCGCTCAAGCACGATGAGCGCGCCGGTCCGGCTGCGCGCCAGATGGTCGGCCGCCCGCGCCACCTCGTCGATCACCTGGGACATATCCACCGGCTCATGGCCCAGCAGCGGCTCGGAAAAGAAGCGTCCGTGTCCAATCTGCTCCAGCGCCCGCCGCAGCTCTGGCTGAAACACGATCGGGATCGCCACGATGAGCATGGTCTGGATGTCCGCCAGAATTTCGTGGGTGGCATAGAGGTGCAGAAACTGCGACACCGGCACCGCCAGCAGGATGAGCACGATGCCTTTGATGAGTTGCACCGCGCGGGTTCCGCGAATCAAGCGAAACAGACGAAAAAACCCGTAGCTGACGATGGCGATGTCCCCCACGGACAAAAGCCATTGGGACCACGTCATCGTTGTAATGAATGAAAGCATCGCGCACCACCCGGGTTTTCCGCTCGTTCCGTCCCGTCCCGGCGCGCTGGCCGCCTGTGTTACTCTAAACCGCGGAGGCGGCCGGATGTCCACCGTGAACGTGCCTAGTATACCGCATTCGCCTGACCACCGTGGGAGCCCTCCGTCGCGGCCCGCGGTGCGTATCTATATGGTGCTCATCCTGTTTCTGTCGATCTTAGTTGATTATTGGCGTCTGCGGTGGATTTTTCGCCTCTATGGGCCGGCCGCCGCCGAGGACCGGCTGGAGCGGGCGATGCGGCGCCAGGCGGTGCGCATCCGCGAAACCGCCGAACGCATGGGCGGCCTGGTGGTTAAGGTGGGCCAGTTCCTGTCCAGCCGCCTGGATCTGCTGCCGAAGGTGTTTGTCCAAGAGTTGGCGACCCTACAGGATCGCGTGCGGCAAGCCCCATGGGACGAGGTGCGGCCGCTTTTGGAGGCCGAGATTGGCCCGCTCGACCAAGCTTTCTTGTCGTTCGAGACCACCCCGATGGCGTCGGCCTCCCTGGGGCAGGTTTACGGGGCCGTTGACTGGGATGGCCGCCCGCTGGCGGTCAAGGTGCAGCGGCCGAACATCGATCGGATCGTGGGCGCGGACCTGCGGGCGCTGCGGCTGGTGGTGATGATGGCCACTCGGCTCACCAACCTCTCCCGCACCTTTGATCTGCCCCGCCTCCTGACGGAGTTTCGGCGCACCGTGCTGGAGGAGCTGGACTATGAGGCCGAGGCGCAGAACGCCGCCCGCATCCGGGAGGAAACGGCAGACCTGACCGAGCTCAAGATTCCGCACGTGCATCGGAACCGGTCCACCCGGCGGGTACTCACCATGGAGCGCCTAGACGGCACTAAAATCTCCGACGTGGCAGAACTGGACGCCTGGGACATCTCTCGCCAAGCGCTGGCGGAGCGTGTGATTCACTTGTATCTGCACATGGTCATGGACTCGGGATTCTTTCACGCCGACCCCCATCCAGGCAATATCCTGGTGCAGCCCGACGGCACCCTGGTGCTGCTGGACTTCGGCATGGTGGGGCACATCACGGCGGCGGCCCGCCGTCAGATGCGCCGCCTCTTTGTTGGGCTGTCCGAGCGCCGGCCGCACGTGGTGGTGGACAGTTTGTTCGCCTTGGGCGTGCTCCACCCCGAAGCCGACCGCCGACGGCTGCGGTCGCGGATCGCTTACCTGCTGGAGCGGTATTATGCGGAAACGCTCCAGGACATGCGGCAAACAGATCTAGAGGCCATGCTCATGGACATTGAGCAGCTGGTGCGGGAAGAACCCATTCAGTTTCCGGCCCAGTTTGCCTTTCTTGGACGTGCGGTCAGCATGCTGGTCGGCGTGGCCACGCACCTGGATCCTTCGGTGAACCTCGTGAAGTTGTTCACACCCTACGCCCGCCGCTTCGTGACGCAGGAGACGGGGGGCACGGCCGGCTACGCGTGGAGCCGCGCAAAAGAATGGGGCCAGTCGATCGTCTCGCTGCCGCCCACGGCCAGCCGCGTGCTGCGCCGCATCGAGGACGGAGAATTGGAAGCCAGGATTCAGTGGCCCGATGGCCAGGACGCGCTCGGTCGGCTCGAGCGCAGTTTGGAATCCTTGGCCGGCGCCATCTACACCGTGGGCCTGCTCGCGATCGGCATATGGCTCATGCGGCTCGGCTGGACACTGTGGGCGGTGCTGGCATGGGCCGCCGCTGGCGTCCGCCTGGTGTGGCGGGCATTCAGTCGCCGCCGCTAGCCAGGCCGGCGGACAAGCCTCCGGTCTCCCGCCCGCTGGCGGCTGTGACGAGTTGGCGCATGCCCCCTGCGCCCCGCCGCCGGTTTCCCCGGGACCCCCTTCAAAGTCAGACGGCACGCCGGTGCCCTTACCACGCGCTAGCCCAAACCTTGCCGCAAGCGCGACCGAGGGCCGATACACGTGCGAAACGCCGGGCTCCCCACGGGCAGGCCCCCGACCGAAGGCCGAACGCCCCGGGGCAAGCGGTCGAGGAAAGCCGAGGCGGACCGCGGGCTTGCGGGACGGCCGCGGTCACGTCCCCCAGGGACAGCGGCAGGATTTTGGCCAGAGGCGGCGAAGTGCTGGGCATGCGTACTGGGACGTCTGATCTCCGCCAGGTGACCTTGAATGGCCTCCCCGTGTCCTATCGGGTCGAAGTGCGCCCCCGCCGGCAGCACGCCGCCATTCAAATCACCGCACAGCGCGACGTGGTGGTGCTGTTACCCGCACGGCTGTCGCCGGAGCAGGCGGAGGCGCTGCTCCGGCAAAAGGCCGAGTGGGTGACCCGGCATCTCGCGCCGCCACCCCCCGCGCCGGACCCCGCGCCATTCGGCGACGGCCGCGTCGTTTGGGTGCAGGGGGTGCCGCTGGTGCTCCGGTTCGAGGCTGGAGGCGCCTGGCACGTGGCGCCGGACCCTGACCTCGGGGTCATTCATTGCACCATGCCCGATCCCGCGGCCCCGTCTGACGCCACCCGAGTCGCACGACGGCTGGTACAGGAGTGGCTGGTCGCTCGGGCAGCGGAGATGTTCACCGAGGAGGTGGCCCGGTGGCAGCCGCGGGTGGGCGGCCCCGGCGTGACCGCGCTCCGCGTGCGCGACTACAAGAGCCGCTGGGGCGTGGCGACGTCGGACGGCACGCTCACGTTCAATTGGCGCCTCATCCAAGCCCCGGCGCACTGCCTCACGTACGTCGTGGTACACGAACTCACTCACCTCCGCCACCCCCACCACCAGGATGCCTTCTGGCGCGCGGTGGGCCGCGTGCTGCCCGCGTATCTGGAAAGCAAGCGGTGGCTCGCGACGCACGGCGCGGAGCTTTACCGGTAGGCCCGCTCTTCACGGCACCCCGCCCCGCCAGCGACAAAGCACGAATGGTCCCACTGCCCGTCGCGCCATGGTGCGAATGTCCACGGGCGCCCGTAGCGTAGAACTGCGGCCGGGGAAGCCCGAGGCACGCCCTGAGCTACACGTGAGCGGTTTCGTGCACCTGAACAAAGTACGCGAGCGTCTGGAGCTCGATCGAGAGGTCGATGTTGTGAATGGCGATGGGGGGGCCGCCGTCACCCGCCGCGGGCAGCGACAGCATCACGGGGGCAAAGTTCAAAAAGCCGCGAATCCCGGCCGCGACCAGCCGGCCCGCGAGCGCCTGGGCCGCAGACGCCGGCACCGCCAGAATGGCCACCGCCACTCCCAGCCGCCGCACATCCGCCTCAAGGGTGGCCAGGGACGAGATGGCGGTACCAGCGATTTCCCCGCCGACTTTTTCCGGGTCGGGATCGAAGATGGCGACGATGCGCACATCACGATGGGTGGCGGCGACATAGCGCGCCAGCGCGGTGCCCAAGTGGCCGGCGCCAAACAGCGCCGCCTTCAGCTCCCGGTCCAATCCCAAGATATGCCGAATTTCACTCGCCAGCTCCTGCGCGGGATATCCGACGCCGCGAGTGCCAAACGCTCCGAAGTACGCCAGATCCTTGCGCACCTGCTCAGACGAAAACCCCGTCAGTACGCCCAGTGCCGCCGACGTCAACCGCTGGCCCGCCTCCGCTTCCAAGGCCCGCAGGTATGCGGGGAGCCTCCGGATCGTGGCATCCGGAATGCGGCGTGCCGCGCCCGGACTTGCGTCCTTCGCCATCTTAAAAGTCCCGGGTAACCACAAACGTGGCCAGGACGTCCAGCGCTCGCAGGGCGGGGGAGGGTGGCAGGGCCGCCAGGGCTCGAGTCGCGCCTTTGCGGTATCCATCGATCTTGGCTCGCACATAGTCGAGGGCGCCGCTCTCGTGGAGGATGAGGCGCACACGCGGCAGGTCGGCCGGCTGGCCCCGCTGCAGCAGCTCCTCGAGCTCACTGGCGTCCCGACTCTCGGCCAGCGCATAGACGACGGGCAGCGTCAGCACCCCCTGGGCGTAGTCGGCCCCCACGGCCTTGCCGAGCTTGTCGGGGTCGGCCAGCAAGTCCAGCAGATCGTCTACGAGCTGAAACGCCATGCCCACCTGCCAGCCGAACTGGTACAGGGCTTCAGACACGTCTGGCCCCGCGTCGGAGGCCAGCGCCCCCAGACGGCAGCAGATGGCCAAAAACGTCGCGGTCTTGGCTTCAATGCGCCCGAGATATTCGGACTCACTCGGCCGGCGCCCATGCCCGAGGTGCTGGCGAATCTCCCCGAGACACATCGCATGCACCACCTCGGCCGCCTCCGCCACCACGGCCGGCCTCCCCGTCGATGCCAGGAGCTGCACGGCCCGCGCAAACAGAAAGTCCCCCGCCAGCACCGCCACCTGGTCATTCGCCACGGCCCGCACGGACGGCTCCCCCCGCCTCCAGTCCGCCCGATCCAAAATGTCGTCGTGCGTCAGCGTAGCCATGTGAATCAGTTCGACCGACGTCGCCGTCGGGAGCAGGATGGCGCTGGGTGCGCCCGCCGCCTGGCCCGCCAGCAGCACCAGGGCCGGGCGCAGGCGCTTGCCCGGGGCGGCCAGCAGCGCATCGGCCACCTCCGCCACCAGGCGGTTCTCGTCGCGCACCACCGCCTCCAGCTGGCGCGCCACGAGCCGCATCTCCGGCTCCACCAGGCTAAACAGCCGAAACACGTCAGGATCCGCGGCCTCCGGTTTACTCACGACCGACTCCTCTCCCTGCGCGAGCGCCCCGCTCGGCGTGCAGGTTGCCTTCACCTTCGTATGGCTATCTTAATGCAGCCATGTGAATCGAGCCGATTGAATCACCGCATGCAGCACCGGCTCCGGATAGATGCCGATGAACAGCGTGCCCAGCGCGGCCACCGCTAGCACGACGCCCGTTCCGAGCGTGAACCGCCCCGTGGCGCCATCGCCCGGTTGAAACATCTGCTGCACCGGCCGGAAGTACACCGCCAGCCCGACGATCGTGGCCACGACCAATCCCACGGCCACTCCCCACTGGTCCGCCGCAATCGCCCCGCGCACCAAGTAGAACTTGCCGATAAAGCCGGCGGTGAGGGGAATCCCTGCCAGCGACAGCATCGCGACTAAGAACCCGAGGGCCAGCCACGGCTGCCGATACACCAGCCCCTTCAAGCTGGCCAACGTCACCGGCGCTTCCTCCCGCCCCTCCAAAATGCGCACGACCGTGAAAGCCAAGAGAATCGCGAGGCCGTACGGCAGGAGATAGAACAGCGCCGCCTCGGCTCCCACCACATTGTGGGACGCGATGCCCACCAGCACGTATCCGGCATTGCCCACGCCGGACCACGCCAAAAGCCGCTTCACGTCGCGCTGCGGAAGCGCCACCATGTTGCCGGCAATCATCGTGAGGACGGCCAGATAGCCAAGCATCAATCCCCACCACGCGGCCGACAGGGAGAAGCCAAACGCAAGGACCCGGAGCAGAGCGGCGGCGGCCCCCACCTTGGTGCCAAATGCCATGAACGCCGTCACCGGCGTCGGCGAGCCCTCGTACACGTCCGGCACCCACATGTGAAAGGGCACGATGGCCAGCTTATACAGGAGTCCCACCAGCAGGAGGGCAAGTCCGGCCGCCATCAGGCCCGGCACGACATGGACGGCGGTGAAGCTCACAAACGTCAGGCTTCCCGTGGCGCCGTACAAGAGCGCCGCTCCAAAAAGCAGGATGCCGGATGAGAAGGCGCCGATCAGCAAGTATTTCAGTCCAGCCTCGCCGCCGAGCGCGGTGCGCCGCGACGCGGCCAGCACGTAAAGCGGCAGGCTCAGCAACTCGAGCCCCAGAAACAGGAGGATCAGGTTGCCCGAAAAGCCCATCACCATGGCCCCCAGCCCCGCAAGCTGCACCAGCGCGGGAAACTCGGCGCCGTACCGCTCTGGGTCCCACGCGAGGAGCAGCCCCGCCATCACCGCCAGCAGCGTGAACACCGTCACCACGATGCTGTAGCTGTCGGCCAGCACCGCGCCCCCATAGAGATGGCTGGCCTGATGAAGCGTCAGCGCCCGAGCCAGGGCGGCGGCGCTGAAAATCAGCCCGAACCAATAGGGGACCACGGACCGCGGCCGCACTAGCATGGCGGCCACCAGGGTGGCCAGCACACCCACCGCGGCAATGATCTCCGGTTCGAGAAAATGCATCATGCCGGCTCACCCCCCTTCCGGTGCGAGGCTTGCGCCACCTGATGCACACCTGGCGGCGCCAGAGTGGGGAGGTGGCTGGTCACGCTCGCGGGCCAGATCCCCAGTACCAGCACCACAAGCCCCAGCACACCAATCAGCCCCACCTGGGGCACCGTGAGGTCGCGGGGCGCTCGGCCCGCCGCCCGCGGCCCCTGCATGGCGCCCTGGAACAGGCGCAGCATGTACCACGCCGCCACCACCAGGACCACCCCGGCCACAACGGCCACGGTCACGTTGCGCTGGATGAGTCCCTGGAAAATCATGTATTCGCCCGCAAAGCCGGCCAGGCCAGGCAGCCCCAGCGTGGCCAGCGCGAAAATTTGAAACCACACCGTGAGCCTGGGCAATGCCTGATTCAATCCTCCCAGAGTTCGGAGTTCGCGGCTCCCGGTCCGCTCCTCGTACCAGCCCAGAATCAGGAACAGCCCGCCCAGCATCACCCCGTGCGCCACCATGTAAAACGTGGCACCGACCAGCCCGGCCTGAGTGAGGGTAAAGATCCCCAGCGCCATCATTGCCATGTGGGACAGCGATCCGTAGGCGGCCACCATCTTGACGTCTTTTTGGCGCAACGCGAGTTCGGCCCCGTAAACCAGCCCCACCGCCGCCAGCGCCATCAGCCAGGGTTCGGCCGATGCCATTTCCCCATGGAACAGCGGAACCAGCACCCGCACCATGGCAAACACACCCAGCTTGGACAGCACCCCCGAGATGACGGCCGTCACGGGGGCCGGCGCGTCACTGTAGGCTGGAGGCATCCATCCGTGCAGTGGCCACAGCGGGGCCTTGATAATAAAGGCGACCAAGAAGGACAGAAAGATCCACGGCGCCACCGCCGGCACCAGGGCGGTGTGCGCCAGGCTGGCCAGTTGAAAGGTGAGGTGGCCGGTCTCTTGGGCATGGACCACGCCCATCGCCACGACCCCGATGAGCATGAATAGACTGCCAAACAAGTTCATGATGAGCCACTTGAGCGCGGTGCGCCGTGCCGGGCCGATGGCCCAGCCCCCAAGCAGGAAGAACACGGGGACCAGCACCACTTCCCAAAAGACGTAGAAGGTCACGAGATCCAGGGCGGTGAACACGCCTATCGCGGCCGACTCCGCCAGCAAGAGCCAGAAATAATAGGCGGACCCCCGGTCCCGAGGGGAGGTCAGCACCGCCGCCAGTGTCACCACGGCCGCGAGCCCCACCAGGAAAAGCGCCAGCCCATCGAGACTCAGGTGAAAATGCACGCCGAGGCTGGGAATCCAGTTCCAGTCCACGGTTGCCAGGCTCGTGCCCACGGGTGCCACCACCGCGCGGGCAAACAGCAGCACCTCCACCACGGCCAGCACCACCGCCCCCGCCTTCACCCACGCTTTGGGCAACAGGAACAGCGCCAACCCGAACCACGGTATCAGCACCAGGAAAAACGCCAACATGCCACGGCCCCCTAAATTGACCCTCGGAAATGCGGACCCGTCTCACGAACCCTGGCTAGAAGCGAACCAAGAAGTAGGCCAGCAGCACAAAGGTGCCAACCATCACGGATAGCAGGTAGCGCCGCACCAGCCCGGTCTCGATGGGCCGGAGCTCGTCCGCCCATGCGAGGACACCGCGCCCCACGCCCATGAGCGAGTCCACGAAGTGCTGCTCCGCACCCGTGAGCCAATCGCCCAAAGCCTCAAGGGGCCGAATCGTCGCCCACAACCACCCGGTGTCGGTGCCCCACGATGCCGCCGCCCAACTCCCCGGGGCCCTAGCGGTGCCGGCGTCCACCGACCGCTCCCGCACCAGGTATAGGCGCCACGCGATCCCAATGCCGGCAAGGGCTAGTGCCACCGCCCCCGCCGTCGCCCACGCCGGGCCGGTCTCGAGCCCAAAGTGCGCCGCGCCCGCGTACCGGGTGAACGTGGGCGTGAGCCACGTGTTGAGGCCGGTGCCAAAGTATCCCCCAACGATCGCCAGCACCGACAGCACCACCACCGGCCCGGTCATCACCCAGGGCGCCTCGTGCGCATGCTCGTACAAGTGCTGGTCCCGGGGCTTGCCCAAGAACGTGAGGAAAAACACGCGAAACATGTAGAACGCGGTCAGGCCCGCGGTGAACGCCCCCACCGCCCACAGCCATGGATGCCCCATATTGAGCGCCTGCCCCAAAATGGCCTCCTTGGAGAAGTACCCGGAAAATCCTGGAATGCCCGAGATGGCCAGCGTGGCGGCCAGGAAGCCGGCGGCGGTCCAGGGCATCTTTTTGGCGAGGCCGCCCATCGCCCCCATGTCCTGCTCCCCGGCCAGCGCATGAATGACACTGCCGGCGGCCAGGAACAGCAGCGCCTTGAAGAAGGCGTGCATCATGAAGTGAAAGACCCCCGCCACGTAAGCCCCGATACCCACCGCCATAAACATGTAGCCCAATTGGCTCACCGTCGAATAAGCGAGCGCGCGCTTGATGTCTTTCTGGAAGACCGCCACCGTGGCGGCAAACAGCGCCGTCCCGGCGCCTATGGCTGCAATGGCCTCGCCCACCCCCGGCGCCAGGGCCAGCAGCGGGTACAGGCGAGCAATCAAATAAACCCCGGCCGTTACCATCGTCGCGGCATGGATGAGGGCGGACACCGGCGTGGGCCCCTCCATGGCGTCGGCCAGCCAGATGTGCAGCGGGAACTGCGCCGACTTGGCCATCGCGCCCAAATACAGCAGCAACGCCACCCATGTGTAGAACATCGGCGCCGGGGCGGCGTGGACGAAGGCGGCAAACAACCCCTGATAGGATAGGGTACCGAACCGCTCGTACAGCAGCACGATGGCCAAAAGAATCCCCACGTCCCCGACGGTATTCACCACAAAGGCTTTCTTGGCCGCCCGCACGGCCGACGGCCGGTTGTACCAGAACCCAATCAGGAGGTAGGAGGACAGCCCCACCAAGGCCCACCCGATAAGCAGCACCAGGAGGTTTCCTGCCAGCACCAGCAACAACATGGAGAAGATGAACAAGTTCATCTCGGCAAAAAATCGGGCCCGGTCCTTGTCCTCCGCCATGTATCCATTGGAATACACGTGGATCAGGAAGCCGACCCCCGTGATGATGAGCGTCCAGATCGATGCCAGCGGGTCCAGGTACAGCGCCCAGTGGATGACCGGCCCAAATCCCTGGGTCCAGACAAAGAGGCTCCCCGCCATCACACGGTGCGCGGCGGGCAACAGCGCCAGGCGATCCTTGGCGGCCCAGCTCAGGAGAAACGCGCCCAACACCAGCAGGCTCGCCCAGATCCCCGGGAGCGCGCGGGGCAACACCGACTTGAACACCGAAAGCGTCACGGCCCCCAGCAGCGGCAGGGCCAAAATTTCCACCAGCAGCGTCACGGTCGTCCCTCCGTCACCATTCCCGTCTTGCGCCTCAACCCTTCATCTCCGACACGTCGTCCACATCGAGACGCGGCCGGCGATGGTACACCCAAACAATCAGGGCCAGGCCAATGCCCACCTCGCCCGCGGCGGTGGCGATGATCAAGAACGCCATCAGCTGCCCTTGCATCTGATGCCACTGGGCAGCGTACCCGATGAACGCCAGCGCGGCCGCGTTCCACATCATCTCGGCCGACATGAACATGACGAGCGGGTTCTTGCGCACCAAGACGCCCACGGCGCCCACGGCAAACAGCGCCACCGCCAGCCCTACCACCCATCCCGCCGGCACCACGCTTGTCATGAGGGGTCCTCCTTGGCCGGAGGGGCCACCGGCCGCCGGTCGTCCGCCGCCCGGTTCAGCACCAGCACCGCTAGCGCCGCCGTCAGGAGCATCAGCGCCACCACCGCCAGGTAGTCGAAGTCGGGGCCCCACAGCAGGCGGCCCATGGCCGGCAGCGACCCGTAGCTCGCGGGGAACCGGGCAATCGACGGCCCCGCACTATAGCGCACGGCCACGCCCGCCAGCAGCACCCCCGCCGCAATGGACAAAAACACCGACAGCCCACGCTGCCCGGCCAGCGATTCGGGACGCTCCTGCTCTTCCTTGCCGGCGGTCAAGAGCGTCACGACGAACAGGAACAGAACCATGATGGCGCCGGCATACACAATCACCTGGGCTGCCGCCATGAACTCGGCGTTCAGCAGCAGGTAAACCACCGCGAGCGTGATCACGTTCCCGATGAGGTACAGCGCGCTGTGGACCGGGGCGCGCGCCGCCACCACTCCCACCGCCGACGCGAAGCTCAGCACCGCCAAGATGATAAAGCCGACCATTCTTCCTTCGTCTCCTTACGTCTCCTTACGTCTCCTTGCGTCTCCTTGGCCTCTCTCGTCTCCTCGCTTCGCTTCTCCCCTACTTGCGAATCGGGGGCGCCAGCAGTTCGTCTTTGGCGGCCACCATGTCCAGTCGCGTGTAGGCCGCGAGCTCGTTGAACGGGGTGAGGCGCACCGCGTTCGTGGGGCACGCCTCCTCGCACATCCCGCAAAAGATGCAGCGAATCAGGTCGACCTCATAGTCCACCGCGTAGCGCTCGGTCCAGGACACGGGCGACCCCTCGGCCGCGCCCGCGGCCACCACCCGAATGGCGTGCGCCGGACACACCGCCTCGCACAGCCCGCAGCCCACGCACAGTTCGCGGCCGTCTTCGTCTTGGGCCAGCATGTGCTTGCCGCGGAAGCGCGGCGAATACTCCCGCCGCTTTTCGGGGTAGGGGATGGTATCCCGCGGCTCCTTCAGCATCTGGAACGTCGTCTTGAGCCCATTCGCGATCGCGCGAACTCCTGCCAGCATGATGGCCCCCCTTTCCGCCCGCCGCCGCTAGATGGCCCCGCTGACCAACGCGGCGGTGGCCAGCACGTACACGAATGCCAGCGGCACCAGGACCTTCCACCCGAAGTTCATCAGGCGGTCGTAGCGAAAGCGCGGCAGCGTCGCGCGAATCCAGATAAACACAAAGACAAAGATGCCCACTTTGAGCAGGAACCAGATGATCGGCGGCAGAAACGACCACCCCGACCATCCCCCGAAAAACAGCGTCACCGCCATGCCGGACGCCGTGAGCATGTTGATGTACTCAGCCATGTAGAACATAGCGAACCGAATGCCCGAATACTCCGTGTGGTAGCCCGCCACCAGCTCGGATTCCGCTTCCGGCAGGTCAAACGGAATTCGATTGGTTTCAGCGATGGCGGTCGTGAAAAATACAAAGAACGGAATGATCTGGGTGAACACGAACCACCAGTGGTGGGCCTGGAATTGGACGATGGTTTCCAGGTTGGCACTGCCGACGGTGATGAGAATGCCGAGGACCGACAGCCCCATGGCCAGCTCGTAGGAAATGAGCTGCGCCGACGAACGCACCCCACCCAGCAGCGAATACTTGTTTTGTGACGACCAACCCGCCAGCACCAGCCCGTACACGCCCAGCGAGCTGAAGGCAAACACGTACAGGAGCCCGATGCCGGGATTCGCGATGTCCAGGCTGATGGTGAGGCCAAAAAGATGAATCGGCGCCCCAAACGGAATCACCGCATCCACCGCCAGCGCGGCGAAGAGCGACACCACCGGGGCGAGGCGAAACACCCAGGGGTCCGCCGCTGACGGCAGCAGGTCTTCCTTGGTGATCATCTTGATAGCATCGGCCACCGGCTGCAGCAAGCCCATCGGGCCCACCCGGTTCGGCCCCAGGCGCAACTGAAAGAAGCCCAAGAGCCGGCGCTCCAGCAGCATGGTGTAGGCAAAGCCGGTCATCAGGATGCCGATCAGCAGGATGACCTTCACCACGGTGATGACGACTGACAGGAGAATCATTGCGCGGCCACCTCTTCACGCACCGGGTCCGCGAGGGCCACCCGTACGCCGGCGCTAGGGTCCAACCGGTTCACCGGCATCTCGGCCAAACCCCGGGGAATGAAAACCCGACCCGAGGGAATACGCGGGTCCCGGCGCGCTCCGGCAACAAACCGCCGGTCTGCCTGCGACACTTCGACCGGCCCCCCCTCAGAGGCGAGGCCCAGTCTATCCGCGTCGTCCGGGTGGATGCGCACGGGGAACCGCTCGCGGCTCCGCTCGGCAATTTCCGATGGCGGATGGCTCACGGCTACCACATCGCCCGTGACCATCCACCACTCGTCATCTGCTCGCCGCCCCGTGCGGGGCAACGCCGCGGACGTTGGCGAGGGCTCTGCCGGGCGCGCGATGCGATCCCCGTCCTGGTCCGCGAAGGGGTCAAAGTCCTCGCCGAGGCGCAACGGGCGGCCAAACGCCCGCGCGAGCGCCGTGACCAGCGGCCGCACCGGCCGCGCGGGACCGGGCGCCGCCGCCGCCCCATGCGCCACCTGGAGGCGGCCCTCCATGTTGGCATAGGTGCCGGTCACCTCGGCCCACAGCGCCGTCGGTAACACCGCCGACAGTGCGTGCCGCGGCTCGGGCGCAAACCCGCCCATGAAGTAGACGGCGGGCACGCGCTCTAGGGCACGCGCCGCGAGGTCGCCGTCGGGGAAGTCGCGCACGGGGTCCGCCCCCAGGAGAATCAGCGCGGAAAGCCGCCCGTCGGCCGCATCCTCCAAGATGCGGCGCGTGGCGGCGTGGTCGGCGGGGATGCCCGCCCGGACCGCCCCCATCCAGTTGCTGGGCCCGTGGGTGGGGAGCACAGCCGTCGGACCGGCCCGCCGCGCCGCTAGCTGGCTCAATAGTGCCGTCACCCCGGGGTCGGCGCCGTCCCAGAGCACCACCAGGCGCTCGGTGGCCACCAGCCCTTCGCGCAGCGCCGCCCAGCGCTCGTCCAGCGCTCCGCCGCCCAGCACGGCGGCGAGTTCGGCGGCCACGCGGCCCGGCTCCACGACGTAGTCGCTCCCCGGCAGCGTGGCGCGCGTGAGCATACGATCGCCCAGCGCCCACACGTCCATGGGATGTGCCCGCCGGGCCTCGCGCAGTTTCAGGTGCACAACCGGGGTCGCCTCGTAGGGGTCTGCCCCCAGCAGCAGCACCCCGGTGGCGGCCGCCAGATCGTCAAACGTGCCCAGAAGCTCCAGCGGCAGGTCTCCCGCCACCGGCTTCACCACACCGAGGCGACTGGTGCCCAGCACATCGTTGGCGAACCGCGCCAGCGCCCACTCTTCTTCGACGGTGTGCACGCCCCCCGTGAGCACACCCACGGACTCGGGCCCCGATTCCGCCACGGCGCGCGCGAGCCGTTCCCCGACCGCCGCGATCACGGCGGTCGTGCTCGCGGGCTGTCCGTCCAGCTCGGCCGTCAGGAGGCGGCGCGGGTGGCTCGCGTAGTCGTACGTGAAACGGCCGTGATCGCACAGAAACCCATAGTCGTGCAAGTCCGGCTGCGGGCGGCCCTCCAACCGCACGGCCCGACCATCGCGGCCCGTGACCAAGCCTCGGCACCCCACAGGACACACGCTGCACACCGTGTCCTCCCGCTCGATGTTCCACGGCCGGGCCTTATAGTGATACGGCTCACTTAAGAGCGCCCCGACGGGGCACAGATCGATGACGTTGCCGGCAAACGGCGAGGCCGCCGGCTGGCCCTCGACGGTGGACACCACGGTGTGCACGCCGCGGCCGTCCAGCATGAGCTGCTCCTCGCCCACATACTCGCCCAGAAACCGGATGCAGCGCTGGCACAACACGCAGCGCTCCTGGTCCAAAAGAATATAGTTGCTGACCGGGTAGTCCTTGCGGCGCTGAATCTTGGATTCCTCGAACCGGTTCTGCCCCTTGCCGTACCAAAACGAGTAATCCTGCAGGAAGCATTCGCCGCCTTTGTCGCAGACGGGGCAGTCCAGGGGGTGGTTGATAAGCAGAAACTCAAGGATGCCGCCGCGGGCCTTCTCGACGGCCGGGCCCCCGGTGTGCACGACCATGCCCTCCCGGACTGCCGTGGTGCACGCGGTTTGCAGCTTGGGCATCTTTTCGATTTCCACCATGCAGATACGGCAAGCACCCAGTGGGCCCAGCGCTTGGTGGTAACAGTAAATCGGCACGTCGATCCCGAGCTGGGCGGCGGCATCCACCACCATCGTGCCTTCGGGGACGGAGATTTCGCGCCCGTCAATGGTTAACTGTATCATATTGCCTCGCCCCCAGCGGGCACCCCTGCCCCGTGATGTGTTCCACGAACTCCTCGCGGAAATGCGTCAGCGCCGAAACCAAGAACCCCACGGCGGCGTCCCCCAGCGGGCAGAAGGCCTTGCCGTTGATGTTGTCGGACACGTCCAGCAGCAGGTCGAGGTCGCGCATGTCGCCGTCGCCCCGCTCCAAGCGGTCCATGATGTCCGTGAGCCAGTACGTGCCTTCCCGGCACGGCGTGCACTTGCCGCACGACTCGTTCCGATAAAAGCGCACCACCCGTGCCACGGCCCGCACGATGCACGTGCTGTCGTCCATCACGATGCACCCGCCGGATCCGAGCATGGACCCGGCCTGGACCAGAGACTCATAGTCGATGGGGGTGTCCAGCTGCGACGCCGGCAGGCACGGCATCGAGCTCCCGCCGGGGATCACGGCCTTCACCGCATGCCCGGTGCGCACGCCGCCCGCCGCCTCGATGAGTTCCGCCAGCGTCCAGTCCAACGGCACCTCGTAGTTGCCGGGCCGATTCACGTGGCCCGACACAGACATGACTTTTAAGCCGGGACTTTTCTCGGTGCCCCACTGGCGATACCAGTCCGCCCCCTCCAGCACCAGCGGCGGCAGGTTCATGATCGTCTCCACGTTGTTGACCACCGTGGGCCGCCCGTACAAGCCCGCCACCGCCGGAAACGGTGGCTTGGAGCGGGGGTTGCCCCGCTTGCCCTCCAACGATTCCAACAGCGCGGTTTCCTCGCCGCAGATGTACGCGCCCGCCCCCCGGTACACGAACATCCGATGGGCAAAGTCATGGCCCATGACCCGCTCCCCCAAAATGCCCGCGGCCTCGGCTTCGCGGATGGCCTCTGTCAGTCGCTGGTAGCCGTCCAGGAACTCCCCCCGAATATATATGTAGGATTCCGGGGCCCCGATGGCGAAGCACGTAATGATCATGCCCTCGATTAGTTGATGCGGGTTGCACTCAATGAGCTCACGGTCCTTGAAGGTGCCGGGCTCCCCTTCGTCGGCGTTGATCACGAGGACCCGGGCGCGCCCGTCGTTGGGGAGAAAACTCCACTTCATGCCGGTGGGAAAGCCCGCGCCGCCGCGGCCCCTGAGCCCGGACGCCTTCGTGAGTTCCACCAATTGGTCCGGCTGGTCCGCCTCCAGGGCTTGCTGCAGGGCCGTGTAGCCCCCATGCTCGCGGTACACGGCAAGCTGGTGCATGTTGGCCACGTCCCGGTGCCGCAGTAGATAGTGTCGGCCGGGCAACGCACTACCCATGGGCCTTGCCCTCCTTGGCGCCCGCCGCGCCCGGCCCGGCGGCCCATCCGTCCGGCTCCGGCACGGGCATCTCCAGCAGCTCGCGAAACGCCTCAGGCGCCACCGGCCCCCGATACACCAGGTTCACCTGGGCCGCGGGTGCCAGATCGCAGGCCGCCAGGCACTCCGCCTCCAACAGCGTGACTGAGCCGTCGCGCGTGGTTTGGCCCTCGGCGATGCCCAGATGGTGCTCAAGGTTCTCCATCAGGGTGTCGCTGCCGGCCATCATGCACGACAGACCGCGGCACACGTGAATCGTGCGCCGGCCCGTCGGCTCTGATCGAAACAGCGTGTAAAACGACACGACGGACTCCACGTGCTGCCGGGTCATCCCCAAGAGATCCGCCGCCGCGTCCAGCGCCTCCGGCGGGAGCCAGCCCCACTGGCTGCGGACGCGGTGCAGAAACGGCATCAGTGACGACTGGGCGTTCGGAAAGGCCGCCCGCGACGCCTCGGCCCACTCATGCCATTCGGCTGGCCATTTGCGGTCGCTCACTTGTCCACGTCCCCCAACACAATGTCAATCGTCCCAATCGCCACAATCACATCCGCCACCAAGCCGCCGCGCGCCATGGTGGGCAGCGTCTGCAGGTTGTAGAAACTTGGTGTGCGCGCCCGCCACCGGTAAGGGCGGGGCCCGCCGTCCGACACGAGGTAGAACCCCATCTCCCCCTTGGGACCCTCGACGCCCTGGTACACCTCGCCCTTCGGCACCCGAAAGCCCGCGCTCACCAGCTTGAACTGGTGAATCAGCGCCTCCATGTTGCCGTAAATCTCCTCCCGAGGCGGGAGTGAGACTTTGCGGTCGGTGGTGGTGTAGGCGCCCACCGGCTCAATCTTCGCCAGCGCTTGGTTCATGATGCGGATGGACTGCTCCATCTCCTCCATACGCACCCAAAACCGATCGAACGAATCCCCGCCGGTTCGCACCGGCACGTTAAACTCGAACTCCTCGTACGAGCTGTACGGCGCCGACTTGCGCAGGTCCATCGGAACGCCCGACGCCCTCAGGATCGGCCCCGTGGCCGAGAGGGCCAGCGCGTCTTCCTTGCTGAGGCGACCCACCCCTTTGAGCCGGTCCTCGATGAGGGGGTTGCCCTGCACCAGGTTCTTGTACGACTGCATCCACCGAGGAAACCCGTCCAGAAAGCGCTGGCAGTTTTCGTGAAAACCCTCCGGCAGATCGTGCGCCACCCCCCCGACGCGAAAATAGCTGGGATTCATGCGCACGCCGGCCGTCTGCTCAATGAGGTCCAAGATAAGCTCCCGCTCGCGCAGGCAGTAAAACAGGAGGCTCATGGCACCCAGGTCCATCACGTGCGTCCCCAGCCACACGAGGTGGCTACCGAGGCGCGAGAGCTCGGCGAACAGCACGCGAATGTACTGCGCCCGCTTCGGCACCTCGATATCCATGAGCTTTTCCACCGCCAGCACGTAGGCCAAGTTATTGGTCAGCGGCGACAGGTAGTCCATGCGGTCCGTGAGGGTGTTGGCCTGCTGGTAGGTGTGCGTCTCCGCGGTCTTTTCAAACCCGGTGTGCAGGTAGCCAATCACCGGCTCGGCGTGTAACACGGTCTCGCCATCCAGCGTGAGCCGGACCCGCAACACACCATGCGTGGCGGGATGCTGGGGACCCAAGTTCAACACCATGTTTTCACGCGACAGCGACGACTCGAGCCCGGTGGCAAACAGCTCGTCGGTTTTCACGTCTTGGGCCACAAGGCGCCTCCCTTCCGGATCACTGGTTCGTCAGTCAACCCGCTGACCGGCCACGGGGTAGTCCTTGCGCAGGGGATGCCCGTCCCAGTCCTCCGGCATGTAGATGCGGCGCACCGCGCCCCGTCCCGAGAACACCACCCCAAACAGGTCATACGTTTCGCGCTCGGGCCAGTCGGCTCCAGGCCAAATGCCCATCACGCTGGGCATTTCTTCGTTCATGTGGCACCAACTCTTGACGCGCACGCGCTCCATCGAGTCGGGGTTCAGCAGGTGGTAAACCAGTTCGAAGCGCGGACGCGCCGGGAACCAGTCCACCGCGGTCACGTCCACCAAGAGGCTCATGCCAAGGCTCTGCTTGGCAAAGTCCATCAGCGCCAACAGCATCTCTTTAGGCACCGTCACGGTGGGCTGGTCTACAGACGGCACCACCTCGAAGGTGCCGGGAAACCGGGCTTCCAGGGAGTCGAGCACCGGTGCCTGGGTGATGAGCGTCATGCCAACCCTCCTGCTGCCGTCAGTTGGCGGTACTTGGGCGGAATGCCCTGGGCGATTTTCTCCTGCAGTTTCAGGATGCCAAACAGCAGCGCGTCGGGCGTGGGCGGGCACCCGGGGACGTACACGTCGACCGGCACCACATGGTCGACCCCCTGGACGATGGCGTAGTTGTCAAAGACGCCGCCCGACGACGCGCAGGCCCCCATCGAGATGACCCACTTGGGCTCGGGCATCTGCTCCCACACCGTGCGCACGACCGGTGCCATCTTCTGACTCACCCGGCCCGCGACAATCATGAGGTCCGCCTGGCGGGGCGAGGCGCGAAACACCTCCATGCCAAAACGAGCCAGGTCAAAGCGCGAGTTGGTCACGTTGATCATCTCAATGGCGCAGCACGCCAGGCCAAACGTCGCAGGCCACAGCGACGACTTCTGCGCCCAGCGCGTCATCTTCTCGACCGTCGTGGTGAGAAGCCCGCGCTCCGCCGCCTGCTGCTCCACACTCGTGACGGCCTCCTGACTCAGTCCCACTTGAATCCCCCCCGTCGCCAGACATAGGCAAACGCCACGGCGATCACCAGCAAAAAGAACAAAGCTTTGAGAAACCCGGCGGCGTGCAGCGAAGACAGGCTCGTAGCCCATGGGTAGAGCGCCACCACCGCCACGTCAAACACCAAAAACAGCATCGCGACCCGGTAGAACCGGATGGAGAAGTGCGTCACGGGCATCTCGGGCACGTTACCGGACTCGTAGGTCACGCGCTTCAAGCCGCCCGGCGCCCGCGGTCCAAGTCGCTGGGAGGTAAGCGAGATGCCGACTGCCAGCACCATCGCCACCAGCAGATAAATCAAGAGCGCCGCATATTCGGACATCTCTGCCTCCCCACCGCGTTGCAATCGAGTGTCTCCCGCGGGCGCCCGAGCCTTCGCGGCTTTTGTGCCCGCGTTCACATGGCGATTATACTCTTCTTAGCGTCTGTGGCCAGCATCGGGAGGCGTCGAATTTTGACGGGGTCTCACACGGCGTGGCGGTGAGGTTGGACCGGCCTCCCTGCCCCTCAAGCGCCCCCGTCCGTGCGCTGCCGCGGCGGCGCCCCGCGATCGGATACGCGTCGGCCCTGCCCCGCGCCGCTTGGCCGGCGAGAAGGAGAAGCGGCCCCTCGTGGGGGCCTCGCTTGCGGGGGACCGCCGGTGAGCATCCGCCGCAGCCGATACGCCACGCTCGACTTGCTCATGGGAGGCACCATGGCGCGGCCGAGCTGCTCCAGCGTCCAGTCGGGGTGGTCCAGGCGCACTTGTGCCAAGCGACGAAAAGCCTCCGGCCAGGCGTCCCAGCCCCCCTGGGCGGCCAGGGCCAAGAGCGCATGCTCCTGGGCCACGCCGGTCTCCACGGCCCGGCGCAGGTTCGACGCCTCGCCGTTGACCCGCCGGTTGACCTCGCCTTTCATCGACCGGACCACGGACTCGGCCTCCAGCCGGAGCTGCGCCCGATGCGCGCCCAAATGCGCCAGGAGCGCCGCCACCTGTTCGTGGTCTTTGACATACACCACCGAGCGCTGGCGCCGGGTGGCCACCTGCGCGGCAACGCCCAGTTGCGCCATGGCCGCCTGGAGCACCGACGCCCACTCGGGGGTCGGTGCCACCATCTCTAGGTGATACGGGCGGCCCGGGGCCGCCACGTAGCCCCGGGCCAGGACCGCGCCTCGCAACAGCGCGCGGGGCTCGCGGCCCACCGAACGCTGCCGGGGCGTGCGCGACAGGGTTACGGTGTAGCGACGCCGGCGCGGCTCGGACAGCAGGTGGGGCGCGAGGCCCAGGGCTTTGGCAAGGGCGAAGGCGCGCCGGGCCACGACTGGGGACGACAACGAGAGCGATTCATCGGCGCCCAGCGTGCCCCGGATGCCGGTCAGCTCCGCGCGGGCTTCCTCGGCGCGTTTCCACGCGACCCGGCTGAGCTCGGCCTTCACCTCGCGGCTGTGGGACCAGTCCATGCGCGTCCTCCTCCTGTGCCTGCCTGAGGCGCTGGTCCAGCATGAGGCCCTCCCAGGGGCGCCGCCGGGCCCAGTCGGGCTTCAGCCGCAGTAACAGCCGCAGCGTGGCGCGGGCCACGCGGTCCGAGTTGTGCCGCACCACCCCCGCCACCTCAAGCAGCGGGACGTGCACCACCAGCACGCGGCGCGGAAATCCGGTGCCGCGGCCCACCGGCTCCGCCCCGCTGGCGCGGTAGCGGTCCCGCACGTCCTCGGGCACCGGCTCATCGTTGATGAGCACCGCATCGATAACGCCCGGACCCACGTGATCCTCCAGCGCCTTGAAGTGGTCGTAGGCCGAGTAGCCGCTGGTTTCTCCGGGCTCGGTCATCACGTTCGCGACATAAACGGTCGCGGCTCGGGTTTGGCGCACCGCTTCGGCGATGGGCCCGATGAGCAGGCTCGGGATCACCGAGGTGTAGAGGCTGCCGGGCCCCAGCACCAGAAGATCCGCGTTCAGGATGGCCCGAACGGCTTCCACCGGCGGGGTGGCGTCGCTGGGATCGAGCCACACTCGCTTGATCCGCTCCGGGCTCTGCCCAATCACGCTCTCCCCCCGGCGCACCGAGCCGTCTGCCAGCTCCGCCACCAACTCGATGGAATCCAGCGTGGCAGGAAACACGTCGCCGCGCACGGCCAGCACGCGCGACGACGCGCGCAGGGCCGTGACGAAGTCGCCAGTGGTTTCGCGCATCGCAGCCAGAAACAAGTTGCCAAAGCTGTGGCCGGTGAGCTCGCCCTGCTTGAACCGGTACTGAAACAGCTCGCGCATCAAGGGCTCGGCGTCTGCCAGCGCCACTAGGCAGTTTCGCAGATCCCCCGGCGGCAGCATCCCCATCGCGCCGCGAAGTCGGCCCGAGCTGCCCCCGTCGTCCGCCACCGTCACAATGGCGGTGAGATTGGCGGTGTACTCCTTCAATCCGCGCAGCAGCGCCGGCAGCCCGGTTCCGCCCCCCACCGCCACCACCTTAGGCCCGCGCGCGCCGCGGCGCCGCACCAGAAGCATGCGGGCCAGGGAATCTTCGGAGACATCAAGAGCCTGCGCGAGCGACCGAACCAGCTGCAGCGCGCCCACCAGCACAATCGCGATGCCCACCAGCAGCGCCCACAGCCACACATCGCCGTGCCGGGTCCAGGCCCAATAGGGCGCGGTGGCTTCGCCAGATTCCAGGGCGATGGCGGCGCCCACCGCCAGCAGGCCCAGGCCCACCATGGCAAGGTAGCGCTTGAGACGAAGCCCCGGGGCCAGCCAGCGCCACACTACCGCCGGCTCCCCAGCGTATCGTCGCCGTCGGGCGGGGTCTGGATGTCGCGGTGCTCGACCTCCACCGACACCCCCTGGCGCTCCAAATAGCTGGCCAGGCGGTCCGCCACCACCACCGACCGGTGGCGGCCGCCGGTGCACCCGATGGCCACGGCCAGCGACGCCTTGCCCTCATGGCGGTAAAGCGGCACCAAAAAGTCCAGCAGCTCCGAGAGGCGCGCCAGCGTGCCCTGGGTCACCGGCCAGTTGAGGACAAAGTCCTGAACCGCGGGGTCGGTGCCGATGCGGGGGCGCAGGTCCGCCTCATAGTGCGGGTTGGGCAGAAAGCGCACATCAAACACCAGGTCGGCGTCCAGCGGCAAGCCGTGCTTGTACCCGAACGACACCACGCGCACCTGAAACGGCAGCCCTCCGGGATCCAGCGCAAACAACTGCGCCACCCGGTCTCGCGCTTGGTGCGGCGTCAGGCTCGAGGTATCCAGCACCACATCGGCGCGGCCGCGCAGTTCTTCCAAGCGCGCGCGCTCCTGGCGAATCGCCTCCGTCAGCGACGTGCGCGACCCCAGGGGGTGCGCTCGGCGGGACGCTTTGTAGCGGTGGATGAGCACGGCCTCCTCGGCCTCGAGAAACAGCAGCGAATAAGGCTGGCCCGCCTCGGTGAGGTCGTCGAGCGCCTGCTCCACGTCCTGAAAGAAGTTTCCGCCGCGCACATCGATGACGATGGCGGCGCCCACCACTTCGGGCGCCTTCCGCACCAGCTCCGCAAACCGCACCAGGAGCGCGGGTGGCAGATTGTCCACGCAGAAGTATCCGAGGTCCTCAAACGCACGCAGAATCAGCGTGCGGCCGGCCCCCGACTGCCCGGTGATGATGAGAAGCCGCGCCATCCCCCACCTCCCACCACCCTGATTATCACCGAAACGAGCGAGCCGCGCGACGCTGACCCCCCCAAAGTCCAAGCCGTCGACGAAGAATGTTGTGGCGTCTTCCATTCGGATCCCGGAGTCCAAGCATGATAGGAGGCTGTTTCATGAGTATGCGAACGACGCTCGGCCTGCTTGCCGGAGCGACCCTGCTCGCGGTGCCAGCGGTGGCGTTTGCCCACCCGTCGCCGGGGATGGGCGCGTGGGGCCCAGTCCAAGGCGCCCACGCCGGCGGCGCGGCTGCCCTGACCGCTGTCGGCGGGGCGCCGGCCGCGCACTCCGCCAGCGAGGTTGGGGCGCCCATGGAGCAAGTGGACGGGGTGCTGAGCGCGCCGGTGGTGGTGAGCGCCACCGCCGGCACCACGACCGCGCTGCCAAGCTCCTCCATCTTTAGCGGGATTGCGGCCGGGCTGGTCGCGATGTTCGGGAACGACCCCGCGCGACCGCTGTTGACGATCACGACGGTCTCCTCGGTTCAGTCGGCCGCGAGCCTCACGCTTGAGTCGGGGATGTCCTACCCCCTAGCGGCGAACGCCACGGTGACCTACCAGGGGCAGGCTTACGCGGGCACCATGCTGTTCCCCGGCGAGCGCGTGCACCTCGCCCTCAGCAGCGGCGCGGTGGCCGCCATCGAGCTGCAAAGCACCAGCGCGTGGGAAACCTATGAGGGCACGTCCGCCAGCGGCGTGCAGCTGTCCTACGCAGGCGGCGCGACATTCACGGCGCCGCTCGCCGCGTCCGGCCCGACTGCCTCATCCCTCAGCGCGCTCACCACCGGCACGCTAGTGCGCGTGGGGTTCAGCGCCCAGGGCGATGTGCTGCTGGTGCAGAAAACTGGCCGCACGCGCACGGCGCCGGTGGGCCAGGGGTCCAACGCCGGCGGCCTGAGCCAGGCATCCTCCCGAGGCGATGGCGCGGCGAACGGGTCGCCCCAGGGCCAATCGGCGGGGCCCGCGCACAGTCAGGCCTCGGCCCATGCCCAAGGGGCCACGCACGCCAACGCTCACGCGACGGGCCACGGGGGCTTGGCCCTGGGCCTGGCCACGTCCGCCAGCGGCGGCTCGTCGCAGCCAAGCGGGCAGCGACCCTAAAGGAAACGCGGCGGATGGCTGCTCGGGGGCGGCCCACAGCCATCCGAACGCCCTCGCCGACGCTTCTCGGCGCCACCTGAGGCGATAAGCCGAAAGGTCAGGGGGTGCGGCCCACCTTGGCAAGGCAGTAGAGCGCTCGGCTGACGTTTCCGCCAGCCGACAGCAGGCGGCCCGCAGGAGCGCGGAGCGCCCCCCGCACCTTCCGGTCAGACAGGTAAAATCCCAGCAGGCCTTCGGCCACGTAACGGTGAAATGCTTGATCCGCCAGCCCCTGGGCCCGGGCCGCGGCTTCCCGGTGGAGTCGCCCAATGCCAGCGACCGCCGCCGCTTCGCTGGGATAGCAGGTTACGAAGTTGAAATCGCCGTGCTCCAGGTCTTCGTCTTGATCCACGAAGTAGTCCAACAGGATGTGGAGCGCGCCCATCCAGGGAAAATACACGGACTCCAAGCGCCGGGCCCGTTCGGCGCTGACGGGGTGGGTGGCTTCGTGCCACAGCGCGAAGATGCCCAGGGTCGACCCGGCAGCGGCCGCAAACTCCCACCACGCCACACCCCACTCGGGCTCGCGATAGGTGGCGGCCCACTCTTCCAGCGCGCTGGCCCGGTCCTCCTGCGCCGCGGGCGCGTGCTTTAAGCTCTGCAAGTCGACGTAGCGGTCGGCGAGCCAAGCGGCGCGGTCCGCCACCGCCCCGTAGTCTGGCAGGCCAGCCAACACCGCTTGGCAGTCGCGCACCAGCCAGGCCATGTAGCCGCCGTCGTCCTGGGGGTGGCTCTCCCAGTAGTCCTTGAGGGCGGCACCGGGTCGGAGCGCGTCGCCCAGCGACCGGTGCAGCGAGCGAATCACCTCCGCCGACACTTCGGGCCCCCGATCCGTGATGGTGTCCAGGTAGTCGCAGAGGCTCTGGTAAGCCACGACCGCCCGCACCAACTGGGGCGCCGCCCCCACCAGCACGGCACCCCCTTCGCAGTGAAAGCGCTTCGTGGTGAGCGATTCGCGCGCCATGGCCCTCACCGCGGGGTCGGGAATGTGAGCCGCCTGCACCTCTACGCGCTCCAGCGCCCGGTGCACCAGGGGCCGGATGCGAAAATAATAGTAGAGCGCCCACCGCGACGTGCCCCCGGTTCGCACCATCACCCGCTCCTCTCAGCCAGCACGTACCGCTCCAGGCCCACCGCCGCGCCATCCTCGCCGACCGGCGGCAACACCACATCGGCGGCGGACAGCGCCGCCGGGTGGCCGTTGCCCATCGCCATGCCCCAGCCCGCCCACGCCAGCATCTCCGCGTCGTTCTCGCCGTCGCCGACGGCCGCCACGGCCTCCCGGGCGATCCCGAGCCGCTCCGCCACGCGGGCCAGGGCGCGACCCTTGGTGGCCGCCTCGGGAAGCACCTCAAGATAGTCGGCTTGGCTGCTCACCGCCCGCACGCCGCACGTTGCCGCCCACGGAGCCAGCGCGGCGCGCAGGCGGGCCAGCGAAGCGGGCTCATCCTGAATCAAAATCTTGATCGGCGGCTCGGGCCAGTCCAAGATGGCGCGGCCGGGCTTGATTTCGGCCGGGATGTGGTTCGCCGCGACGTATGCGCGCACCCGCGGGTCATCGCCGGTCACCCACAGTCCGTCGCCGATGTACACTTGCGCCAGGTGACCTCCCGCCAGAACCAACTCCATGGCA
The DNA here is from genome assembly GCA_021828405.1 of Bacillota bacterium. The sequence continues at coordinate 34,574 of JAKARZ010000008.1, forward strand.
CGGCGCGCGGCCGCATCCGGCAATTGGTCCACAAACCAGCGCTGCCAACTGGGGAGATCCACCACCTCGGCGCCGTTATAGCAAATCATGGGGCCGGCGGGGAGGGCCCAGCGCTCGCGAAACAACTCGACCGACCGGGCCGTCCGGCCGGTGGCGATCGCGACCCGGATGCCGGCGGCCACCAGTTGGCCCAGCGCCGCCAGCACCCGGGGATGCACCTCATCGCCGCGGGCAAAAATCGTCCCGTCCAGATCAACCGCCACCAGCTCTATCGGAGCGGCGGGCCGCGTCGCCCTTTTCCTCAGCGAATCACCCAATTGGCCACCCCCGATACCAGTCCCAAAATGACGGCCCCCTCCAGCGCGGGGACGAAGCCCGCCACATGGAACCCGGGGACAATCGCACTGGTGAGCCACAGCATCAACCCCGACACCACCCACCCAAACAGGCCCAGCGTCAGCAGGTTGATGGGGAGCGTCAGCAGCGCCACCAGTGGCCGCACGATGAGGTTCACCAGCGCGAGCACCACCGCGGCCTCCAGCAGCGGCGCGAACCCCGCCGCTGAGATGCCAATACCCAAGTGCGCCACCAGCAAAAGCACCAGGACCTGGATCACCCATCCAATTATACGCCGTCTCACGCCTCAGATCCCTCCTCGGATTGCTCCGCCCGCCCGGCGGGCTGCGCGGCCAGAGCCTCCAGCCGCCGAAAGTGCTCCTTCAGGGATTGCGCGACTGGAGCGGTCATGCCCGGCACACGCGCAAGTTCCGCCACGTCCGCCTGGGCCACGGCCTCGACCGTGGCATACGCCTTCAAAAGTTGGCGTTTGCGCGTGGGCCCGATGCCTGGCACGTCGTCCAACAGCGACCGCAGGTTGCGCTTGGTGCGCAGCTGGCGATGGAACGTGATGGCAAACCGGTGGGCTTCGTCGCGCAGGTGCCGCAGAAGCTTCAAGCCGGCCGAGTTCATGTCCAGCACGATGGGGTCGGCGCTGTCGGGCGCATACAGCCACTCGTGCTGCTTGGCCAGCCCGAAGATGGGGACGTCCACCTGGATGCGCTCAAGCGCCGCCACCGCGCTGGAGAGCTGGCCCTTGCCCCCATCCACCAGCACCAGGTCCGGCCAGGCGGCAAACCGCTTCACCTGCGGGTCGTCGCTCGCCTGCGCCAGCGCCTGGTGCTCGAACCGGCGCGTCAGCACCTCGGCCATCGAGGCGAAGTCATTGGCGCCCACCACCGTCCGAATGCGAAAGCGGCGGTACTGGGATTTGTCGGGCGCTCCGTCCAGAAACACCACCATGGACGCCACGGATTCCGTCCCCTGGGTGTTGGAGATGTCGTAGCATTCCATGCGGGTCGGCAGCGCCGCAAGGCCCAGGCTGTGCTGGATTTCCAGCAGCGCCTGCCCCCGATCCCGCTCCCCCACCGCCTGGCGCCGCAGCGCCTCATCCCGCGCCCACACCGCATTTTCCTCCACCATCTCCATCAGGTGCCGCTTCTCGCCGCGCTCGGGCACATGGATGTGCACCCGCTGACCGCGCCGCGCCGACAGCCACTCCTCCAGCAGCGGGGCGTCGTACGGCGCGACCGGCACCAAGATTTCGCGCGGGACGCGCTGCGCCCGCTCGTAGTACTGGGTCAGAAACGCCCGCGCCAGTTCGCCGTCCGAGCCGTCTGCGAGCCCTTCCAGCCCCTCCAACTGGAAGCCCTCGCGCCCCTCGAGCCGACCGTCCCGCACCATGAACACCTGCACCTCCGCCCCATTGCCGGCGGCCGCCCACCCCACCGCGTCCAATTCGCGTCCCGCACGGCCAGCCACTTTCTGCTGCTCGCGCAGGGCCTCTAAGGCCCGCACCTGATCCCGCAACTCCGCCGCCCGCTCAAATTCCAGCGCCGCCGCCGCCGCCGTGACCTGCCGCGTGAGGTCGGCCACCACCTCGTCGGAACGGCCTTCAAGGACTCTTTCCAGGCGGCGTACGTTCTCGCGGTAGGCGTCCTGGCTCACCATGGCTTGGCAGGGGGCCTGGCACCGCCCGATGTGGTGCTCCAGACATGGCCGGGCGGCGTTCTTGAACTTTTGATTCGTGCAGTTGCGGATGGGGAAGACGCGTCGCAGGAGCCGGATCGTTTCGTGGACAGCACCCACGCGCGGGTAGGGCCCGAAGTACCGACTGCCGTCGCTCGATGGGCGGCGGGCAAGCAGGAGGCGGGGAAACGGCTCCTCCCAGGAGATGCGGAGATAGGGAAACGCCTTGTCATCCTTCAGTTGAATATTGTACTTGGGCTGGTGGCGCTTCACGAGGGTCGCCTCTAAAATTAGGGCCTCCACCTCGGTGTCAGTGACGATGACCTCGACGTCGGCCACCTTGCGCATGAGCGCGCGCACCTTGGCATCGAGCCGATCAAACGGCTGCAGGTAGGAGCGGACGCGCTGCCGCAAGGACCGCGCCTTGCCCACGTACAAGATGGCACCGCCGGGATCTTTCCAGAGATAAACCCCCGGCGCGGTCGGCAGCCCTCTCACATGGGCGGCCAGTGCCGGGGCGTTGTCGGTGGCGCCGCGGGGCTCAGCGGAGCTCATACCGCCTCACCATCCCGCGCTCGGCATGGCGCTTCAAGAACTGGCCCGTGTACGACGCGCCGACCTCCATGACCGCTTCCGGGCTGCCGGTGGCCAGCACTTGGCCCCCGGCGTCTCCCCCTTCCGGACCGAGGTCGATGATCCAATCCGCCATCTGAATGACATCGAGATTGTGCTCGATCACCAGCACCGTGTCGCCCTGCGCCACCAGACGGTTCAGCACGCCCAGCAGGTGCTCGACGTCCTGGCTGTGGAGCCCGGTCGTGGGTTCATCCAAAATGTACAAGGTGCGGCCGTCGGACCGGCGGGACAGCTCCGTGGCCAGCTTGACCCGCTGGGCTTCCCCCCCCGACAAGGTCGTGGCGGGCTGACCCAGGCGAACATAGCCGAGCCCCACATCCGCCAGCGTGTCGAGCTTTCTGGCCAAGCGCGGCATGGCGTGGAAGAACTGGCGGCCTTCGTCGACCGTCATGTCCAGCACCTCGGCGATGTTTTTCCCGCGGTAGTGCACCCCAAGCGTTTCCCGGTTGTACCGCTGGCCCTTGCACACCTCGCAGGGCACGTACACGTCTGGCAGAAAATGCATCTCGATCTTCAGAATACCGTCGCCGCGGCAGGCTTCGCACCGGCCGCCCCGCACATTGAATGAAAAGCGACCAGGGCGGTAGCCCCGCACGTTGGCTTCCGGCGTGCCGGCGTAAAGCTCGCGGATCAGGTCAAAGGCACCGGTGTACGTGGCCGGGTTGGATCGCGGCGTCCGCCCGATGGGGCTTTGGTCAATGGCGATCACCTTGTCCAGATGCAGTTGCCCCTCCATACCGCGGTGCGCACCCGGGCGGCGGGTGCGCGCCCCGTTCAACTCCTGCTCCAGCCGCTTGCGGATGATGTCGTTGACCAGCGTGCTCTTGCCGGACCCCGAAACCCCGGTCACCGCGACCATCAGGCCGAGCGGAATCTCTACGGTGATGTCCTTCAGGTTGTGCGCGGTCGCACCGGTGACCTTGAGGGTGCGACGGGTGGGTTGGCGCCGCTGGCTCGGCATCGGGATGCTCCGCGCCCCCGACAGGTACTGACCGGTCAGGCTGGCCGGGCTCGCCATGACCGTGGCCGGCGCCCCGGCGGCCACCACCTCCCCGCCGTAGATGCCCGGCCCGGGCCCGATGTCCACCAGCCAGTCAGCTTCGCGCATGGTTTCCTCGTCGTGCTCCACCACGAGCACGCTGTTGCCCAAATCGCGCAGCCGCTTCAGTGTCGCGATCAGTTTTTGGTTATCGCGCTGGTGCAGGCCAATCGAGGGCTCATCCAGGATGTACAGGACGCCAACCAGCGACGAACCAATCTGGGTGGCCAGCCGAATGCGCTGGGCCTCCCCCCCCGACAGCGATCCCGCCGTGCGGTCCAGGGTCAGGTAGCCCAGCCCCACATCTACCAGAAAGCCGAGTCGGTCGTGCAATTCTTTTAGGATGGCCCGGCCAATCGTCAGCTCGCGCGGCGTCCAGGCGACCGCATCCAGGGCTTGGCGCGCCTTATCGATGGAGAGGGCGGTCAGGGCGGCGATGGAACGACCGCCCACGGTGACCGCCAGCACTTCCGGCTTCAGCCGCTGGCCCTGGCACACCGGGCATGCCACCTCGCGCATGTAGGTTTCCGCCTCCGCGCGTTGCGCCTCGCTGTCACTTTCGCGATAGCGGCGCTCCAGGATGGGAATCGCGCCCTGATACCGCACAAACTGCCGCCGATGCCGGCCGAAGGCGGTCTCAAACTGAAAGGGCACCTCGTGGGGATAGCCCTGCAGCACAACCTGCCGCGCGTCATCCGGCAGGTCTCGCCACGGCACGTCCATGGGAATGCCCGCCAGCTGGCACACGGCCGCCAGCAGATCCGCATAGAAGCGCGACGCGCTGCGAAAAAACGGCACCACGGCCCCGCCCACCATCGACCGGCTCTCATCCGGCACCACCAGCGCCGGGTCCACCTCTAGGCGATACCCAAGACCGGTGCAGGCGGGGCATGCCCCGTAGGGCGCATTGAACGAAAATAGGCGCGGGGAGAGCTCCTCCAGCGTGATGCCGCAGCTTACGCACGCCAAGTCCCGGCCAAACACCATCGGATCACTCTCACCGTCCACCGAGATTTCGACAATGCCGCCCGACGCCTCAAGCGCATGCTCGATGGACTCGGCCAGGCGAGCTTGGCTTTCCGGCCGCAGGGTCACGCGATCCACCACCAGCACCAGCGTGTGCTTCTTGTTTTTCTCGAGCGGCGGCACCTCGTCCACGCGATACAAGGTGCCGTCCACCCGCATCCGAGTGAACCCCTGCCGCCGCACATCGTCCAGCACCTTGTCGTGGGTGCCCTTCTTGCCCCGCACCAGCGGCGCCCACACTTCCAGATGGCTGTCGGCGGGAAGCTCCCCGATGCGGTCCATCATCTGCTCGACCGTCTGCTGGCTGACCGGCCGACCGCACTTCGGGCAGTGGGGGTGGCCCACGCGGGCGTACAGCAGCCGGAGGTAGTCGTAAACCTCGGTGACCGTGCCCACGGTCGACCGAGGATTGTGCGAGGTTGTCTTCTGATCGATCGAAATAGCGGGCGACAAGCCCTCGATCGCATCCACATCCGGTTTGTCCATCTGGCCAAGAAACTGGCGCGCGTACGACGACAGCGACTCGACATAGCGTCGCTGCCCCTCCGCATAAATCGTGTCAAACGCCAGTGACGACTTGCCCGATCCCGACACCCCGGTAATCACCACCAATTGCTCCCGGGGAATCTCGATTGTGATGTTCTTCAAGTTATGCTGGCGGGCGCCCCGCACCACCAGCGCATTCTTAGCCACGCAACCGGCCCCCCGACACCGACCGCACGGGCCGCTGACTCTCCAGCTCCATCAACAGGTCCCGCAGCGCGGCGGCGCGCTCGAACTCCCACTGCCGCGCCGCATCCTTCATCTCCTTCTTCAGGCGTGCCTCCATCTGGAGGCGCTCCTTGCTGGAAAGGTCCTTTAAGGGTTTGTCCGCCAGGGCGACGTCCGCCATCGGGCGCGTGGTGGCAGCAATCACCTCGCGCACCGCCTTCACCACGCTGGTGGGCGTGATACCGTGTTCTGCGTTGAACGCCCGCTGGATCGCACGGCGCCGGTCGGTCTCCGCCAGCGCGCGGCGCATGGAGTCGGTCATCCGGTCGGCGTACAGGATGACGTGACCCTCCAGGTTGCGGGCGGCCCGCCCAATCGTCTGCACCAGCGACGTCTCGGAGCGCAGATACCCTTCTTTGTCCGCGTCCAAGATCGCCACCAGCCCCACCTCGGGCAGGTCCAACCCCTCCCGCAGCAGGTTGATGCCCACCAGCACATCAAATTCTCCCAGGCGCAGGTCGCGCAAGATGGCCATGCGCTCTAAGGTGTCGATGTCCGAGTGCAGGTAGCGCACTTTAACGCCGTGCTCGCGAAAGTATTCGGTCAGGTCTTCCGCCATCCGCTTGGTGAGCGTGGTCACCAGCACCCGCTGGGACCGCGACACGCGGTCGCGGATCTTCGCCAGGAGATGATCGATTTGCCCGGTGGTGGGCACGACCTCGACTTCGGGGTCCAAGAGACCCGTGGGCCGGACGATCTGCTCCACCACGCGGCCCGCAGTCTGGAGCTCATACGGCCCGGGCGTCGCCGACACATAGACGGTCCGCCCAATCCGGCTCTGAAACTCGTCAAACGTGAGCGGCCGGTTGTCAAACGCCGACGGGAGGCGAAAGCCGTTCTCCACCAAGGACTCCTTGCGCGACCGGTCGCCGTGATACATGCCCCGCACCTGGGGCACGCTCACGTGGGACTCGTCCATGATGGTGAGAAACTCCCCGGGAAAATAGTCCAACAGCGTATAGGGGGCCTCGCCCGCCTGGCGCCCGGTCAGGTGGCGGGAGTAGTTCTCGATGCCCGGGCAATGTCCAACTTCCGCCAGCATCTCCAGGTCATACAGGGTGCGCTGCTCGAGCCGCGCGGCCTCCAAAAGCTTGTCGTGGGCTTTCAGGTACTGCAGGCGCTCGCGAAGCTCCGTGCGAATGCTGTCCAGTGCCGGGAGCATGCGCTCCCGACGCGTGGCATAGTGCGAGGCGGGGTAGATGCCCACGTACTGCCGCTCCCCCAGCACCTCGCCCGTCAGCGGGTCGAACTCGCGAATGCGCTCGATGGTGTCGCCAAAAAACTCGATGCGCACGGCCTGTTCCCCCTGGTTGGCCGGGAACACCTCCACCACGTCGCCGCGCGCACGAAACTTGCCCCGCACAAAGTTCACCTCGTTGCGCTCGTAGCGCACGGCCACCAAACTGCGCAGCAGGCTATCCCGATCGCGGTCCATGCCCACCCGCACCGACAGGACCTGCTCCCGGTAGTCCTCGGGGGATCCGAGGCCGTAGATGCACGACACCGACGCCACCACCACCACGTCGCGCCGCTCAAAGAGGGCAGACGTGGCCGAATGCCGGAGCTTGTCGATCTCGTCATTGATCTGCGCATCCTTCTCGATGTACGTGTCGCTCTGCGCGATGTACGCCTCCGGCTGGTAGTAGTCGTAGTAACTGACGAAGTACTCCACCGCGTTGGCCGGCAGAAAGGCTTTCAGCTCCCCGGCCAACTGGGCCGCCAGCGTCTTGTTGGGGGCCATCACCAGCGTCGGCAGTCCGACCTGCTCAATCACGTGGGCCATGGTCAGTGTTTTGCCGGAGCCGGTCACGCCCAGGAGCACCTGGCGTACCGCGCCGCCCTCGCGGAAGCCGTCGGCCAGTTCCCGGATCGCCTTGGGCTGGTCCCCGGCCGGTTCGAACGGCGCCTCCACCCGAAAGTCGCTCACGCATCGCCCTCCTCACGCCGATTCTTACAATTCTAACCCACCGCGCGCTCGGGCTCCACCCGCGCACGGGCTCCCCGAAGCGGAAGACTGAGCCGCAAAACAGCATAAATGATAGAACGTTCGTTTGCAAAGGAACGTGGCGCAGGCGTGCGTGGACCGGGCGCTGGCGGACGTCAGACGCGGAGAAAGCGACGGACGGCCCACAGGCTCCCCACCAAGCCCATCGCCACCCCGCCCACCAACGTGGGGAGTTCCGTGGAGCGCTCGACGGCGCTCGTGGGGGCCAGGGGAAAGAAGGACAGGTTTTTGGCCGCCTGAATGCCCACCCAGTGGTAGCCGAAGTTGACCGCGACATCGGCGAGACCGGCGCCCACCAGCCCCAGCACGATGCCCTCGAGGAGAAAGGGCCAGCGAATGAGCCAATCCGTCGCGCCCACCAGCTTCATGACCTGAATCTCTCGCCGACGCGCAAACACCCCGAGCCGAATGGTGTTGGAGATAATAAGCAGCGTCGCCAGCGCCAGCATGGTCTCAATGACATACCCGGCGTCGGTCATGATGTTGGTCAGCGACTGCAGCCGCTGCACGACCAAGTTTTGGTCGAGGGCTTCTTCGACAATCGGGGTGGAGCGCAGCCGCTGCGCCAGGTGGGGAATCTGCCCAGGCTTGTGGCTGTACAAGTCGAACCCGTCGTAAAGGGGGTTGCCTTGCTTGATAAGCTGAAACAGCGCCTGATCATGCGGAAACTGCGACCTCAGTTGATTCAGTGCCTGCGTCTTGGTGAAGTACTGCACGCGCCGCACCCCCGGCCAGTGGCGCACCTGGCTCACGAACGCCATCTCCGCGGCGTGAGTGGTGGTCGACTTAAAGAAGACCCGCACCTCCACCTGGCGATTGATGGCGCCGGCCGCCTGATTGATGTTCAGGCTCAGCACGCTGAAGAAGGCAAGGACAAACAGAGCCAGCGCTACGGTGGTGACTGACGCGAGGCTCATCCAGCCAGACCCGGTGAGGCCGCGTCCCGTCTCCCGCAGGAAGTAGCCGATCGTCCTAAGCCTCATAACCGTACAACCCCCGTGCCTCGTCTCGGACGATGCGCCCCCCTTCCAGCGCCACCACGCGGCGCTGCATCTGGTTCACAATGTCCTTGGCATGTGTGGCCATGATGACCGTGGCCCCCCGCCGATTTATTTCGGCCAGGAGCTGCACGATACCGCGCGCCGTCTCGGGATCCAGGTTTCCCGTGGGCTCGTCGGCGATGAGATACTTCGGCCGATTGGCCAGCGCACGCGCTATGCCCACGCGCTGCTGCTCCCCCCCCGACAGCTGCCCGGGCAGGTACCGGTGCCGATTGGCAAGCCCGACCAGGTCCAAAAGTTCAGGGACCCGCTGGCGCATCTCGTGCGTGGAGGCGCCCACCACCTCCAGGGCGAACTGAACGTTTTGATACACGGTCCGCTCGTTCAAAAGCTTCACGTCCTGAAACACGACCCCTAGCTGCCGCCGCAGGTGCGGCACCTGCCGGCGGCGCAGTCGGCGCAGGCGAAACTGGTCCACGTACACCTCGCCGGTGGTCGCCATCTCATCGCGGTACAGCAGACGCACCAGGGTAGACTTGCCGGCCCCGCTGGGACCGACAAGAAACACGAACTCACCACGGTGAATGGTGATCGTCACCTGGTCGACCGCCACGTGCCCGTTTGGGTAGCGCTTGGTCACATTCTCCAGGCGAATCACCGCCCCACCTCCTGCGGCCACTGGTCGCCAGACGCTGCCGGCGCCCATGCCTTTACAACCATTCGACGCCGTTCCACAAGTTCCTGCCGCTCTACGCTCACACGCTGGGCATACCTTACCGCCTCTATCCGCACCTGTCGACCAGCCTCGACAGCGTGTGGCCGCGGCCAGCCGTGGTTGGGGGCCCTTCGACGACCGGCCCCCGCGCGACCAGCACGCGGACCATGCGGGACACCGCACGGCGGCGATGGCGATCCCTGACTGCGCGCCGCCCGCTCCCTGGAAAAGTCGTGATACGATGGATGCGGCGGGAGGTGCGCCATGGAGGTCTTGAAGGTGACGCCCCGCGGCTATTGCTACGGGGTGGTGGATGCGCTGGTTCTTGCCAAGCGGGCGGCAAAGGATCCGAATCTACCGCGCCCCATCGTCGTGCTTGGCCAAATTGTGCACAATCGCCACGCGGTGGAGGAGCTTGCCGCCTACGGTATCCAGACGGTGGACACCACATCCGGAAGCGCACGCCTGGACCTCCTGGATCAGGTGCCACCCGGCGCCACGGTCATCTTCACGGCTCACGGCGTCTCCCCGGCGGTGCGGGCCGAAGCGGCCCGCCGGGGATTCCATGTATTGGACGCTACCTGCCCCGACGTGACGAAAACTCACCGGCTCATCCAGGACCGGACGCGCGACGGATACTTCATCTTGTACATCGGCACCCCCGGCCACCCGGAGCCGGAGGGCGCCATGGGCGAAGCCGTCCCCGGTCGTGCCACCCTGGTGGCCACCGTGGCCGAGGCCGAGTCGGTCGAGATTCCACCTGGCCCGGTGGCCATCATGACGCAGACCACCCTGTCCCAGTGGGATACGGCAACCATCATTGCCGCGCTGCTGAAGCGACGACCGGACGCCGAGGTGCACAACGAAATTTGCTTGGCGACCCAACTGCGCCAAGAAGCCGTGGTGAAAGCCGCCGCGGATGTCGACCTCGTCGTGGTGGTGGGCGATGCGCGCAGCAACAACTCCAATCGCCTGGTGGAGGTCAGCCAGCAGGTGGGCGGCACTCGCTCGGTGCGGGTGGACACCGTCCACGACCTGCGCCCGGAGTGGCTGGACGGCGTCAGCCGGGTGGCCGTGACGGCCGGCTCTTCCACCCCCAGCCCCATTACCCGGGCCGTCATTCAGCAGCTGGAAGCGTGGGGCATCGAGGCGCAGCATGGCCGGTGAGCCCGAACTTCTGGGTGTCGTCGTCTGGTCAGACGAGCCGGACGCGCTCTGGCTGCAGTACCGGAGCCTGGGACTGCGCCGCCGGACGGCGAGTCCCTTCCCGCCCCTCACCGTTCTGCCGGCGGCCCCGCCCGAGCTCCCGGCGGGCACCGTCGCCCCGTGCTGGCGGGTGGACGATCTGGACGCAGCCCTCGATCAGTGGGAGTCGCAGGGCGCCCGGATGCTGGGGCAGGTCGACATCGCGCCCCACCGCTGGTGGCTAGCGCAAGACCGGGAAGGCGGCATGGCCCTGTGGCTGAGCCGCGCTGACTGACCTCCTCCCGTCTCGTGGCCGCGCCTCTTGCTCGGCGTGAGCCCGACACAAGGAAGTCGCGGGCGCCGCACGCGCTTGCGCCCGGCCGGGCGTGGCGTGATCCGGCTTCGTCAGGGTGCGGCAGACGTCCCCGCGTCTTTCTCCGACCCGAAATCTTAGAATGATCTGAGACACCCAACCGCCCGCGCAGTCGGCCATCTCATGGCGCATCCCATAGGACGCGGCCGCACAGCACCTGCCACACCCCACAAGCGGCCGTCACACCCGCAGACCACGTTCATCGGCCTGGCACCCTCCTTCGTCCTCCACTAGGCTGGAAACCGAGGGAAGATTGCCGTCGGCGCGGCCGCCGTTCTTGGCCGCCACGCCGTGCGAAAGGGGCTCGTGAGCTGGAGGCGCACACGCGCTGGGAACACTCGTCCGGTGGGCCGGCAGGGGGCGAAGCCCGCCATCCGGGCCTGGATGCGCTGCGCGGCCTTGCCATCATTGGGGTGCTGATGTTCCACGCCTACATTGTGAACGTGATTCCCGACGTCCTGTGGTCGCGCACCGTCGGCCAGGGCGCCGAGGGCGTAGGCCTCTTCTTCATCGTCAGCGCGTTGACCCTCTCGGCCAGCTGGCATCACCGCCAGGGTCGGGATCCCAAGCCTGTCGCCGCATTCTGGGCCCGACGGGTCTTTCGCATTGCGCCGCTGTTTTACGTGGTCTTGGTAATCGCCTGGCTCATCGGCCAGGGTAAGCCAGGATATGCTCCCCACGCCATGGCCGGCAATGTGTTCACGCCCGGAAGCCTCGCGGCCCACGTGACGTTTACCTTCGGGTGGATCCCGGCATATCAAAACTCCTGGCTGGGCGTCGCGTGGTCGATCGGCACCGAGATGGCCTTCTACCTGTTGTTCCCACTGCTGATTCTGTGGCTCATGCCGCGGGCGGGTCCCTTCCGGGTGCTGCTCTTGGGTTTTGTGGTGTCACTTGCCTGGCCCTGGCTGATGGCCCATGTTTTCGCCCCCTGGCCGGGCTGGGCGTACGCCTTTCTGTTCTGGTCGCTGCCCGGCCAGGCCGTCTGGTTTGCGCTGGGCCTGGCGCTGTTTTGGACGCCACGCCCGGGCCGCGGACTTGACAGCCTGAGCCTGTGGATGGTTCTTGCCGTGGCCGGGGCCGTGGCGCTCATGAACGCCCCGCCCGCCTACGGCGCCGTGATGTGGGCCATCCCCGGCGGCTTGCCGACGTATGCGGTCTGGCATCGGCTACCTGGCGTCCGCCGAATCACCAGCAGTCGCTGGCTGCAGTACGCGGGCACACGCAGCTATTCGTGGTATCTGCTACACTGGTCGATCTTGACGGCGGTCGTGCTCCCGTACTTCCCCGATGCCCATGAGAGGGGCCCCTCGGCTTTTTGGCCCGCCTGGCAGCCATGACCGCCCTCACCATCGTGGCGGGTGAACTCTCCTACCGCTTTGTCGAGGAGCCAGCCCGCAGGCAGGGCCAGAGGCTCCTCGCCCACTGGGGCTGGGCCGAGAGCCGCGCCACCCGTCCTCCGCAGCGGGAGTCGGAGCTTGGTCCTCGGGCCCAGCTCTCCCCCCGCCGGTAGCCACACCGGATCATTTAGCGCCGTCTTAAGGTCAGTTCAACGAGGTCGCCATCCCGAAGTGGATGGGTGCGCCCCACCGGCTGCCCAGCAAACCGGGCGCTCGGGCCCGTCACCCGGGCGGGTCCGAGGCGACTCTCCCAGTCGCGGTTCACCGTGCGCACGAAATCGAGCACCGTCGATCCCGGCGGCAGCACCACCGGGTCCACGGCGGCGGGGCAGCCCGGTGGCTTGGGATAGACACGCAGGAGGCCCGTCAGCGTCCAGAGCAGCTTCTTCACATCATCCAGGCCCTCCCCGGTCGCGGTCGAGCAGACCGCGTGTAGGGCGCCCGCCGCTCGCTCCTGCCATGACCCGAGACTGGCTGGGTCGGCGAGGTCCGCCTTGGTGCCCAGCCGCGCCCAGGGAAGGTCGGGGACGGCCTCCCGGACCAGGTCCCGCACCAGGTCTGCTGCGGCGTCACCGTCGGCGGCGACGGGCTCGACGAAAAGAATCCCGTCCGTGACGCGAATCTGGGCCAGCACCGCCCGGCCTTCGCCTCTGCCCTCGTCGCCTCCCTCGATGAGTCCGGGCAGGTCCAAGATCTGGACGGGCGCTCCATGCAACACCGCCATGCCTTCGGCGGGCCGGGTGGTGGTAAAGGGATAGTTGCCCACCGGCACGGCTCGCCCGGTGAGCGCGTGGAGGAGGGATGACTTCCCCGCGTTGGGCGCGCCCACCAGCGCGACCTGCGCAACGCCTTGGCGGGCAATGAAATAGGTGTCATGGTGTTGGGCGCCCCGGCGCGTGGTGGCCTCCGCAATCTGATTTTCGACCCACCGGCGCAGTTCGCCGTAGGGTCCGCTGTAGTACCCCGGCAGCTCGGCCAGCGCATCGCGCAAGACGCGCGCCCGATCTCGTGGCTCCAGTCCTCGGATGCGCCGTTTGATCATCCGGCGCATTTCCTGATGGGGAATCGGCATGATGCTTCCTCGCTTTGCTCCGTCAGAGTTGATCCATCCAAGTGGACGACTGAACAGTGAACGGGGAGGCAGCGGCATACGGGATAAACCGGGCCGAAAACCTACCACCCCCTTGGGGTGGGTTAAAGTCCCGCCTTGGTGGCGATGAGGCAGTGGGAAAATCCAGCGGGGATGCCCGCGCACGAAACGATTAGCATGGGCTCCCTCCTCGACCGGTGATGCGGATATCATACCACGACACCCGGGTCTGGGCATGAGCGAGTGCACCCGGATGGGCTCCGGTCCTGACGGAAGCCACCACAATATTTTGCACGCAAAACGACGTCAGCAAGCGGGTGAGAGTCGCCCAAGTTGGCCTCCCAACTGTGGCCGCCACCGGTCGGCCCCGTCGCCAGGCGCGGCGCCTTGACGCCCACCCGGGATTTTCTTAGACTTTGGGCCTAGCCAAGACCACCGCCGGAGGCGCTCTTGGGTCCTAATATGACACCGGAGGCGCAGGGCATGAACAGGACGCCGGGCGACGAGGCGTTGCCGGCAGACGTCTTGAAGGCCGTGATCGATCGTCTGGTGGACGTGCTGGCGCCGGAGGCCCTGTACCTGTTTGGCTCGGCGGCGGAGGGTCGCCTCCGCCTGGACAGCGACGTCGATCTGGCGGTGCTGGTGAACGCCCCCATCGCCCCCGCGCAGCGGTGGGCGCTTACGGCGCAGTTGGCCGACCTCGTGCGACGCGACGTGGACCTCGTAGATCTGCGCCGGGCCAGCACGGTCTTTCAGGCACTCGTCGTATCGCGGGGACACCGCCTCTGGGTGGGCGACGCGTCAGCCGTGGCCTGGTTCGAAATGCGGGCCCTCAAGTCCTACGCGTTGTTGAACGAAGAGCGCGCTCCGATCTTGGAGCGCATGCAAAGAGAAGGGAGCCCGTTTTGACCGACGACGTCGTCCTCGGCAAGGCGCAGGTTATTGGGCGTTGCCTGGCGCGCGTGGCCGAAGAGTATGCCAACAACCCCGAAAACCTGGAGGACATCCGCCGCCAGGACTCCGTCGTACTGAACGTGCAGCGCGCCTGCGAGGCCGCCATCGATTTGGCGATGCATGTGGTGAGCGATCGGCGCCTGGGCCTGCCGGTCACCAGTCGGGATGGCTTCGACCTTTTGGCGGCCCACGGGGTCGTGAATCAAGAGCTGGCCACCGACCTCAAGGCGATGGTAGGCTTTCGCAACCTGTGCGTCCACAATTACCAGGACATTGATCCCCGCCTGTTGCGCGACGTGTTGGACCACCACCTTAAGGACCTGCGGCACTTCGCCGAAGCCGTGTTCCTCTACCCGTGACCGACTGGGGTCATCCGCCCGCCAGCGGCAGCGCGGCACGAAGCACCACCTGGTCCCGAACAACGATGCCGCCTTCAACCACCGCGCCGGCCCCAAAGGCGTCCCGTCGCACCGCCACCGGTCGAAAGCCCAGTCGGAGATAAAACCCAAGCCCGCCGGGCGTCGTCGCCACCGTCAGCGCGGCGCCGCCGTGCGATGCCACGTCGCGCGCCACCCGGTGCACCGCCTCACGCCCAAGGCCGAGACCGCGAAGGCTCTCCGCGACGGCCACACTCAGCAGATCCGGCCCGTCGGGTTCGTGGTCCCACAACGCCTCCACCACCGGCTCCCCGTCCCAATCCCACCGAACGAGCATGCGTCCCCGGTCGCGGTAGGACGCACGATGGGAGTCATCCTCATCCGCCTCGCGCAAGAGGGGCTCCCCGGGATCCCGTAACTCGCCTGCGGCGAGCCAGTGCCACGGATCGAGCGGCCGCCAGTCGTCCCCCTCCAGGATGAGGCCCGGGAGGCCGGCGTCCGTTCGCGTTTCGTGTATCTCCCCCGCGTGCCAGGACACCAGCGTGCCGACCGCAATATGCACGGGCTTGCCGTCACCACCGCTGCCTCCCCGTTGCCCGCCACGACCAGGAGCCCCTGGCGGCGCGTGGCGGGGTGGCGGCCCAGCCGGCCCCCCGCCTCCAGATTCAGGTAGGTCACCGACAGTCGGGCCAGCGGTCCGCTGCCGATGGGAGCCCTCGTGGCCCCACTCGATGCGAACGGCGAAATGTCATGGGCCCCTGCGGCATCCCACGCCCGCACGCGCACAATTATCCGCGTCCCGGTGTGGTTTGGCTCCAGGGGTCCAGCAGGCGCGCAACCTCCTCAGCCGGCAGGACCTGCTGCTCAAGCACCAGCTCGCGCACCGTGCGCCCCGTCTTGTGCGAGGTTTTGGCAATCTCCGCCGCGCGGTCGTACCCGATGACCGGCGCCAGCGCCGTCACCATCGCCAGGCTCTGCTCCACCAGCCCCTCTGCCCTTGCGCGGTCGGCGGCCAGCCCCTGAACCAGCCGGCGGTCAAAGTTTGCCGCCGAAGCCGCCAACAGCTGGATGGACGACATGAGGTTGTGTGCCAGCACCGGCATCATGACGTTCAACTCAAAGTTGCCCCGCTCCCCGGCGATGGTGACGGCCAGGTCGTTGCCCATGACCTGGGCGGCCACCATCATCACCGACTCGGCAATGACGGGGTTGACCTTGCCCGGCATGATGCTGGACCCCGGCTGGGTTTCCGGAATGATGAGCTCCCCGATGCCGCAGCGGGGCCCGGATCCCAGGAGCCGAATGTCGTTGGCAATCTTCATGAAACTCACGGCCAGCGTTTTCAGCGTACCGGACAGCTGCACCGCCGCGTCTTTGGCCGCCTGCGCCTCGAAGTGGTTCTCGGCCTCCCGGAACGGGAGCCCGGTCAGGGTTGAGAGCCGCGCCGCCATGCGGCTTCCAAACTCCGGATGGGTATTGATCCCCGTGCCCACCGCCGTGCCCCCGATGGCCAGTTCCTCCATGTCGTGGCTCGCCTGCTGGAGACGCCGGATGCCGTGCGCCACTTGGCTGGCGTACCCAGAAAACTCCTGACCCAGCCGAATCGGCGTCGCATCCTGGAGATGGGTGCGGCCGATCTTGACGATGGGGTCAAATTCGGCGGCCTTCCGCTCCAACGAGGCCTGAAGTCCCGACAGCGCAGGCAACAGCTCCCGGTGGACCGCCTCCATCGCCGCCACGTGAATGGCGGTGGGGATGGCGTCGTTCGACGACTGGCCCATGTTCACGTGGTCATTGGGGTGGATGCCAGGAGAGCCCGCTGGCACCAGCTCGGCCGCGCGATGGGCAATCACCTCGTTGGCGTTCATGTTCGTCGACGTCCCGGACCCGGTCTGAAAGATATCCAAAACAAACTCGTCGTCCCACCGGCCTTCAACAACTTCCGCCGCCGCCGTCACGATGGCCTGCCACAGGGGGTCGGACAGCTGGCCGAGATCGTGGTTAACGTCCGCCGCCGCCTGCTTCACCAGCCCCAGAGCGCGAATGAAGGGTCGCGAGAACCGAATCCCACTGATGGGGAAGTTCAACACGGCGCGCTGCGTCTGCGCCCCGTAGTACGCCGCTCTCGGCACCTGCATCTCGCCCATGGAGTCGCGCTCCGTGCGAAACGCGTCGCTGTCTCCTTTTTCCACAGTTCTTCCTCCTGCCTTGGCACCCGAAAGGCACCCGCATCTTCTCATCCCTCATACCACTCCAAGCGCGTGATGCCGTCAAGAACCAGCTGGCTCGCGCCGAGGTCGCTCGCCGTCGCCGGGGGCCAAGGCCATCAGGCCCGCCACGATAGGCGGCGTATCTGTGGTGAGCACATCGGGCTCCTCCGCCGCCCCGTAGGCGATCACCGCGTGGCACCGGTCGGCAATCACGCAGGCGGCGCCCCGCAGGCCCACGGGCACGTTGGCCCGGGCCGCAGCCGGTGGGCAGATGCCGCACCCCGGCGGAGCGCATCCGGCCCAGCACACCATGCGGACGGAGACCGCACTGGCGGCGCCGCACAGAGGATTGTCCAGCAACGCCCGAACCGGCGCGGGATTGACCCCGATGGTGAGAGACTCGCGCGCGCCACTCCAGAGCCTCCCGGCCTCCGCCACGAACAGCGCCAGTCCGCGGCCCGTCCAAAGGCCGGTCCCGGGGTGGCTTGCGTGGAGCCGCGGCCCCACGCGCCCGACCTGTGCCTCCAAGTCGCGCCGCGAGCGCTCGGCCACGGTGGCAAAGGGCACCGCGCGATACCGCATGCCGGGCCGGCGGGGCTCCTGCCAGACAGCGCCGCGGTGAGCCAGTGCGGCAAGCGCCGCATACACGTTGGACCGAGATACCCCCAATTGCTTCGCCAGCTCATAACCTGTCTCCACCGCACCCGTCATCGCCAGCGCCGCATAAATGCGTGCCTCCAGAGCCGAAAAGCCGAGGTGCCGCAATCCATCCAGGACGTCCGGCTGGTCGTTGCCCGTGGCCATCATCCCCGATGGCCCAGCATCATGGCCATCACCTGCTGGCGCCGAACCCGGTCCTCGGCAAACACCCCGGCGGCCGATTCCGTGACGGTGCGGCTGCCGGGCTTGTTCACGCCTCGAATCGACATGCACAAGTGCTCCGCCTCCACCATCACCACCACGCCCTCCGCGCCAAGGCGCTCGGCGATGACGTCGGCAATGGCTCGCGTCATGCGCTCCTGCAGCTGCAGTCGATGGGCGACGCCGTCAACGACCCGGGCCAGTTTGGACAAGCCCGTCACACAGCCATCGCGAGGGATATACGCGACATGCGCCACCCCCACGAACGGCAGCAGGTGGTGCTCGCACAGCGACGTGAAGGGGATGTCTCTTACCAGGATGACATCGTCATAGGCTTCATGAAACACCGTGGTCAGCGCGTCGCCGGGATCCTCCCCCCAGCCCAGGAATTCGTCGTAATAGGCGGCCACGCGAGCGGGCGTGTCGCGGAGCCCCTCCCGATCGGGGTTTTCCCCGATGGCACGGAGCAAACTCCGAATCGCCTGTTCTGCCTGGCGCACATTCACCACGCGCTCGCGAGCCATCGGCTCGCCGCACGGCACCCGAACCTCACCCATCTGGCCCCCACCTCTCCTGTCTTCCGTAGTATCATACCGTACTACTAGCGAGCGGCAAGACGAGAGGCGTACCCCGCGAAGGCGCGGCAGCGCGCGGGGCCCCGAAGCGGGGGCCTGGATTGGGGCCAGCTTGGCCGGTGCCGCGCCCCTCCCTGCAATCGCCCGCGGGGGACGCGCTACGGATTCGCCCCGGCAGGCTCGGACCCGCGCCCAATCATGTTGGATTGCTGGGTGCAGCCGCGCAGGCGAAACGCCGCGCCGACCCCGCCGGGCAACTCAAGTCGGCGGCGTCTGGCACCCACCGCGCGCCGCATGCGACGGCTAGGCATTTCGAGCCACGGACCCGCCGGAGGATTTGGTTCCAGGGGCGGAGGTGTGCGGGCGGCTGGAACGACGCGGCCCGCCCGGAGCCCGCGAAGTGCGGCGGCCTGGGGGCCGGGCCATTCGGGAACGCAAGCGGGACTCCGTCGCCCTTGGGCAGCCCGCCGACCGGTTCTCCCGGTGAGCGGCGGCTAGATGATGTGGAAAACCACCCAACTGAGGCCAACGACCCACACCACGATGGTCGCCAGCATGATGGCGCTGAACCCGTGGACGGCTCGCGCCTCCCTCACCAGCGTCTGCCGCGTATGCTCGGCCTTCCA
This sequence comes from Bacillota bacterium, assembly GCA_021828405.1. The sequence goes on from JAKARZ010000008.1 coordinate 53,443, forward strand.
GGAGGCCGGCATGCTTTGACGAAAGGTCCGACGCCTCATCCAGGCACCCCCCTTGCGCCCATTATAGACTCGGGCCGTCACAAGCGATTTTTGCGCTGTGGCACAATGGTTCCGCGGGAGGTGACGGGATGGCTTCGGCATCGGAAAATTTCAGGTCTTGGATCAATCAGGCCGCGCCGGACTTTGAGGTGGTCACCACGGAGGGTCGCACCCAGCGACTCATCGACTACCGCGGTCGACCGCTGCTGTTCGGATTTTTCCCCCTAGCGTTCACCGGCGGGTGAATCTCCGAGCTAACCTCATGGCGAGGTTTGTGGAACCGCATCGAGGCGCTGGGGGCCAGCGTGCTGCTGTGTTCCGTGGATTCCCAACCTAGCCTGAACGTCTTTCAGGCCAGCTTGGGCGGCTTACCGTTCCCACTGGGCTCGGACCTGATGCGCACGGCGGCTCACGCCTACGGCGTGCTGCGCGAGGCGCAGGGCTTCGCGCAGCGCTCGGTGTTTGTCATTGATGGCGACGGCGTCATCCGGTACGAAAACCGCGCGTTCCCCCCCAACGATCCCGCGGCTTATGAAGCCGTGCTGGAGGCCGTGGGCCGCTTGGGCTCATAGCCGCTCGCTCCCGGAGATCACAGAAGGCACCGGCTGCCGGTGCCTTCTGTGTCAGTCGCCGTCCTTACGAGCTCATAAATTGAGTCGGTTCGTCGGCCCCGTCGCGATGAGGAAGCGCTTCGTTCAAAAGATCGCGCACCACCTCGCTCGGATGCCGCTGAGTCTCCGCCGCTAGCCGCCGAATCGCATGAATCTGCCACGTGTATAAGAAATAGTCCGCACGGCGCTGGTTTTTGGGGCGCTTGGTCTGCACGCGCTTTCCCCCCTCTGATGGCCACCTCTGTGTTCGAGGCATCAGCCGACCTTGGATCGCGTCCGATCGGGTTCCACCTGATCAAACGCGCCAAGCCGACGAGGGGTTGCACCGACACGGAAAAATCCTTGACAGCGCCTGGCGCTCAGAGCGGGGGCGCCTGGTCACCCAACTCGTGCTGCACTTCCGCCCACGTGGGCACCGTCTGAGCCCCGACGCGGCTGCACGCCAGCGCGGCCACCCGCGAGGCGCGCCACATCGCATCCTCCGGCTCGCGCCCGGCGGCGAGATTGGCGGCCAGCGCTCCGGCGAAGGCGTCCCCCGCGCCCGTGGTGTCCACCACCGGGATCGGCCACGCGCCGATGCGCCCCGCCTGACCGGCGCCGCTCCAGACGAGCCCGTGCCCGCCGAGCTTCACAATCGCGAGGCGCGCCCCGCGCGCGCAGAGCTCCCGCGCCGCGTCTTCCTCCTGCCCGTCGGCTACACCGTGTCCCAGCAGCTGTTCCGCCTCCCCCCGATTGGGCATGAGGACATCAACGTGCCACAGCGCAGCGGGCAGGGCCGCCGGTGCCGGCGCGGGGTCCACCAGCACACGGGCGCCACCCGCCCGTGCCCACTCGGCAACCGCGACGGCCGTGACCAGTGGGATCTCGAGGGAGATGAGCACCACCTCGGCCGACGTCGCTGGCTCGAGCGCCCGCAGTTGAGACGCGTCTACCGTGCCATTCGCCCCAGGCACGACCGCGATGGTGTTGCGGCCCGCCCCATCCAGCCATATCAGCGCCATCCCGGTCGGGGCGCCGGGGCGCTCGGGCACCGCCAGCGCCACGCCCGCCTCGCGCAGTGTCGCCAGCGCGGTCGCGGCCAACCCGTCCCGCCCCACGGCGCTCACCAGCGTCACCAGGGCGCCCTGCCGCGCCGCCGCCACCGCCTGATTGGCCCCCTTGCCGCCTGGCGCGATCCAGCCGCGCTCGGCGATCCGGGTTTCTCCTTCCGTGGGCAGGCGGTCCAACTGAGCCACGACATCGACGTTGACACTTCCAACCACGATAACCATGCAGCGCCTCCCGCGCCGGCGCCTGGCTCTCTTCGCCCGTGGGCGCCGCACCATGCCATGATACACTCACGGCGGCCGGTTCGCGCCGCTTGCCGCCGGGAGGGGGAGTTTCTTGCGCGTCCTGGACAGGATGGTCGACCCGGAGCTACCACGCCTCTTCTACGTGCTCCTGGCGGGCCGCTTCGTCAACATGGTGGGGAACTCCCTGGTGTTCCCCTTCCTGGCCGTGTTCCTGGCGAGCCGGCTTGGAGACTCGCTGGCATCGGTGGGCTTGGCCATGGGCGCGTATGGCGTCATTCAGGTGGTAAGCGTGCTGTGCGGGGGCATCTTCGCGGACGCGTGGGGCCGGCGCCGGGTTATGCTGCTGTCGCTGTCGGTCGGCGCCGTGGCCGCCTATCTGGTGGGGATTGTGGGACCGCTGTGGGCTCTGTTCTTGGCGCTCGCGTGCATGGGATTTGCGCTGCCTCTCTTTCAGCCCGCCTCCATGGCTCTGGTAGCGGACCTCGTTCCCAAAGATAAGCTCAGCGAATCCTACGCCTTGCTGCGCATGGCGTCCAATGCCGGCATCATCATCGGGCCCATGTTGGGGGGCTTGTTGGCCGACCATTCGTTTTACTGGCTATTTGCCCTGGACGCGGCGAGTCTCGCGGCGTTTTGGCTGCTGGTCTGGGTCAACATCCCCGAGACCCGCCCGCAGGGTGAGCGGGAGACACTGGCCACGACCGTCAGCGGCTTCAAGACTGTCGGACTCGACCGCGCTTTTCTCGGATTCGCCGCGCTATGGGCCATCGCCTGGCTGGTTTACAGCCAGTTGTACCAGGTGCTGCCGGCGTACCTGCACATCGACCTGCACTTTCCCGCCGGCATTTTCGGCTATCTCGCGGCCGAAAATGCCTTGCTGGTGGTCGCGCTGCAAATCCCTTTGGCCCGATGGTCCAAGCACCTCGCCCCCTTCACCGCCATGGCGCTCGGTCTCATCGGCTATGGCGCAGGCTTTCTGGTCATGCTCGTAGCCAGCGGCCTCGCGGGATTTGCGCTGGCCGTCGTGGTGATCACGGTGGGCGAAAACGTGCTCAACCCGGCCGCGGCCACGTGGGTGGCCACCCACGCCCCGGCGGAGTTGCGCGGGCGCTACATGGGATTCCAGTCGCTGGCGTCGCGCTGTGGATCCGCCCTGGCTCCGGTGATGGGCGGGACGCTACTGGCCCGAGGCGCCGTTCCGTGGCTTGTCGCGACCGTGATGGTGGCGTTGGTGGGGGCGGCCTTCTTGGTTCGCCAGAGCCGCAGTTCCGTTCAAAGTCTGAGCGCCTGAGTGGCGGGCGTTCCGTTGGACCGGCCGGCCCGAGCTCGCCTCAGGTCCAATCCGCGGTCCGCCTCCCCCAGGGCCCGGCGGCCCTGGCCGCCCGGACCCTGACTGAGGCTTTCCGGTGAATGGCCCTCGGGGGCCAGGATCAGTGATGAAACGCCTTGCCCGGGTGCGGCGAATCCGGCAGCGGCTGCTCCAATCCTTCCAGATACTCGATGGACCGCTGGACGTCATCCAGCAGAAGGTCCGCCATGTCCAGGGAGAAGCTGTTGCGCACCACCACCCGCATGATGGTGATGTCCTCCATCGACGGCGGCAGCGGGTACGCCGGAACCTGCCACCCGCGCTCGCGGAGCACGCGCGAGAGGTGATTCAGATCCCATCCGCCTATGTCGGACTTCAGCCGCCACGCCAGCACGGGCAGGTCCGATCCGTCGGTGATGATGTCAAACGGCCCCATCGTGGCCAGCCGCGCGGCCAAGTGGTGTGCGACATCCTGACAGGCCTTCTGCACCTGGTAGTATCCCTGGAAGCCGAGCCGCAGGAAGTTGTAGTACTGGAGAAGCACCTGGGCCCCGGGCCGAGAAAAGTTCAACGCAAATGTCGGCATATGGCCGCCGAGATACGACACGTCGAACACCAGCTCCTGGGGCAGCAGCGACGCTTCGCGCCAGACCACCCAGCCCAGGCCGGGAAACACCAGCCCGTACTTGTGTCCCGACGTATTGATGGAGTGCACCCGGGGCAGGCGGAAGTCCC
>JAKARZ010000009.1 GCA_021828405.1 Bacillota bacterium
GGGCCAAGCGGGCCACCGGCGGAAAGAAATAGGGGTAAGAGAGACATATGCCGCGACGAGGAAACGTGGTCACCCGGCCCATCTTGCCGGATGCTCGGTACCAGAGTCCCTTGGTCCAGATGTTCATTCACAAGGTGATGCGGTCGGGCAAGAAGAGCCTGGCCGAGAAGCTGGTGTACCAGGCGTTTGACAAAGTGGCGGAGAAGACCGGCAAGGAGGCCCTGTCGGTGTTCGAGGACGCTGTGAAGAACGCCACGCCGCTGTTGGAAGTACGGCCCCGGCGCGTGGGGGGGTCTACGTACCAGGTGCCGATGGAGGTCCGGGCGGCGCGCCGGACATCGCTGGCGTTGCGCTGGCTCGTCACCTACGCGCGTCACCGCGGGGAGCATGGCATGGAGAACCAGTTGGCGGCCGAGCTGATTGATGCCAGCCAAGGGGCCGGCGGCGCGGTGCGCAAGAAGGACGAGACGCATCGGATGGCGGAATCCAACCGAGCGTTTGCCCACTACCGGTGGTAGGCAGGATGAGGCCCGGACCAGTGGATCAGGCTGACAGAGGGAGGTTCAGCTAATGCCTCGGTCGTTTACGCTTGAGCGCACCCGCAACATCGGGATCATGGCCCACATTGACGCGGGCAAGACCACGACGACGGAGCGCATCCTCTTCTACACCGGCCGGTTGCATAAACTGGGTGAAGTGCATGAAGGCACGGCCGCCATGGACTGGATGGAGCAGGAGCAGGAGCGGGGGATCACGATCACCTCTGCCGCCACCACCTGTCAGTGGCGCGACCACCGCATTAACATTATTGATACGCCCGGGCACGTGGACTTCACGGTCGAGGTGGAGCGGTCGTTGCGCGTGTTGGATGGCGCGGTGGCCGTGTTCGATGCCAAGGGCGGCGTGGAGCCCCAGTCGGAAACGGTGTGGCGCCAGGCGGACAAGTACCGCGTGCCGCGCATCGCATACGTCAACAAGATGGACGTCATTGGCGCGGACTTCGTGGGCACGTTGAACCAGATCCGCACGCGCCTGGGCGCGCACCCGGTGGCAATTCAGCTGCCGGTGGGCGTCGAGGACACGTTCCGCGGGCTCGTGGACCTCGTGCGCATGCAGGCGTACTTCTACGCGGACGATCTGGGCACCCGCGGCGAGTATCAGGACATCCCGGAGGGGCTCCGCGAGGAGGCCGACGAGCGTCACCGCCTGCTGGTGGAGGCGGTGTCCGAGGTGGACGACGACCTGATGCTGAAGTTCCTGGAGGGCGAGGCCCTGACCCAGGACGAGATTCGCCGGGGGCTCCGCAAGGGGACCGTGACCAATCAGCTGGTGCCGGTGCTGTGCGGGTCGTCATATAAGAACAAGGGGGTTCAGGCGCTCCTGGACGCGGTGGTGGACTACCTGCCGTCCCCCTTGGATGTCGGGGCGGTCCAGGGCATCGACCCGAAAACCGAGGAGTCGGCCACGCGGAACCCGAATGACGCGGAACCGTTCTCGGCGCTGGCATTCAAGATCGCCACCGACCCGTTCGTGGGCAAGCTGGCATTCTTCCGGGTGTATTCCGGCGTCCTGACGTCGGGCTCGTACGTGTACAACGTCACCAAGGGCCGCCGGGAGCGCATCGGGCGCATCCTGCAGATGCATGCCAACCACCGTGAGGAGATTGACACGGTGTATACCGGCGACATCGCGGCGGCCGTGGGCCTCAAGGACACCACGACCGGCGACACCCTGTCGGATGACCAGCACCCGGTGCTCCTGGAGTCCATGCAGTTTCCCGAGCCGGTCATCTCGGTGGCCATCGAGCCCAAAACCAAGGCCGACCAGGACAAGATGGGGACCGCGCTCAACAAGCTGGCCGAAGAGGACCCGACCTTCCGGATGCACACCGACCAGGAGACCGGCCAAACCATCATCTCGGGCATGGGGGAACTGCACCTGGAGATCATCGTCGATCGCATGCTGCGCGAGTTCAAAGTGCAGGCCAACGTGGGCAAGCCCCAGGTGGCCTACAAAGAAACGATTCGCCAGAGCGTCGAGGCCGAGGGCAAGTTCATTCGCCAGACCGGTGGGCGTGGCCAGTAGGGGCATGTGTTGTTGCGAGTCGAGCCCTTGGAGCCCGGTCAGGGGTTTGAGTTCGTCAACAAGATCGTCGGGGGTGTGGTGCCTCGAGAGTACATTCCCGCGGTTGAGGCCGGCGTTCGCGAGGCGATGACCTCGGGGGTGCTGGCGGGCTACCCCACGATTGACGTACGGGTGACCCTGTTCGACGGCTCGTACCACGAGGTGGACTCCAGCGAAATGGCATTCAAGATTGCCGGATCGATGGGTTTCAAGAGCGGCGCCCAAAAGGCCAAGCCGGTGTTGCTCGAGCCCATTATGAGCGTGGAGGTGCTGGTGCCGGACGCGTACATGGGCGACGTCATCGGCGACTTGAATGCCCGGCGGGGCCGCATCGAGGGCATGGAGCCGCGTGCCGGCGGGGTGCAGGCCATTCATGGCTTTGTGCCGCTGGCCGAAATGTTTGGGTATGCGACCGATCTGCGGTCGCGCACCCAGGGGCGTGGGACGTACACCATGCAGTTCGCCCACTACGAGGAAGCGCCGCGCCATGTGACGGAGCAGGTGGTGAAAGCGCAGGCGGGTCGGTCCACGCGTTAGACCCGAGTCCCAGGAGAGCGGCCGTTGTTGAAGCTAGGAGCTTGAGGAGGACGGAAGCCAAGATGGCGAAGAAGAAGTTTGAGCGCACCAAGCCCCACGTGAACGTGGGCACGATTGGACACGTCGACCACGGGAAGACCACCCTGACAGCGGCTATCACCAAGGTGCTGTCGACCATCGGCAAAGCCGAATTTGTGGCGTACGACAAAATCGACAAGGCGCCCGAGGAGCGGGAGCGTGGTATCACGATCTCGACGATGCACGTGGAGTACGAGACCGACAAGCGGCACTATGCCCACGTCGACTGCCCCGGCCACGCGGACTACGTCAAGAACATGATCACCGGAGCGGCCCAGATGGACGGCGCCATCCTGGTGGTGTCGGCGGCTGACGGCCCGATGCCCCAGACGCGGGAGCACATCGTGCTGGCCCGCCAGGTGGGCGTGCCCAACATCGTGGTGTTTCTGAACAAGGCGGATATGGTGGACGATCCGGAGCTTATGGAGCTCGTGGAGCTTGAGGTGCGGGAGCTCCTGACGAACTATCAGTTCCCGGGTGACGAGATTCCCCTGGTTCCCGGATCCGCGTTAAAGGCCCTGGAGTGCGGCTGCGGCAAGCGCGAGTGCGAGCACTGCGGGCGCATCTGGGCGCTCATGGACGCGGTGGACGAGTACATCCCCACCCCCGAGCGCGACACCGAGAAGCCCTTCCTGATGCCGGTCGAGGACACCCACTCGATCACGGGACGCGGCACGGTGGTGACCGGACGGGTGGAGCGCGGCCAGGTGAAGGTCAACGATGAGGTGGAAATCGTCGGACTGGCCGATGCCGCCCGCAAGACCGTGGTGACCGGCGTGGAGATGTTCAAGAAGACGATGGACGTGGCGATGGCGGGCGACAACATCGGCTGCCTGCTGCGCGGGGTGGACAAGAACGACGTCGAGCGGGGCCAGGTGCTGGCCAAGCCGGGCAGCATCAATCCGCACACCAAGTTCGACGCGGAGGTTTATGTGCTGACGAAGGACGAGGGAGGCCGGCACACGCCGTTTCTGCCCGGGTACCGCCCGCAGTTCTACTTTCGGACCACGGACGTGACCGGAGTCGTACAGCTGCCGGACGACGTCGAGCTGGTGATGCCGGGCGACAACGTGAAGATGTCGATCGAGCTTATCTCCCCCATCGCGATGGAGCAAGGGCTCCGGTTCGCCATTCGCGAGGGCGGTCGGACTGTGGGTGCCGGGGTAGTCACCGCCATCAAGAATTAAGCGGAGGGCAGTTAAGCATGTCGACCAATCCCCAGGGCCCAGCTCGCTCGCCCGTACGGCCGCCGGCCACCCCGGCGGCCGGGGCGGGCCGCGGCGCCAAGCCGGCGGTGCCGGCGCAGGCGCAGCAGAAGATTCGCATCCGGCTGAAAGCGTACGACTACGAGGTGCTGGATCAGTCGGCGCAGCGGATCGTGGAGACGGCCAAGCGCAACGGCGCCACCGTGTCGGGTCCCGTGCCGCTGCCGACGGAGAAGCGCATTTACACGGTATTGACGGCGCCCAACGGCGAGAAGGATATTCGCGAGCAGTTTGAGCGGCGGGTGCACAAGCGCCTTATCGACATCCTGGATCCGAGTCAGAAGACGGTGAATGCCCTCATGCGGCTGGACCTGCCCGCCGGGGTGGACATCGAGATCAAGCTTTAAACGTTGTGTAGGCGGGGGTACTGATGAAAGGGATTTGGGGTCAGAAGCTGGGCATGACCCAGGTTTTTGACGAGGAGGGGCGCTCGGTGGCAGTGACGGTCATCCTGGCCGAGCCGAACCGGGTCGTCATGAAGCGTACCGTGGCCCGGCACGGCTACAGCGCCGTGCAGGTGGGCTTCGGCCACGTCAAGCCCAGAAAGCTCACCAAGCCCATCGCCGGCGAGTTTCGGCGCTTGGGTCAAGAGCCGGTTCGCCATCGCCGGGAGATCCGGCTGCCCGGCGCGGAGGACCTGTCGGAGGGTGACGAAATTTGCGTGGGCGACATTTTTGAGGCGGGCGAATGGGTGGATGTCACCGGGACGTCTCGGGGCAAAGGGTTTCAGGGCGTGATCAAGCGCTGGGGCTTTCACCGCGGACCCATGACCCACGGCTCGAAGTACCACCGTGGGGTCGGCTCGCTGGGCGCCCGCATGTCGGGGGGCGGCGGCCGGGTGTTTCGCGGGCGAAAGCTACCGGGGCACATGGGGCGGGCGCGTGTGACCGTGCAGAAGCTCAAGGTCCAGCGGGTGGACGCGGCCCGGCACCTCCTGCTGATCCGCGGCGCGGTGCCGGGTCCGAAAGGCGGCTGGGTGATGGTACGCGGGTCCAAGAAGGCGCCCCGCGCGTCGGAAGGGGGAGCGCGCTGATGCCACTCGTCACGGTGTACAACCTGGAAGGCCAGCCTGTGGGAGAGCGGGAGCTGTCGGAGCGCGTGTTTGGCGCGGCCCCCAACACCTCGCTGCTTCATCAGGCGGTGGTGATCTACCTGCAAAACCAGCGCCAAGGATCGGCGTCCACGAAGACGCGGGCCATGGTGCGGGGTGGTGGGAAGAAGCCCTGGAAGCAGAAGCACACGGGGCGGGCCCGCCAGGGCAGCATCCGGGCGCCGCACTGGCGCGGGGGTGGCGTGGTGTTTGGCCCGCACCCGCGGGACTGGTCGGTGAAGTTTCCGCAGAAGATGCGCCAGGCGGCCATTCGCCAGGCTCTCTCGGCCCGGCTGGCGGCCGGTGAACTGACGGTGGTGGACAACCTCACCCTGCCCGCGATTCGGACCAAGTCGGTGGTCGAACTCTTGCAGCGCCTGCAGGCGTCCGACAACGCGCTCCTGATCACGGCCGAAAAGAACGACGTCCTGAAGCTGTCGGCGCGGAACCTGCCGAAGGTTGCGACCGCCACGGCCAATGCGCTGAACGCGTACACGCTGTTGAAGCACGCGCGCGTGGTGCTGGCGGTGGACGCGGTGGAGGCCATTGAGGGGGTGTTTGGGGCATGAGAACCGTTTATGACGTGCTGGTGCGCCCAATCATCAGTGAAGCCAGCACGGATGCGTTGCAGTTAAACAAATACACGTTTGAGGTCGCGGACTGGGCCAACAAGATCCAGATTCGCGAAGCCGTCGAGGAAATTTTCAAGGTGCACGTGGTAAAAGTCAACACCAGCTGGACGCCGGGCAAAGAGCGGCGGCGCGGGCGAGTGACCTACCGCCGTCCCGATCGCAAGAAGGCCATTGTGACGCTTGTTCCCGGGGACACCATCGAGGTGTTTACCCAGTAAGGTGGGAGCTTGGAACCCGCCAGAATATTGGGGCGAAAGGAGGCAGCCATCATGGCCGTGAAGAAAAAGAAACCGACATCACCGGGACTTCGCCAGATGACCGTGGCGGACTTCTCGGGGCTCACGAGGAAGGAGCCCGAGAAGTCCCTGACTCAGCCGCTCACCAAGAAGGCGGGGCGAAACGCGCAGGGCCGCATTGCGGTCCGCCATCGGGGCGGGGGGCACAAGCGGCTCTACCGGCAGATTGACTTCAAGCGCCAGAAGGAAGGCGTGCCGGCCCGTGTGATTGCACTGGAGTACGACCCGAACCGCAGTGCGCGCATCGCGCTCCTGCGGTACCAGGACGGCGAGAAAAGCTACATCTTGGCGCCGGTGGGGCTTAGGGTAGGCGACGAGGTGAGTGCCGGCCCCGGATCCGACATCAAGCCGGGCAACGCCATGCAGTTGGCGGACCTGCCGGTGGGCACGGTGATCCACAACATCGAGCTTGAGCCGGGTCGCGGTGGCGTGATGGTGCGCTCCGCCGGGGTCGGGGCGCAATTGATGGCCAAGGAAGGCGCGTATGCGTTGCTGCGACTGCCCTCCGGCGAACTGCGCCGCGTGCTGGCGCGGTGCCGGGCGACGGTGGGCCAGGTGGGCAATCCCGAGCATGAAAACATCAACCTTGGCAAGGCGGGCCGCAGCCGGCATCTGGGCCGGCGGCCGGCGGTGCGCGGGGTGGCGATGAACCCGGTGGACCACCCACACGGTGGGGGCGAGGGCAAGTCGCCGATTGGGCACAAGCATCCGCTGACACCGTGGGGCAAGCCGGCGCTCGGCGTGAAGACGCGAGCCAAGCACAAACGGTCGGATCGGCTCATCGTGCGGCGGCGGAAGTAGACAGCGTCAGCGTGGCGTGGGCTTTGTGGAAGGTTCGCGAGCAAAGGAGGAGCCAGATGAGTCGCTCGGTCAAGAAGGGGCCGTTTGTGCAGGCGGCGCTACTGGCGAAGGTCGAGGCCCTGAATGCGAAGAACGAGAAGCGCGTGATTCGCACGTGGTCCCGGGCGTCGACCATCCTGCCAGAGATGGTGGGGCATACGATTGCCGTGCACAACGGCCGGCAGCATGTGCCGGTGTATCTGACGGAAGACATGGTGGGCCACAAGTTGGGGGAATTTGCCCCGACGCGCACCTTCAAGGGTCATGGCGACCGCACCGAGCGGTCCACTGCCCTCAAGTAAGGCGGGGATAGGCGTGGCGGAACGGTTGGAAGACGAAGAGACGACGGCGCGGGCGACAGTGCGGCATGTGCGCATCAGCCCCCGCAAGGTGCGCATCGTGGTGGATCTGGTGCGGGGCAAGTCGGTGACCGATGCGGTCGCCATCTTGCGGCACACCCCCAAGCACGCGTCGCGCAGTGTCCTAAAGCTGATCGAGAGTGCGGCGGCGAACGCGGAGAACAATCACGCGATGGACCCCGGGAGCCTTTTCGTCTCGGAGATCTGGGCAGACGGCGGGCCCACGCTGAAGCGGATGCATCCGCGATCACGTGGGCAAGCGTTCCAGATTTTGAAGCGAACCAGTCACATTTCGGTGGTGCTGCGCGAGCGGCACCGCTAAGGGAAGGGGGTCACTCGTGGGACAGAAGGTTCATCCGAAGGGATTTCGGCTCGGCATCGTGAAGGAGTGGGACTCGCGCTGGTACGGCACGCGGAAGACAACGCCCGACCTGCTGGTGGAGGACCGGGCGATACGCCAGCATATCAAGGCGCGGCACAAGAACGCCGGCATCAGTCGGGTGGAGATTGAGCGCGGCGCGTCCAATCGGCTCCGCGTCACGGTGCATACCGGCAAGCCCGGCATGGTGATCGGCAAGGGCGGCGTCGGCGTCGAAGCGCTGCGCAAGCAATTGGAGGCGCTGAGCCAGAAGCAGGTCAACCTGAACGTCGTCGAGGTTCGCAACATCGAGACCGACGCGCAACTGGTGGCCGAGAGCGTTGCCTCGCAGTTGGAGAAGCGCATCGCCTTTCGCCGGGCGATGCGGCAGTCGCTGCAGCGGGCGATGCGGCAAAACGCCAAAGGGATCAAGATTGCGGTCGCCGGGCGGCTGGGCGGCGCGGACATCGCGCGGCGGGAGTGGCAGTGGGATGGCTCAATTCCGCTGCACACGCTCAGGGCGGACATTGACTACGGGTTTGCCGAGGCACACACCACGTACGGGATCATCGGCGTGAAAGTGTGGATCTACAAGGGCCAGGTGCTGCCGGGCCAGGTGCGGCGCCGGCCGGCGCCGGACCTGGGCAGCGGAGGAGGCGGACGCTAGATGCTGGCACCGAAGCGGACCAAGTTCAGAAAGCAGCACCGGGGCAATCGCCGCGGTAAGGCGATGCGGGGCAACAAAGTGTCGTTTGGCGAGTATGGGCTCCGCGCGCTCGAAAACGCGTGGATCTCGGATCGGCAGATCGAGGCCGCGCGCGTGGCCATGACCCGGCACGTGCGCCGCGGAGGACAGGTGTGGATTACGATCTTTCCGGACAAGCCGGTGACCAAGAAGCCTGCGGAAACTCGGATGGGGAGCGGGAAGGGCAATCCGGAGTACTGGGTGGCGGTGGTGAAGCCCGGCCGGATCATGTTCGAGATGGCCGGCGTGTCCGAGGCGACCGCCAAAGAGGCGATGCGCCTTGCCGGGCATAAGTTGCCGATTCGCACCGAGTTTGTGGTGCGGCCGGCGCCGGAGGTGGCCGCCGATGAAGCCTAGCGAAGTGCGGGGCCTGTCCGACGCGGAGCTGCACGACAAGCTGAAGGAACTCAAGAGCGAGCTTTTCAACCTGCGGTTTCAGATCGCCACCATGAAGCTCGAGAACCCGATGCGGGTGCGTCAAGTCAAGAAGGACATTGCGCGGGTACACACGATTCTGACCGAGCGGGCCCAGGGGATTCGGTGAGCGACAGGGAGGTGGCGAGAAGCTAGTGGCGCAAGACGAGGCAGCGAAGCCCGCGGCGCCGCGCCCCTACGGGGGCCGGAAGGTGCGGGTGGGCCGTGTGGTGAGCGACAAGATGGACAAAACCGTGGTGGTGGCGGTAGAGCGCCTGACCCCGCATCCCCTGTACAAGCGGCGGATTCGGCGCACGGCGCGACTGAAGGCACACGACGCTGAGAACGCGTGTCGGGTGGGAGATGAGGTGCGGGTGGTCGAAACCCGGCCGCTCTCGAAGGACAAGCACTGGCGCGTGGTGGAGATTATCTCGCGGGCCGAGGACTGACGGCGGATCCCAGGGAGAATCGAGGGAAAAGAAGGGGAGAGGAGGGACGAGGTGATTCAACCGCAAACGCGGCTGCTGGTGGCAGACAACACCGGCGCCAAGGAGATCATGTGCATCCGCGTGCTGGGCGGTTCGTTTCGCCGCTACGGCAACATCGGCGATGTGATCGTGGCCTCGGTCAAGTCCGCCAGCCCCCATGGCATGGTCAAGAAAGGCGATGTCGTGAAGGCGGTCATCGTGCGGACCAAGACGGGGGCGCACCGGACCGACGGCTCCCGCATCCGGTTCGATGAGAACGCGGCCGTGATCCTGCGCGATGAGCATGAGCCGCGCGGCACCCGCATCTTTGGCCCGGTGGCGCGCGAGTTGCGCGAACGCGAGTTCATGAAGATTATTTCGCTGGCGCCGGAAGTGCTGTAGGAGGGGTCGTTATGCGAGTGAAGCGAGGCGACACCGTCCAGGTCATCACCGGCAAGGACCGGGGCAAGCGCGGGAAGATCGTCAAGAGCATGCCCAAGGAAGAGCGCGTGGTGGTGGAGAAAGTCGCCATGATCAAGCGGCACACCAAGGGGCAGGGGATTGTGACGCGGGAGGCCCCGATTCACGTCTCGAACGTGATGATCGTATGCCGGCACTGCAAGAAACCGACGCGGGTGGGCATGACGTTCACGGCCGAGGGCAAGAAGCAGCGCACCTGCAAGCGGTGTGGCAAGGAGTTGGACTGACCAGCCCGACGAGGTGGCCGGGGACGGGTGACAGGAGGGAATCTGGGACATGGGCGTGGAATCGGCGCTGAAGGCGGCATACGACACGGACATCACGCCGGCACTGCAGGCGCGCTTTCACTACAAGAACGCCATGCAGGTGCCGCGTCTGGTGAAAGTCGTCATCAACATGGGCGTCGGGGATGCCATCGGCAACCCCAAGCTGCTAGATGCCGCCGTGGCGGATCTCACCGCGATCGCCGGCCAGCGGCCGGTCGTCACGCGGGCCAAGAAGTCGGTGGCGTCGTTCAAGGTGCGCAAAGGCATGGCCATCGGGTGCAAGGTGACCCTGCGCGGCCAGCGGATGTACGACTTCGTGGAGCGACTGTTCTTCACGGCGCTGCCGCGCGTGCGGGACTTTCGCGGGGTGTCAACCTCTGGGTTGGATGGCCGGGGGAACTTCACCCTGGGGCTGAAGGAGCAGCTGATCTTTCCCGAGATCGACTACGACAAGGTGGAGAAAGTTCGCGGGATGGACGTGACCATTGTGACGTCCGCCCGGACCGATGAGGAGGCCGAAGAGCTCCTGCGGCGTCTCGGGATGCCCTTTACGCAGAACTGAGGGTCCTGGATAAGTGATTGCATAGGAGGAACAGAGTGGCAAAAAAGTCTCTGATTGCCAAGGCCAAGCGCACCCCGAAGTTCAAGGTGCGGGCGTATCATCGATGTCGCCTGTGCGGTCGGCCCCGCGGATACCTGCGCGACTTTGGGCTGTGCCGCCTGTGCTTTAGGGAATTGGCCCACCGCGGCGAGATTCCCGGCGTCAGAAAGGCGAGTTGGTGATTGACATGCCAAGACGTGGAACGGTGGTCAACGACCCAATCGCCGACATGCTGACGCGGATTCGGAACGCCAATACGGTGTACCGCGACTACGTAGATGTGCCGTCGTCCCGGGTCAAGAAGGCGGTCGCCCAGATCTTGAAGGCCGAAGGGTTCATTCGTGAGGTGGAGCTCTTGGCCAACGACCACCAGGGTACGCTGCGCTTGTATCTGAAGTACGGCGCCAAGCGCGAGCGGGTCATCACCGGACTTCGCCGCATTTCCAAGCCGGGGCTTCGGGTGTATGCGCCGCACGACGAGCTGCCACGGGTGCTCGGCGGACTCGGGATCGCGCTGGTGTCCACGTCGCATGGCATCATGACAGACCGGACGGCGCGGCAGCAGCACGTGGGCGGCGAGGTGCTGGCCTACATCTGGTAGTGTCTGGTCGTCGCGGCTTGGCGGGAGAGATCCGGTCGCGGACGGGAAGGAGCAAGAACATGTCACGGGTGGGAAAGCTGCCGATCGCCATCCCGGCCGGGGTGAGCATCAAGCTGGACGGGCGCACGGTGTCCGTCACGGGACCGGGTGGCGCGCTGGCCCGCACCCTGAACCCTGAGGTGGCGGTGGTGGTGGAGGCGAGTCAGGTGCTGGTCACGCCGGTGGGCGACCCCGAGGAAAAGCGGGTGCGCTCGCAGTGGGGCCTGTCGCGGTCGCTGGTGGCCAACATGGTCCAGGGCGTGTCGAGCGGATTTCACAAGACCCTGGAACTGTCGGGCGTCGGGTACCGCGCCGCGCGCCAGGGAGCGGACCTCGTACTGACGGTGGGATTTTCGCACCCCGTGCGCATCACGCCTCCGGCCGGGCTGGAGGTGGAGGTGCCGTCGCCCACGGTGGTGGTGGTTAAGGGCCGCGACAAAGAGGCGGTGGGGGCGCTGGCCGCCCGCATTCGCTCGGTGCGCCCGCCGGAGCCGTACAAGGGCAAGGGGATCCGGTACCAGGGCGAGCGTGTCCGCCGCAAGGTGGGCAAAACCGGCAAGAAGTAGCATCAAGAACGCAGCGAAGAGGGATAAACGTGTACAAGCGCTTTGACAGGAACGCGGCTAGAAAGCGCCGCCATCTGCGAGTCCGCTCCAAGGTGGTGGGAACGCCGGTTCGTCCGCGCCTTAATGTCTTTCGTTCCAATCAGCATATTTACGCTCAGGTGATTGACGACGCTGCCGGCGTGACGATCGCCGCCGCCAGTACGCTGGATGCTGCCATCAAGGCCCTGGATGGCGGACTGACGGTGGCTAAGGCGGAAGCCGTGGGCCAGTTGGTCGGGGAGCGGGCCAAGGCTCGGGGCGTGGCTCAGGTGGTGTTCGACCGGGGTGGCTATTTGTATCACGGCCGCGTCAAAGCGGTGGCCGACGGTGCGCGCAAGGCAGGACTCGACTTTTAGCTTAGACAAGGAGGTAGCATGGCGAGACAGGACGGACCGCGGCGCGACCGCGGAGAGCGGGCCGAGAACGAGTTCAAGGAGCGCGTGGTGTCCATCAATCGCGTGGCCAAGGTGGTCATGGGCGGCCGCCGCTTCAGCTTTAGCGTGGTGGTGGTCGTGGGGGACACCCAGGGCCGGGTGGGGGCGGGGCTCGGCAAGGCGGCCGAGATTCCGGAGGCGATTCGCAAGGGCATCGAAGACGCGAAGAAGCATTTGGTCACGGTTCCCCGGATCGGCAGCACCATCCCGCATCTGGTGGTGGGCGAGTTTGGGGCGGGCCGCGTCCTGCTGAAGCCAGCCGCACCAGGCACCGGGGTTATCGCCGGCGGCGCCGTGCGAGCCGTGGTGGAGATGGCCGGGATTGAGGACATTCTGTCCAAGTCTCTTGGGTCGAAGAACCCCAACAACGTGGTGGGGGCGACAATGGAGGCGCTGAAGATGCTGAAGGACGCACGCGCCGTCGCACGTCTGCGGGGTAAGACGGTTCAGGAAGTGGGAGGGCGCCTGCATGCCGAGTCGACTTAGAATTACGTTGGTGAAAAGCCCTATAGGCTACCACCATGAGCAGAAGGATACGGTGAAGGCGCTGGGCTTGGGCAAGATGTGGCGTACCGTGGAAAAGGACGACACGCCCGACATTCGCGGCATGGTGCACAAGGTGAGGCACCTGGTGTCCGTGGAGGCGGTCGACGCGGCGGCGGAGCCGGCCCAGCGCCCCCGGCACGAGAAGGGAGACTCGGCATGAGATTGCATGATTTGAAAGCGACGCCCGGTTCTCGGGTGCGTCGCACCCGCCGCGGGCGGGGCTTGGGGTCTGGCTTGGGCAAGACCGCAGGCCGCGGGTCTAAGGGGCAGAATGCCCGCAGCGGCGGTGGGGTGCGCCCAGGCTTTGAGGGCGGCCAAATGCCCCTCATTCGGCGCCTGCCGATGCGGGGGTTCCAGAATCCCTTCCGGGTCGAATACGAGGTGGTGAATGTGGGCCAGTTGAACGTGTTTCCGGCCGGCACCGACGTGACCACGGATTTGCTGCGCGAGCGTCGGCTGGTGCGCCGCCCGCTGCCGGTGAAGATCCTGGGGGAGGGCGACATTGACCGCGCACTGGTGGTGCACGCCCAGAAGTTCTCCGGAACGGCTCGGGAGAAGATTGAAGCGGCCCAAGGCCGCGCCGAGGTGGAATAATGGCCACCCGGCCCATGCCTGCCGCCGGGGTATTGCGTGCGCTGCGCCAGAGTCAATTGGGCCGGCGGCTCCTGGTGACGCTCCTGGCGCTGGTCGTATTTCGGCTGGGAGCGCACGTCGCCCTGCCGGGTGTGAATGCTTCGGTCATTCAGACGCTGTTCAACAGCAACACGACGATTTTTGCCCTGTTGAACCTGTTCTCGGGAGGCGCCACGGCCACGCTGTCGCTGTTTGCGCTGAGCATCATCCCGTATATCGACGCGTCCATCATCATGCAACTGATGACGGTCGTGATTCCCAAGGTGGAAGAGTGGTCCAAAGAAGGTGAGGAGGGCCAGCGCCAAATTACCCTGTATACCCGGTGGGGTACACTGGTGCTGGGCATCCTGCAGTCAGCCGGCGTGGCATATTATCTCTCCCACTACAGTTCCGGAGGGGTGCCGGCCTTTGCGCATCCCGGGCTGGGCGATCCCGTGCTAACCGCGGCGCTGCTGACGGTGGGCACCCTGATCCTGATGTGGATTGGGGAGCAAATCACCGACAAGGGCATCGGCAACGGCATTTCGCTGCTTGTGTTTTTCGGCATCATTTCGCGCCTGCCGTACACCGTGAGCCAGGTGCGGGCCTATTTGTCCGCCGGCGTAACGCCCGCGGTCGTGATTGTGCTGTTCCTCGTGGCTGCGGTCGTCATCACCGGCGGCGTCATCTTCATCAGCGAAGGGTACCGGCGGATCACCATCCAATATCCCAAACGCGTCGTGGGGCGCCGCATGTACCAGGGCGGCAGTACCCATCTGCCCATCCGGGTGAACCAGGCCGGGGTGATTCCCGTCATCTTCGCCATCTCGCTGCTGTTTCTTCCGACGACCGTCGGGCAGTTTGTCAACAAGTCGTGGCTAACCTTTTTGCAGACGAACTTTAACTTTGTCTCGGCCCCGTATATTCTCGTGGAATTTCTCCTGGTCATGGTGTTCACATTTTTTTACACCCAGGTTATGTTCAAGCCAGATGACGTGGCGGACAACCTGAAGAAGGCGGGCGGGTTCATTCCCGGCATTCGCCCGGGCAAGGCAACGGCCGAGTACCTGGCGCGGATCAGCTTTCGCCTCACGTGGGTGGGCGCCCTGTTCCTGGCCACCTTGTCGGTGATGCCGAGCTTCGTCACGATGGTCATTCCGGTGCAGTCGCTGTATTTCGGCGGCACCTCGCTGTTGATCATCGTGATGGTGTCCCTGGATACGTTGAAGCAGATGCGCTCGCATCTCTTGATGCAGAACTACAGGGGGTTCATGGGATGAGCACTAACAGGCAGGTGGTGATCTTGGGTCCGCCGGGCGCCGGCAAGGGCACGCAGGCCGTGCGGCTGGCGGCGTGGTTGGGGGTGGCGCATGTGTCCACCGGGGACTTGTTTCGCCATCATGTGGGGAACCGCACGCCGCTGGGCCGTGAGGCCGATGCGTACATGCGCCGCGGAGACCTCGTGCCCGATGGGGTGACGCTCTCGATGGTGGCGGACCGGCTCGCGCAGCGCGACGCGGCAGAGGGCGCCGTCTTTGACGGGTTTCCCCGCAGCGTGGCCCAGGCCAGGGCGCTGGACGAGCAGTTGGCGGCGGCCGGTCAGCGACTGGACGCCGCTCTGGTGCTGGAGGTGCCGCGCGAGATCCTGGTGGCGCGCCTCACGGGGCGCCGGTTCTGTCCCCAGTGCCAGGCGACGTATCACATCGAATGGAGCCCGCCCGCGGTCGCGGACCGGTGCGACCGCTGCGGTGCGAGCCTGCAGCGGCGCCAAGACGACGCCGAGGCCACCGTCGCGCATCGCCTCACGGTGTACGAGACGGAGACCTTCCCCTTGGAGGCGTTTTATGCCGCCGACGGTCGGCTCTTGCGGGTGGACGGCGTGGGCTCGGTGGACGCGGTGGCGGCTCGCCTGGAGGAGGCGCTGGGCCGTGATTGAGTTGAAGTCGCCCTCCGAGCGGGATGGGCTGGTGGAGGCGGGCCGGATTGTGGCCGAGGTGCTGCGCCTGCTCCAGGCAGCGGTGCGGCCGGGGCTGGCCACCCGGGAGCTGGACCGCCTGGCCGAGGCCGAGATTCGGCGCCGCGGCGCCGAGCCGGTGTTCAAAGGGTACCAGGCTCACCCGAGTCAACCCGCCTATCCGGCCAGCGTGTGCGTGTCGGTGAACGACGAGGTGGTGCACGGAATTCCCGGCAGCCGCCGCCTCAACCCGGGAGATCTCGTGAGCCTGGACCTCGGCGCTCGCATCCAGGGCATGGTCGGAGACGCCGCCGTGTCGGTGTTTTGTGAGGCACCGCCCAGTGAGACCGCGGCGCGGCTCCTGGAGGTCACCGCCCGCTCCCTGGCGGCCGGCATCGCCGCTGCCGTGGTGGGCGCCCACATCGGGGACATTGGGGCGGCGGTGTCGGCGGTCGTGGACCCCGAGGGATTCGGGGTCGTGCGGGACTTCGTCGGCCATGGCGTCGGGCGCGCCATGCACGAAGATCCACAGGTGCCGAACTACGGGGTGGCGGGCCGCGGCCCGCTCATCAAGAATGGGATGGCGCTGGCCATTGAGCCAATGGTCAACGCCGGGGACTGGCACGTCGTGGTGCGGGATGACGGCTGGACGGTGGTGACGGCCGATCAAAGTTTGTCGTGCCACTTCGAGCACAGCGTGTTCATCGAGGAGTCCGGAACCCGCGTGCTGACACAACTAGCCGAAAGCGGGTCAAACGCGGTACAATCAGCGAATGGGTAGCGCCCGCCGTGGCGCCGCGCGTGGCTGGTTCAAACATGCCGAGCGAGGGCATATTTGGCAGAGCGGCAGATTAGCGACGCGGAAGGGGGGACGAGGTTGGGAAAGGACGATTCCATCGAAGTGGAGGGCACCGTGATCGAGCCGCTGCCCAACGCGATGTTTCGCGTGGAGCTGGCCAACGGCCACAAGGTGCTGGCCCATGTGTCGGGCAAGATTCGGATGCATTTTATCCGCATTTTGGCGGGCGACAAGGTGACGGTCCAGCTGTCACCGTACGATTTGACGCGGGGCCGCATCACCTATCGGTTCAAGTAGGACGGCCGAGAGGCGGCCGCCGCATCACTCCGGCTGGGCGGGAGAAAGGAGGGCGGATCATGAAGGTCCGAGCATCAGTGAAGCCGATGTGCGAGAAGTGCAAAGTGCTGAAGCGGCACGGGCGGGTGATCGTGATTTGTCCGAACCCGAAGCACAAGCAGGCCCAAGGCTAGCAGCCGCGGAGCACCGACAGGCAAAGGGGAGAGAACATGGCCCGGATTGCAGGAATTGATCTGCCGCGCGACAAGCGGATCGAGGCGGCGCTGCCTTATATCTACGGAATTGGATGGTCCAACGGCCGGAAGATCCTTGAGGCCGCGGGCGTCGACCCCAACACGCGGGTGCGCGACCTGACCGAGGATGAGGAGCGACGGTTGCGTGAGCAGACCGAAGCGTACCGCGTGGAGGGGGATCTGCGCCGCGAGGTGCAGCTCTCGGTGAAGCGGCTCCAAGACATCGGAAGCTATCGGGGCATTCGCCACCGCCGCCGGCTACCGGTTCGAGGCCAGCGTACCAAAACCAATGCGCGGACGCGCAAGGGACCGAAGCGCACCGTGGGTGTGCGGCGCAAGCGCTGAGCCGCCGCCGCGAGTCCGCTACTGAAGTTTACCGGAGGAGGAATCCGATGCCGATTCGCCGGTCCAACAAAACCAAGCGGCGCGATCGCCGCCACATTGAGCGCGGCGTCGCGCACATCCGATCGACTTTTAACAACACCATCGTGACCATTGCAGATCCTCAGGGCAACGCGCTCTCGTGGGCGTCGTCGGGACAAGCCGGATTCAAGGGGTCCCGCAAGAGCACGCCGTTCGCCGCCCAGCTGGCGGCCGAAGCCGCCGCCCGGGGTGCCATGGAGTACGGGCTGCGCGAAGTGGAAGTATTTGTGAAAGGCCCGGGCGCTGGTCGCGAAGCCGCCATTCGCTCGCTGCAGGCCGCCGGGCTGGAGGTCAGCATGATCAAGGACGTCACCCCGATTCCGCACAACGGATGTCGACCGCCCAAGCGGCGCCGCGTCTAAGACGTCAAACAGTCCCAGGCGAACGATGCGCAGATGAGCACCATTCGAAAGGTGCGAAGGAGGAGAGCATGGCCCGTTACACAGGACCTGTGTGCAAGCTTTGCCGGCGAGAAGGCACGAAGCTGTTTCTCAAGGGCGACAAGTGTTTTACGGAAAAGTGCCCGGTGGTGCGCCGCCCCTTTCCGCCGGGTCAGCATGGCCAAGGGCGCCGCGCCAAGATGTCGGAGTATGGCGTGCAGCTTCGCGAGAAGCAAAAGGTGCGCCGCACCTACGGCGTGATGGAGGGACCGTTCCGCCGATATTTCCGCGTGGCGAGCCGCAAGCGCGGCGTGACGGGCGCCACGTTGCTGCAACTGCTCGAGCGGCGGCTGGACAACGTGGTGTATCGCATGGGCCTGGCAGCCTCGCGGCCGGAGGCGCGTCAGCTGGTGCGGCATGGACACTTCGAGGTCAATGGCCACAAGGTGGACATTCCCTCGTATCAGACGCGCCCGGAGGACATGATTGCCGTGCGGGCGTCAAGCAAGCCGAAGTCGCGCTTTCCCATCATCAAGGAAACCGCTCCCCGGGGCGTGCCACCCTGGCTGGAAGTCGATGCGCCTGAGCTGAAAGGCAAGGTGTTGCGCCTGCCCACCCGTGAAGAGGTGGAAGTGCCGGTCCAGGAGCGTCTCATCGTGGAGTGGTACTCACGGCGCGGATAGCCGCCTCGGTTAGCGCTCGGGGTGGTCGGGGTGGAAGGAAGAAGGGGGGCAAGGCCCTTTGGGGCTGGCCATGACCGAGATTGAAAAGCAGCGGCCGGACATTCGCCGGGTCGACAACCAGGAGCAGTTTCCGTACGGGCAGTTTCATGTCGAGCCGTTGGAGCGGGGCTACGGCATCACGCTGGGCAATGCGCTGCGCCGCGTGTTGCTGTCGTCCCTGCCCGGTAGCGCGGTGACCTCCATTCGCATCGAGGGAGTGCTGCACGAATTTTCCACGATCCCCGGTGTGGTCGAGGACGTGACGGAGATTGTGCTGAACATCAAGCAGCTGGCGCTGCGGATGTACGGCGACGAGCCGCGCCTCGTGCGGGTGGATGTGACCGGCCCGGCAACCGTCACGGCGGCCGACATTGTGAGCGACGCGGACGTCGAGGTGGTGAACGGTCGGCATGTGCTGGCGCACATCGACGAGGGCGGCCGGCTATCCATGGAAATGACTGTGGAGCGGGGCCGCGGCTACGCACCGGCCGAAAAGAACAAGAAGGTGGACCAAGCGTTAGGCGTGGTGCCCGTCGACGCGCTGTTCAGCCCCGTGCGGCGCGTGAACTGGCATGTGGAAAACACACGCGTCGGACACATCACCGACTATGACCGCCTGTCGCTCGAGGTGTGGACCGACGGGACCATGAGTCCCGAGGAAGCCGTGTCGGTGGGAGCCAAAATCCTGGCGGACCATCTGCGCCTGTTCGTCAATCTGTCGGACGCCGGTGGCGGCGTGGAACTCGGAATGGGCCGTGACGAGGACCGACGCGACCGCTTGATGGAAATGCCCATCGACGAGCTGGACCTGTCGGTGCGGTCGTTCAACTGCCTGAAGCGGGCCGGCATCAACACCGTTCG
Source organism: Bacillota bacterium (assembly GCA_021828405.1). The sequence continues at coordinate 19,059 of JAKARZ010000009.1, forward strand.
CGAGCTGACCAACAAGACGGACGAAGACATGATGAAGGTGCGCAACCTGGGCAAGAAATCCTTGGAAGAGGTCAAGGAAAAGCTTGGGCACCTGGGCCTGGGGCTCCGGCCCTCGGACGAGTAGGCGCGCAACGAAACGAAGACGAAGGAGACATCCCTGTGGCAAGCTTTCGGAAACTGGGCAAACCGGCAGATCAGCGGCGGGCGCTCCTGCGCGGGCTGGTGACGTCGCTCCTCCGGCATGGCCGCATTCAAACCACGGTGCCGCGGGCCAAGGAGGCGCGGGTGATGGCCGAACGCATGATCACGTTGGCCAAGCGAGGTGACCTGCACGCCCGCCGACAGGCGTTGGCGTATGTGCTGGATCCTGACGTGGTGCGTGATTTGTTTCAGACGATCGGGCCCCGCTACCAGGAGCGCCAGGGCGGGTACACCCGCATCTTGCGCGTGGGAGTGCGCCAGGGGGATGCCGCCCCGATGGCGATCTTGGAACTGGTCTAAGCGTGCTGGGCTTGGAGCTGGCCGGTGTTGCGGTGTGGTTTCCACCGCGTCCGCCGGTCTTGGTGGATGTGGACCTCCAGGTGCCCCCGGGGCAGAGTGTTGCCGTGCTGGGGGCGAACGGCTCCGGCAAGTCGATGCTTTTGAAGGTGGTGGCAGGGGCGCTCGCGCCAAGTCGCGGGGTTGTCCGGGTGGGCCCGTGGGCCCCAGGGGAGATTCCCGGGGGGACGGTGGCTTGGCTGTCCTCCGACGTCGACGGCGGCCTAGTGGGGGCCACGGTCCGTGACCATGTCACCTTTTACCGCCCGCCGCCCGCTCGTGTGGCGGCGGCGCTTGACCGCTTTGGGCTCGGTCGGCTCGCCGCCCGGGGTGTGGACACGCTGTCGCCGGGAGAGAAGCAGCGCGTGGCGCTGGCCGGCTGGTTTGCTGGCGGCGCCGCCGTGTGGCTGCTGGATGAGCCCACGGCAACCCTGGACCCCGAGACGGCGGCCGCCGTGCGCCGACTCATCCGCGAACTGGCCGACGAGGGCGCCACCATCCTCATCGCCACGCACGCGGCTGCCGAAATGGCTGCGGCGGACCGCGTCGTGGTGCTTGACGCCGGGCGGGTGGTGTTTGACAACACGCCGGCCAGCCTGGTGGCGCACGAGCCCCACCCCTGGGCGGTGCCGGGCTCGGCGGTCGCGGCGACCGGGCGTGCGCTCCGCCGGGACCCCCGCGGCGCCACAGCGCCGGTGACGCTGGATCCCACCCGCTTGGTGGAATGGGTCGCTCGCGCCTCGCGCTGAGCGGCGTGGTGTTTCGCACACCCGCCGGGCCGCTCGAGGTCGGCACGCGGACGATTGAGGGGCCGGGGCTCTTAGGCGTGGTAGGGCCGACGGGGGGCGGCAAGAGCACGCTCCTGCGGTGCCTGGCCGGGGTGCACCCGGTGGCCAGCGGCTGCCTGGCCGTGGAGCTCACGCCGCCCCGGCGGCGCCTGGTGCTGCAGCCCCCCGAGTGGCAGCTGGTGGGCGCCACCGTGGCTCAGGTGGTGGGCCCCGGGGGGCGTGCTTCGCTGGAGCGGCTTGGGGTGGCGCATCTCGAGCACCACCCGCCCTATCAGCTGTCCAGTGGAGAGCGCCGGCGGGTGGCGCTGGCCGCGCTCCTGCAGTCGGATGCGCCGCTTGTGCTCCTGGACGAGCCGACCGCGGGGGTGGATGAGCCGGCGCGCCGCGTCACCTACGAGATTCTGTCGGAACTTGCGGCTGCGCGGCTGGTGGTGGTGGCGAGCCATGACTGGGTGTGGCTGATGAAGGCGGTGTCTCGGGTTCTGTGGATGGAGGGCCTCCGGGTGGTGGCGGACGCGGCGCCGGCAGCGGTGGCGGAGCGCCTCACGGCCGGGCCGGAGTTGTTCGCGGTCGTTAAGGCACTGAGTGCCCGGCAGCTTCCGGGGTCCTGCTGGTGGGATGCGGACGAGCTGGCGCGCGACATCCTGGCTGCGCGGTGACGGCGGCCACCGGTCCGCGCCATGCCGCGGCACGGCTCCTGGTGTTGGTGCTGTGGGCCGCCGCCGGCTTTGTGGCGCCGGCGGCGGGATTGGTGGGGATGGGCGTGGGCGCTGGCGTGTTGGCGGCGCGGCAGTCGCGCCCTCTGCGCCGGCAATGGGGTCGCGCCGTGGTGCGGTTCACCCCGTGGGCCCTGTTTTGGGGGGCTTCGGCGTGGTGGGCCACCGGCTTCAGCGCCTCCGGGGCTGAGGCGGCAGTCCAGACGGCCGCCGGCACGTGGATCGCGGTGGCGGGGGCCGAGCACCTGCTGCCGGGACTCTTGCCGGGGGAAGTGTACGGGGTGGTGTACGAGGCGCTGGCCGCCTTGGGCCACCGGCTGGCCGAGGACGCGGCGCTGGCGGCCGCGATGATGGTGCGCTTCGTCCCGCTGCTGCGGGCGGAGTGGCGCGGCCTCCAGTGGGGACTCGAGGCCAGGGACCCCGGTCGCGGCTTTCGCGCCCGCCTCGCGAGGGCAGCGGCGACCGTGGTGCCTTTGTTGGCCCGCGCGCTGGGGCGGACGGAAGAGATGGCGCTGGTGCTGTGGCTCAAGCGGCCTCCCCTGCCGGCGGCTCGCGCCCGCTGGCAGGCGGGCGACTGGCGTTGGGTGGTGGGGTGCGGGGTGTGGGTCGGCCTCATGGCGGCGGCGGGCAGGGAGGGGTGGCTGTGGCCCTGGCGATGACCGTGGCGTACGATGGCAGCGCCTTCTCGGGGTTTCAGTATCAGCCGCGCGCGGTTACCGTCCAGGGGGTGCTGGAGGAGGCCCTCTGGGCGGTGACCGGGGTGCGCGCACGGGTGCAGGGCGCCTCGCGCACGGACGCGGGCGTGCATGCCCAGGGACAGGTGGCGGTGTGGCGCTCCGAGGCGGTGCCCGTGCCGCTCGTTCGGCTGACCGCCGTCCTGAACCGGCGGCTGCCCCCGGCGATTCGGGTGCGGGACGTGCGCGCCGTCCCCGCGTCGTTTGACCCGCGGCGGAGCCGCGCCAAAGCCTACTCCTACCGGGTCGTGGCCGAGCCGCCGCTGGATCCGTTCTGGGTGGGGCGCGTGGCGGTGGCGCCCACGGCGCTCGCCTTAGGGCCGCTGAACGCCTGGGCGGCCCTGTACGTGGGTCGTCACGACTTCGGGGCCTTTCGGCACCAGGGATCGTCGGCCGGCACCACCGTGCGGCAGGTGTTTGCGTCGCACTGGGTCGCGGCGTCCCCGGGGTCTCCGGGCTGGGTGTATTGGGTCACGGGGGATGGCTTCCTGTATCATATGGTGCGTTTGATGGTAGGGGCCATGTGGGCCGCCGCATCAGTCGGCTGTGCGGACCCCATCGCCCGGGCGCTGGAGCACCCGGAGCACGTGGGCGCCTTTCAGGCAGCGCCCGCCCGGGGGCTCTGTCTGGAGCAAGTTTGGTTCTAGGAGGCGACCTATGTTCCGCGAGATGATTCTGGCCGTGGCGGACAATCCGGTGGTGTCGGGCACGGTCAAGCGCTACGGGTTTAAGATGGGGGCCCGGCGCTTCGTGGCGGGGGAGCACCTGGCGGATGCGGTCGCGGTCACGCGTCAATTGCAGCAGGAGGGCATTGGGGTCACGCTGGACCACCTGGGGGAAGGGGTCAAGGATGCCGCCAGCGCCCAGGCGGCGTGCGCGAGCTACTTAGATCTCTTGGACGCCCTGGACCGCGAGCACCTCGCGGGCAACGTGTCGGTGAAGCTCACGATGATGGGGCTGGTGGTCGATGGTGCACTGGGGTTTCAAAACACGCGGCGGGTAGTGGAGCGCGCTGCGGCCTTTGAGGGCGCGGACGGACCCACCGGGTTTGTGCGCATCGACATGGAAGACACCCCCTATACCAGCGACACCATCGACGTGTACCGCCGACTGGCCGACGAATTTTCGCCTGACCGCGTGGGCCTGGTGCTGCAGGCGTACCTGTACCGTACCCGCGACGACCTCGCCGCGCTGTCGGACCGGCCGCGGCGTCTGCGGATTGTCAAGGGAGCGTACCGCGAGCCACCCGAGCTGGCGTACCCGAACAAGGCCGATGTCGACGCCAGCTATGTGCGGCTGGTCAAGCAGGCGGTGGAGGCGGGGCACCATGTGGCGGTGGCGACGCACGACGAAGCGATCCTGCGGGACCTGTTGCTGCACTTCCAGCGCATTCGACTGCCCCGCGACCGCTACGAGTTCCAAATGCTTTACGGCATCAAGTTGTCGGTACTGCGCGAATTGGCGCGGGCGGGCCATGCCACCCGGGTGTACGTGCCCTACGGGGAGGACTGGTATGCATATTTTACCCGACGGCTGGCCGAGCGCCCTGCGAACGTCCTGTTTTTCGGCCGCGCGCTGCTCACGCGCTGACCGTGGCCGAGGCCACGGTCAGCGCGGCGCCTACGCGTCGGCGGGTTGGGGCGCGGCGTCCTCCGCGCGTTGCTGGATCTCGCCCAGGGCCGCCCACGCGGCCCGCAGCACGCGGTGGCGCATGGCGTCATCGGTGTCGGGGTGGTCGACGATCACCACCACCGAATACGTGGTGGGGCTCACATCCACCATCAGCACCTGGACCCCCGGAACCGAGTGCGCGAGCCGCCGCTCGATGGCGGCGACCAGCGCATCTGGGTCAACGTGCTGATCCACCTCGAAGCGCACGCGCAGCCGATGCACGTCGCCGCGGTTGCGGTTGGTGATGGCGGCCTGCACCAAAATGCCGTTGGGGATGCTCATGGGGAGGCCGGTGTCGGTGTTCATCTGGGTATACATGAGCGACACGTCCGTGATGGTGCCGACGTAACTGGGCTTAAGTGCCTCGTGCCCATATGAGGGCATCAGGAGGGGATATTGCCACGTGATGATTTCCACCCGATCGCCAACTTCAAAGGGATGGAACATCACGAGCCAGATGCCGCCCAGCATGTTGGCCAGCACCGTCTGCCCGGCGAGGCCCAGCACCACGGTCAGAAAGGCCCCGCCAAACACGACCGAGGGCACGCCCACGCCAAAAGCGGCGAGCACGCCCACCGCCACCGCCATGTACAGCACGAGGCGCATGACGAAGCGCAGCGCGGTGACTTGGCGCACGGGCAACGGCCCGCGCCCGGGCTGTACCCGTCCGAACCAGTAGCGCTCCAAGAGCCATGACAAGAGGGCGCCGAACGCCAGCACCAAGACGGCCCGCACCGGGTCCTGCAGAACACGCGGCACCAGGTGCATGAGCCCCGCCTGCGGGTTCAGCAGAATGGCCACGATGAGCGCGACGATAAACACGCCCGCGATGGGGAGCACCAACCCTCTTCCACGCCGCTGTGGTCCCGTAGCGATCGCCTCCTCGCATCTCGCCGGTATCCTACTACGCTACTACGGTATCAAACGAGCGCAAGTCCGCCGGCGATCTGCCCCACCGGGGCACGGCGGAGGAGCCGCACAAAAAGAAAAGAGGGGCCGTATGGCCCCTGGCCGACAGCACTGTTAGCAGGACCGAAGCGGCATGGTCAGCCAGAGACGGGTTTCCGCACGCCGCCGCGCCGCGCAGCTGTTGCACAAACCGACCGATCCTGGGCCCAACGGCGAAGCGGTCGTCACCCAGTAGGTCCGATGGCAGTCAGCACACTCCCGAAGCATCATCGTTCTTCCTCCTTCTGTGTCGCATCAGCTTGTCTCTCGGTTCCGTATCCGGATGCGGTCCCTGAGGGATGACTAAATTGTAACCCTCGCAGCTCCGAATTGGAGAATAATTAAAGTTAAGGTTGTGTTAAGACTGTGGCGTGGAGCGGCCGCCTCACTCGTGGATGCGCGGGTGCCCGACACCGGCCGCCTGCCGCCGGACAAGTCGCCGCGACGGTCCTGATCCCTGTAACGCTTGCTGGACAGGCATCAGAGACGCACAAGCCATCTTCCCGCGGGAATCGGGGCGACGGACTTCGCGTGTGCCAACGGGCTCGGCTGCCGAGCAAAGTGACAAACAATTTCCGAGGTGACCTCGCAGGCGGGAATCCTTGCCGGGATGGCGAACCTACTCCGGGAGACGGATACGGAAATGCGCCAGCGGCGACAGGAGATGAGCCGACATGACCAGGGCAAACGGGAATGGGGATGCGATGCTGCCACCGGCTCCGCCCACGCGAGCGGCGTCCACGGTCGACCACTGGCACAACACAGCGGTGCCCGACCCCTACCAGTGGCTGGAGCAGGGGGAGGACCCTGAGACGCTCGGCTGGGCCGCCCAGCAAAACCAGCGAACCGACGCGGTGCTGGGAAGCCGGCCGGAGACGGCGGCGCTCCGAGCCCGGTGGCTGGCCGAAGCGTCGGTGGGCGGTGTGCGGGAGCTCCGGCGGGCGGGGCGCTATCTGTTTTACGCGCAGCGGCCTACCGGCTCCGCCCAGCCCGTCCTGTATCGGCGGGGTGTGTTTGACGACCGGGAGGAGGTGGTGCTGGACCCGGCGCAACGGGGAACCTCGGAACTGGCGGCGCTGGACTGGTACCAGCCATCCCTGGACGGGCGCTTCGTGGCGTACGGCCTGTCGACCGAGGGTGACGAGTGGAGCACCCTGTACGCCCGCGACATTGACCTGGGCACGGATCTGGACGTGGCCATCCCCCGCGCGCGCGCGTCTTCGGTCGCCTGGGAACCCGAGGGGCACGGGTTCTACTACACGCGCTATCCCGAGCCGGGCACCATGCCGCCGGGTGAAGAGTTTTACAATGTGCGCTTGTTCTTTCACAGCATGGCGGGTTCGGGGCCCGACCCGGAAGTTTTCGGGTCCGCCATGGAGCGGGATGACTTTCCCGGGGTGATGCTGTCCGACGAAGGGCGCTTCCTGCTGGTGTCGGTCCATCACGGGTGGCACGGGGCGGAGCTGTGGTTTGCCGACCGTGAGCGGGGCACCCAGCTGACGCAGCTGGCCGCCGAGCCCGACACGCAGTACGCGGGGCTGCTGGCCGGCCATACGTTTTACGTGCTCACCAATCTGCGCGCGCCGCGCGGCCGCATCATGCGGGTTCCGCTCGACACCACGGTGACCTGGTCCGACGCGCGGCAGGTGGTTCCCGAGCGACCCGACGCGACGCTGCTGGACTTTGCGGTCAGCCGGGGGGTGCTCTGGCTACACTACCTGGTGGACGCGCATTCGGAGCTGGTGCGCTGGGATCTGGCCGCCGGGCGCGGCGAGCCGGTTGCGCTGCCCGGCTTGGGCACGGTGAGCGGGCTCGCCGCGTCCCCCACCGATGAGCGCTTCTACTTTGTGTTCGAGTCATTTGTGGCCAAGCCAGGAGTGTATGCGGTGGCCGACCTCTGCGCCGTGCCCTTGGTGGTGCCGGATCACTGGCCGGTGGCGGTGGCGGTGCGGCAAGAGTGGGCCAGGTCGCGCGACGGCACGCGGTTGCCCTTGTTTGTCATCGAGCCGGCCGGTGGCCCGGCGGGTCCCTTGCCCACGGTGCTGACCGGCTACGGGGGATTCAACGCGGCCACCACCCCGACGTATTCTCCCGACGTGGCGGTTTGGGTGGCGGCGGGCGGCCGGTGGGCGTCGGCCGTCTTGCGGGGCGGCAGCGAATACGGAGAGGCATGGCATCGGGCAGGCATGCGCGAGCACAAGCAAAACGTGTTTGACGACTTCCTAGCGGCGGCCACCCGCTTGATCGAAGCGGGCATGACGGACGCTGCGCATCTGGGCATCACGGGGCGCAGCAACGGGGGTCTCCTCATGGGCGCCGCCCTTACGCAGCGGCCGGAGCTGTTTGCCGCTGCCGTGATCGGGGTGCCGCTGCTGGACATGCTGCGCTATCCGCGCTTTCTCATCGCCCACATCTGGGCGAGCGAATACGGGTCGGCCGACGTCGAGCGTGAGCAATTCAGGTACCTCTACGAGTACTCACCCTACCATCACGTCAAGCCGGGGACCGAATACCCGGCCACGCTTCTCTGGGCGGCGCACAAGGACAGTCGCGTGGACCCCCTGCACGCGCGCAAGATGGCGGCGCGGCTGCAGGCGGCCCAGGCGGGGCCGGCCCCCATCCTATATCGGGAGGAAGGCCAGGTGGGCCATGGCATGGGCAAGCCCTTTAACTGGCAGGCGGCGTCTCAGGGAGATCAGTTGGGGTTTCTAGCGTGGCGGCTGGGCCTGGCGGTGTCGGACCCGCCGAGCGCGTGAGGCAGCTCGGGTTCGTGGATCTGACAGGGGAGGCGCTGTCCCCCATGGCCACCGCGATGGCCAGGGCGATGCTGGGGGAGGGATGGCGGGTGGACGCTTGGGCGGTCGAGCCGGCGGCGGACGTCGACCCGCGGGCTCGGGAGTCGCTGGCCGAATGGGGACTAGAGTTGGATGTGCTGCCGCGGCGCTTTGCCCCCGCGGACATTCCTCGCCCGAGCGTCCTCATTGTCCTCGGACCCCTGCCGACTCCCACACCGATGCCCGGCGTCGCGTGGGTGCACTGGCCGCTCTCCAGCCAGGGGAGCGGCGGGGGGGCCCGGCGTTCGCAGCGCGATCGGATTCGACATCGGCTCGAAGCGTGGGCCGCCGAATTCGGATAGTGGGGGTTGGGCGGCTCGGCCGCTGGCGGATCGAGGCCACGGTGTGGCGGTGTGGCGACGCGCGCAGTTCGGGTTTTGGGCTAGGCCTCCCGCCCCGTCGAATGGCTGGTGCCGCTCTGCCACCCGCCGCTGCCACAAGTTGACGGTGGCGAATCGGCAGGGATTTGGCGCGCGGGGTCAAATAACAAGGCGCGTCCCGAGCGGCCGGTGGGCCGTGGGTCCCAACATATCGCCGCACCATGTGGAGATCGGAGATCATCGAAGTCATCGGAGGGGAGCCGTCAGCCATGGTCATCATCGGAAGTTCCAATGCGCGGGTGGGCCTTGAGCGGGGTATGGAGATCCTGCGCGCGGGAGGGACGGCGCTGGACGCCGTCGAGCAGGCCATCTGGGCCGTGGAAAGCAATGCGGAGGATCACAGTGTGGGACTGGGGGGGTTGCCGAACCTGGTGGGTGAGGTCGAGCTTGATGCCAGCATTATGGACGGGGCCACCTTGGCCGCCGGGGCGGTGGGAGGCGTGCATGGCGTGCTGCATCCCATTTCGCTGGCGCGTCGCGTGATGGAGGAGCTGCCCCATGCTTTCCTGGTCGGGGCCGGCGCCGAGAGGTTCGCCCGCGAGTGTGGTTTTCCCGTGACGGAGCTGCTGACGGAGGAAGCCCACCGCATCTACCAGCGCGGCTTGTCCGGCGAAGATCCGGACAGCGGGCGCTATGCCGGCAAGATCCTGCGGGCCATGGTGGGGCGGCTCGCGCTGGACCCCGAGCGGGCCTCGGGCAAGGACGCGGGCACCGTCAACGTGCTTGCCCTGGACGGCGCGGGACACGTGGCAGCGGGTGTGAGCACGAGCGGCTTCGCTTGGAAGTACCCGGGTCGTGTGGGCGACTCCGCGGTCATCGGCGCCGGGAACTACTGCGACGACCGGTACGGCGCGGCCGCGTGCACCGGCCGCGGCGAGATGGCCATTCGGGCGGCCACTGCCCACACGGTGGTGCGCGGCCTGAAGGATGGCCAGAGTCCTGCCGAGGCGGGGCGCCAGGCGTTTTTGGAGCTGGACTGGCTGGTGGACGCGTTCTGGAGCGGCATGAACGCCGTCGTGCTGGCGCCCGATGGCCGGCACGCCGCCTTCTCCACGATCGAAAACACAACGTACGTGTACATGGACGAGGCATCGGCAGAGGTCCAATCCGCGCCGCGCACCTGGGTGGCGGTGACCGGCCGACCTGCATGATCGATGAAGTCCGCCTCGTTTGGTGGCTGGATGCGCTGCCCTTTGCCACGATGTCCGCCCGAGGGGCGCCGGATCTGGGCGTGCCCGGGGTGCGCGGGCTCAAGAGCGGCATGCCGGTGCCTCAGGCAAACCTAGTGGGGCGGGCGCGGCTAGCCCCCGACGAGGTGGAACAAGCGATTTCTGCCGTGCAGCAAGTGTTTGAGGGATTGCCATACACCTGGATCGTAGGTCCCTTAAGCCAGCCGCCCGACTTGGGCGACCGGCTCCTGAGGCGGGGGCTCCGGGTGGGCGAAGCCTTGGAGGGATTGGCCTTCACGGAGTGGGAGCGGCCCATCGCGACCCCCGCGGGGGTGGCGGTGCGCCCCGCCTCCGCCGACGAGCTCACGGCCCAAGCCGCAACGCTGGCAGCCGCGTACGGCATGGGCATGACCGCCGAAGTGCTTGCAGCCAGCATGCGGGGCCTGTTGGTGCCCACGGGCGGCGGGGACCGCGCCACCGTGGGCTATCTCGCGTGGGAGGAGGGGTCCGAAGCACCGGTCGGGTGGGCCACACTTTCGTGGCTGGCGCCGGACACGGCGCTGCTGAATGGGTCGGCCACCGTCCCCTCGGCGCGCGGCCGGGGGGTGTACCGCGCGCTCACGGCGGCTCGGCTGCGGGACGCCCGCGGGCAGGGGGCCGCCGTGGCGCTGGTGTCGGCGGTGGCGGACACCTCCGCGCCCATTTGCCGCAGGTTGGGCTTTCAGCCCGTATGTCACCTGCAACACTATCTGGGCAACGTGGAAGCCGGCTCGGCGGGCTAGCCTAAGCCGCCGGCCGAATCGGACACCATCGAGCAAAGCCGCCGCCCCGTTTTCGAGGACATGAGTATTTTGCCCGGTGGGCCGGCCCGCAGCTCGCTGGTCGAGCCAGCCCGGCACCTTATTGGCTCGAGCGGTCGGGATCCCCACCCGGCCCCCAGGGAAGACATCGGCCGAACCCCGGCCGGGTAACACATTGCCATCAAAGTCATATAGTGCCTGCGACGGAAGAAGATGCTTCCGGAGCGCCCCGGCCGCCGAGGCGCGAGGAAAACTTGTGACAATCCGTGATGAGCACGTGATTTGCGAGGAGGGTGCATCATGGCCGTGACTCCGGGCCCCTGTCCCGATACTGGGTGTCCTCCGCCGACCGAAATCGACTGCATCGTGGTTGACAAGGTTTATGCGTCGTGTGTGCAGACGGTTACCGCCTCTGACACATTCACCATCGTCGGCTGCCTCGCGCCCATCACCTGCAGCGTCGATCTCCCCGCCTCGAGCTGCGTCGTGGGTGCCATCACGCCGAGCGGCGTGCCGGACATCAACAACGTGACGTTTGTCGTGACCACCGCGCTGACGGTCACCTGCGCGGCGGGCATCCCCAACAGCGAAACGATCGTGACCACGGTGACGGTGCCTCTCTACAACCCAAGCGGCACAACTCCGTCGTGTACCCTGCTGTCCGCGTCGTGCGTCTGCGTGCTGACGGGCACCTCGACGGTCAACTGCACGATTTCGGTGTGCCTGCTGGCCCAAACCACAGCCACCGTGCAACTGATGATTCCCACGTACGGATTCTGCGTGCCGAGCCCCTGCGAGCCTGGACCGGTGCTGCCGTGCCCGCCGGTGCCTTTGTTTCCGCCGCAGCAAACCTGAGGGCTGGGGTGTGGGCGAGGGCTCGGCTTCCCGCCGGACCCTCGCCGCTGGAGGTGGCAGCGAGAATTCGCCCACAAGAAAGACCGCCGCAGCGGGCGGGCCGTCACTGGGCCCGCCGCCCGCCCGCGCCGCCGAGCTTCCGGACGACACGGCGGAGGCCCGTACATCACCGGGGATCCGCAGCCGCGCTCCCGGCGCGGTTCGGAGGAGGCCGTCATCCAAAGCCCACCCGGCCGCCCGAGGAGACTGCGAGCGGCGCCGCCGCCATGCGGGCCGACATCAGCGGATTTGCCACGGCCACGTGACTGTACGCCGCGGTGGCCGTCGGTGGCGGGTGAGGTGGCCGAGGGTGCGCTACGGATCCAGCGCTGACCGCCGTGGCCGTCGCGCGGTCCATCGGCAGGGCGGGCGTGGGCGTCGCCACTTTAAGAGCCCCCGGAGCCCAGGCGGCTGGGGAGCCGATCGGCCCGGTTTCCCCTGCCAGGGCGGACGCCAGCTTTTGGGCTCGTACGGCGTCAATGTCGTCTGTGGGCCAATGCAGGATGAGGACGAGGGGATGGGCCCCAAACAACGGCCACGTGGCGATGGGCACACCCAAGGCGGCAGCCACCCGGGGGACCCACGGGCCGATGTGCGCTGGGGCGGGCCAGGGCCGCAGCAGTTCGGCTGGCGAGCCGGGCCGCACCTCCAGGGCCCAGGCGGGCATAGTGTCGCCGGAAGGCGCCGTGCGGCCGACCTGGCGTTGAAACTGCCACAATGCGGAGCGCAGAAGCGCCGTCATATGGGGACGGCCTCCGCCGTCCATGACCACGGGCCTGTCGTATTGCATCATAACCCTCCGATGCCAGTGTATGGGCGGCAGCGAGGAAGGTGCGGGTGACGCACCACGGCGTGGCCAGATCCCCGACTAGCTGCCGGGTCCGATAAACAGTTCGGATACTGCGACCCCATTGCTCAGCGGAGCCACCCCTACGCCGACCTGGGTCTCGTAGGGATTCAAGATGTTGGACCGATGGGGTGGCGAAGCCATCAGCAGTTGGAACGCCGCGGTGACGGTGGCCGCCTCGGCGATATTTTCCGCACCCATGCCCTGTGCGGATATCCCGGCAGCCTGCTCCATCTGCACGGGCCAGCCGAGCCCAGGCAGATCCGACGTGAACACCCCGTCGGCCGCGAGAGCCTGTGCGCGAATCGCGGCGAGGCGCATCAGGGTGGCATTCACGGTGTACGGGAGAAGCCCCTGCTGGATTCGCGCTTGATTGATCCACTGGATGAGAAGGAGGGCTCCCGCTGCACCACTGGGCGCGGTCCCCCCTGCGACCGCTCGGGAGGGCGGCTGGCTCGGCGCAGTGGCGGGGAGGGCGGTGCTGCCGACGGGCGAGCGGTCCATCATGACTCGATAGGCCTGGCTGACGGTGGCCACGGCGGGTGCTGTCCACGCCGAGATGCTGACGGTGTCGACCGCTGCCGGCGGAGACGTGTATGGGATCCCCCAGTGGGGGGTTCCGAGGAGGCCGGCTGTGAAGAGAAGGCTCGCAAAATAGTTCATCCGTGTTGGCGGCGCGGCTTGGAGACGATGCTGCGCCGCTACCCCCTTCCGAGTGTCGGTTGGCCGTCTCACCGGGGACTTGGCCTCCTATCCGGTGAGTCGGGCGTCTCCTGACGGTACGGGGATTGGCGCGCCCTGGCGATGGGCCCAGCGGCCCCCCCATCGGGCTGGCTGGCAGCCAGACGCCATCCCGACCCTCATCCGCCTTGGCGTCCACAAAATGCAGCACATGCCATCGCGATCCATGTTTAGTCATTCACGTGCGGGGGTGGGGCGGGCGTGGCTGCGTCCGATGGCCGCCCAAACGGGGCCGACTCGAACGTGATGAAGAGACCGGGGAGCCGGAGCGACCCTTTGGGCTTGGAAGTCGGCCGGGTGGGCCAGGCGAAGCGGCACCCGCGCTGGCGGGTGCCGCTGGCGATGCATCCCGGTCGGTCGCCGGCGGGCTGTGGGCTCGGCTACGCGGGGGCACCGGGCGGCAGCACTGTCACCAAGGTGCCGTAGTGCACGTCGTGATAGATCGTCGACGCCACCGCCGGCGGCACCTCAACACACCCGAGGCTCTGGGGAAACCCGTACGAGGCCCGGACAAACCCGTGCACGGCGTCACCGCCGCTGAAGTAGTTGATCCAGTACACCGGATCCGCATACTTGGTGCCGTTGGGGTTGGTGCCCCGCATGATCTGGAACGGCAGGCGCTCATAAATCGGGTACGTGCCCAGCGACGTCGGTGTCTGAGGAATGCCGGTGTTGGTGGGCGTGGTCATGACGCGCTGGCCGTTGACCCACAGTTGGAGGGTTTCGGGCAGCGTCTCCGATGCCAGGATGTAGCTGTAGCCGTCGGGACTCATCGCTTTGTTGAGCCAGGCGTGTTCCAGCGCATACCATACCTTGCCGGTAGCCACCCCGGTCACCGCAAACCCGCTCACGCGCTGAAACTGCATGAGGGCACCCTGGGTCATGGCATTGAAGACGCCCGGCTGCCACAGCGCGGTGAGCGGCTGAGGCAGCGTGGTCCACCGCCACGTGAAACTGCCGGTCCCCGCCTGCCAGATGGAGGGCGAATTGGGGTTGGGCGTGGAGCCCGCCTGCGGGGTCCAGGTCACCGGGAGATAGCCGAGCGCAGCCAGCCATTGCTGCATGCGAGTCACCGAGCCGGCCGTCACGGTCGACTGTCCCTGCCACGCCTTGGCCAGGTAGGTGCCGCTCTTGGTGCGCGGGCCTTGCGGTCCCCCGGGCACGGTCACGGTCACATGGGATCCCGGCGGAAACCCGGACCCTGTCGGAGTGAACTGGTACTGCGCCGCACTTACCGTTTTCCAGACGCCCGGCACGTTGGGGGCGACGGTCCACTGCGACGGGTGGGCGTTGACCAGCGGCTGGCTGAATTGAACCACCAGCGATCCCGTGGACGTGATGGTCGTGGCGTTCGTGGCGGAGGCCGTCAGATAGGCCGGGCTCTTCCACGGCACGGACAGCGTGGCCGTGGACTGCTCCCACGTGCGCGCGAGGGCCTCCAGCGTGATGTGCCCCTGCTGGCCGGGCTTGATCCCCGCGTTGGACAGCGCCACCGGGCCCGTGTGCCACGCCTGCCAGCCGGCCGGGCCGCGCACACGCCAGCGGGCCACCGCGCCGCCCAGCGGCACCACCGTATGCGCGGTGGTCAGGGAGCGCAGCACATCGTACCGGGGTGCCGTGGGGGTGCGGGGCGTGGCCAGCGTCCACTGGACCTGCTGCTGGTAGCCGGGCAGCCACGACAGGAGCGCGGGCCCCGCCACCGTGGCCGTGACCGTCACCGTCCGGTTGGCCGGCAGCTGGCCACTCGGCCAGAGGCGGCCTAAGGTTTCGTGCCCGCTCACCGCGCCGCCAGCCCACGTGATTTGCACGTCGTGCACCGCCGCGCCCAGACTCCCGCTGTTGACGCGGGCCAGCGCCTGGCCACTTGCCGCCAGCGCCACACGGGGATAGCACGCTGCCCCTACCAGGACCACCACCGCGCCCGCCGCCGCATACGGCCACGGCCGTAGCCGCCCTCCGTGAGCGCGCGCCTGCCTCGCTGCCCACACACGACCTCCACCTGCCATCGCTCACCCTCCCATCCGGACGGACCCTGAGAAACAAAAGCGAACCCCATCTGGTGATAACCATATAATACCATAAAGTTTATCGGTCGCTCATCTTATCACTAACGGGCCAGTGCGTTCCAAACCAAACCGGACACCGTGTTGGCAGTATCGATTCCGTACTGTTCACCCGGATCCTGGTTTGTCAGGATCGCAATCACATAGTTGCGTCCCTGGCCGCTCACCCACCCGATGCTGTTGATGACCCACCCCGACGGACGGGGTAACCACCCATTCTTTAACGCCACCGTGACGCCGTTGGGTACACCACCGGTGACTCCCCACGCTTCCCAACTTGTCACATGTTCCATGAGCGACAGCTCATAGCTCACCGAGGCGGCCGAAAGCGCCTGTGTCCCATACGCCAACGCCGACAGCAGCTTCACCTGATCCGGCGCGGTGGTTGTGGTGAGCCCCCAGTACGCATTGGGGGTCGTGTTGTTCATCCCGAGCCCGTGGACAAAAGCTGCCACGGCCGGCGCACCGCCCTCGGCGTTCCAAAGCGCCGTGGCATCGCTGTTGCTGCTGTCCTCGATCATGGGGGTGGCAAGATTCTGCTGGGCGGTGGTGAGCGAGGTGTGGTTGGCCTGGGCCTGCTGCAGCAGCGTGGCCAGGATGGGCACCTTGATGATGCTGGCGGTATCAAACAGGGCGCTCCCGTTGATGGAGAAGCTCTGCTGAGTCACCGCGTCGTAGACGGACACGGCCACGTCGCCCTGCCGGCCATCCAGGTAGTCCTGGATGGCGGCGGGTAGCGCGCGCATGCCCCGGGGGCTCAACTGCGCCCGGGCCTCCGCCACGGCGCTGGTGAGTTGGGCGGTGGCCTCCGTGAGGTCGCTCTCCAGGCTCGACAGTTGGCTCAGCTGGGCGCCCGGGGGCTGGCCGCGGTACGTCGCCACGTCCTCCAGCGGATCGGCGGCCGGGCGGGTGGACACCCCCAACTGCTGCGCCTGGGCCTCGGCGGAGCTCAGGCTGGCGACATCGTGCGCCACATCGGCGGGCAGCCCATCCTCCTCGGGCCCACCCAACGCGGCAAGCGCCGCCGCCTGACCTTGGAACTGCGCCGCATCGGCACTCCACCGGCTGGTCAGCTGGGTCAGCGCCTTTGGCGTGGCTGCCTGCTGCAGCTCGATTTTCCTGGAGGGTTGCCGGCTGGCCGCAAACTGCCCCTCCACCTGGTTCAGGCGGGCGAGGGCACTGGCGGCCTTGGCGGTGACCATATTGGTGTAGTGGGCCATGACGGTGGTGGTCTCGGTGTTCAGAACCTTGACGGCGGCCGAGAGGAAATTAGGAATCCAGCGACCGGGCACCGGCCCCCAGTGCTGGGCGGCCAGGGCGCCGAGCTCGGCGGTGACGGGCGCGAGGTCCTTGGCTGGCAGTCCCTCCCGGACATCCCGCTGCCAGGCCGCCTTGAGGCGTGTGCGCTGCAAGTCGAACGACGTCGTGCTGGTGTGGACCATCTCGGCCCCCATGGACCCCAGGAGCACGAGCGAGGCCAATGCCCCATAGGCCCAATGCATATGCCATTCCCCCGGTGCGATTAAGAACAACTAAGACGTAGCATCTCTTACTAACCAACGCTTGGGGGAAGCCCCAGGTTGCGTTGCCGGTGGGGAATGGCGAAATTCGGCAAGCGCTTGCCCGTTCGGCAAGCGGATTTACCGAAATTGGGAGTAAAACCCGGGCCTTGAGGCATGGGGATATGACCCTCGGATGACCCTCGGAAACACCCGACGGGGTGAATCCCCGCAGGGGGATAAGCCCGTTGGCCCGTGAAGCCAAGCCCCCCGAGCCCCATGTCCGCGGCGCTCGGCGCGCGGACACTTGTGCCATGAGTCGATCACAGGCGCGGGCGTTCGTGCATGAGATCCCCTTGGGGGTGACGCGGCCGCAGGCGCCGGTGCTGAGCGGCCGGTTTGAGGGCGCGCGTCGGTGCTGCCCTGTCCGCCTCGGGGCGGCGGCTCCAACCATCCATGCGCTGTCAAGCCCGCCGCCAGGACATCCGCGCACCCGTCTTGGTCCTGGCGCGGCGGGCGGTCGGGTTCACCGAGGCTGCCCTCTCGCAGTACGCGATCCCGACCCCTCACGCCTGCGCTCACCCGGCGGGGGTTCCATCAACTCGGCAGTGTGAAAGGCCAGGCCCACCAAGTGGGATTGAGCTGGCGGGAAGGCGTCCCGCACTGGGGATCGCTGGTGTTGCCGATGGCGGAAGGTGCGGCCCGCGCTCCCGTTATGGCGTATGGGATTACGCGGCGCCTCACGCTATCCGAGCGGCGGGTGTCAGATCGGGTCATCCGAGAAAATTTGCGCCACGGGGGATCGTGGGGCATTCGGCGACTGAGGGCCGGCATCACGAGGGACGCGAGCATTCTGCCGAGGCCCGAACAGTCTCGGTTTTCGCAAACGGAACCCGCGGCTTCAGTCGGGGGGAATTCACACCATGGTGAGCCCCCCCTCCCGAGGCCGACAGCACCTGCCCCGTCATATCCGCTGCGTCGGGCCCAGCCAGAAAACACACCACCCCGGCGATGTCTTCCGGCTCCGCCGCGCGGCGCAGCGAAATGCGGGGAATCATGCGGTCGATGCTGGCCGCGGCGCGAGCCCCGTCCCTGTTGTCGTCCAACACGCGGGTGCTGGTCGGCCCCGGCGCCCCGCGTTAACCCGGATGACGTGGCGGGCCACCTCCTGCGCCAGCGACTTGGTGAGGGCGATGACGCCTCCTTTGGCGGCGACGTAGGCGGCTTGGCCCGCCATGCCCACCCGGTCGGCGTCCGACACCCCATTGACGATGACGCCGCCCGTGCCCTGCGCCACCATGGCGCGGGAACCCCCCGCGTGCCCACAACGACCGCGGTGAGATTGACCGCCATCCCTTGCGCACGTCCAGCAGGTCGGCCGTGCGGATCGGGGCCAGATCGGCGGCCGTCGGGTCGGCGGTGGTGGGGATCGGGTCGGGGAGCGCCAGCGGGAACGGGGTGGCCTCGGCCACCGCGTCGGCGGTGACGCCGGGACGCCGGCTCACGACCGCCAGGGTGTGGCCCGGTCTGCTCCAGTCAAAAAGCCCCAGGTTGGTGAGCAAGACGGTGGGGGAGCTCGGCCGGCCAAGCTCCCGCATGCGGTTTGGGTGGTACCCGGCGCCACTTCTGAAGTCCACCTGCGCCACCACTGAGCGCGGGGTGTGGCTGGTGACGTCGTTGGTGACGTCGTAGAAAATCTGTGCGACAGATGGCTGGTGTCTTCGGGAATGCCCCACGAGCCCACCAAAGCAACCTGGGATGGTCCCGGGGCCCAATCGCCGTGACCAAGAAGATGGCATCGAAGATGTCCTCCATCGTGAGGGGAATGCCCTGCTGCGCGTCGGTGAGGAGCTGTCCCAGCGTGAGTGTGGGAATGGGCTCCACCTCCATTCCCGATTCCGGGGTGGTGCCCAGCACGGCCAGATCCGGCGCGGGGATGCGCTTGGCCAGATGGGCGGCCGCACGCAGCGCGGTGACCGAGCGGACCCACACGTCGCCGTGCAACTGCCGGGCCATCACCGTGGTCATGAGCTCGTCAATCGTGTCGGGTGGCGGGTCCTTGGCCCCGGGTGGCAACGCACTGCTATCTCCCGCCGTGGACCCCGCAAGGTTTTGGATCTCCGGTCTGGCATCACAAGCTCCCTCCTCAGTCACAGGAAAACAGCGCGTCCGCCAGGGGGTCCTGCACGTGCCTGAGGTCAGCCCGATAGTACGGAGCACAGCCCGTAACGTGCGCTCCCCACGGGGCCTCGACGACGCCGTCCACGTGAACGCGATGACTCTGCACGTCGCACCCGTAGCCCTGCAGCTCTTCGGCCGACACCACCCGCTCCGCGGACAGGATCGCCCGCTTGGCCGCTTAGGCGCACAGCACGTCGACGTGCCCATCGCCCAGAATCACCCCGTTGCCCTGAGGATCCGCCACGTTGACGTGAATCAGGGCAAAGTCCGGAGTCAGGGCGGGCACCACCACCAGGGCCTCTCCCCCAAAGGGGTCCTGAAAGCGGCGAAACGCGTCGTTCACTGCCAGCACATCGGTCCCGAGCCCCATGTGCGTGGGCAGAAACGGCACCCGCTTGCCGGTGGCGTCCAACCTGGGCATCACGGTGAACTCGGTCCACTCCTGAAACCCCACCCGGCCGGATTCCCGGGCGCGGCGGAAGTGAGGGGCCGGCCCCATGATTTCAAAGCCCACGAAGACATAAATTACCTCGCGGACCTTTTCGGTGCCCAGCAGCAGGTCCACATCGGGACCGCGCACGTCCACGATGAGGCGAAAGTCCCCGCGGCCGCGCGCCGCCAACGCGCGCACCAGGCTCATGGGCTTGCGTCACAGCGACGAGCTGCCCTCCGCGATGGTGGCGTCGGCCGGAATCGCGTCAACCACCTCATTGATGCCAATTTTGTCCTCCCCGGTTTTTGTCTGGCTCTGTCGGACCTCGACCGCGCTAGCGAATTTCCTCAAACGGGCCAGACCCCAGCGACAAGCCCCCGTCCACCCGAATCACCTGGCCGGTGACGAAGCGCGACAGGTCGCTCGCCAGCCAGACGGCGGCGCCCGCCACATCGTTGGGCTCACCCATGCGACCCAGCGGAGTGTGGCGCGCGACCGCTTGGTTCAAGCGGTCGTACGTGTCCCCGAGATAGTAGCGAGCCGAGTCGGTCGCGATGACGCCCGGTGAGATGCAGTTGGCGGTGATGCCGCTGGGCCCAAGCTCATAGGCGAGGTAGCGGGTCCACGTTTCCACCGCGCCCTTGGCCGATCCGAGGGCTGCGTAGTTGGCCAGCGTGAACTGAGTGCCGAGGCCCGACACCGTGATGATGCGGCCGGGGCGGCCGGCCATGAGCGGGACGGCTTCCTGCACCGCCAGCATCAGGCTGCGGACGATGAGATTAAACGTCCGCTCAAAGTGGTGGGGCCGCATAGCAAGGCTGGGCTTGAACGCCGTGGCGGCGGCGTTCGCGACATAGATGTCGAGGCCGCCGACTGCATCGCGCACCGTGCGAAACACGGCGGCAATCTCTTGGGGCTCTTCCAAGTTGGCGCCCACGACCCAGGCCCGCCGGCCCCGGGCCCGCACGCCCTCCGCCGCGTCCTCGGCCAAGTCCCGCGCCTTGTGGTAGTGAACCACTACGTCGGCCCCGTGGTCCGCCATCGCCCAGGCGGTGGCGCGCCCGATGCCTCGCGAACTGCCGGTGACGAGCGCCACCCGGCCGTCCAACAGAGCGGCGCTCATGACAAGAGCCCCTTGCTCGGCCATTCGCCGCCGTCAACCACCAGCACCCCGCCGGTGATAGAGTCGGCGTACGGCGACAGCAAGTAGCCCGCCGCGGTGGCGATTTTCTCGACCGTACCAAAGCGGCCCCGGGGGATCTTGGCCATCATCCGGGCAGCCGACGCCTCGTCAGGCCACAAGCCACCCCGAGCGCCTTCCGTGTCGGTTGGGTCGGGGCAGACCGCATTGACGCGGATGCCATGGCTGGCCCACTCTACCGCTAGCGGGCGCGTGAGGGTGACCACGCCGGCCTTGGCCACCGCGGAGTGGAGGTTCCGGGGACCACCCATCCACACGTAGCGCGTGACCACGGCGTTCGACCCGACTGACAGCTTGTCTGCGTCCACGGTGAAGTTTTCGGCCGCCGCGTGGACGTGGTCGGGGTTGCGGCCCGCCAACACGACTCGCGCGCGGCGGCGCCCCAGCATCTGGGCGATGGCGAACCCAATCCCGGTGGCTCCCCCGGTGATGACGGCCACTTGGCTGGCAAACGTTTCTTTCGGTAACACGTCAGGACCTCCTCGCGAAACGATCAGATGGAGCCAGGTCAGGTCGGAATCCGTGCTACTGGCCGCGAAATGTGGGGGAGCGGTTTGACAGAAAGGCATTCAGCGCCTCGCGATGGTCCTCTGTGGCCCCCAGCCGATCCTGCCACTCCGCCTCCAGCGCCACGATTTCGTCGAACGAAGCATCGGCCGCCGCGTGGAGAATGGCCTTGACGCCCGCCTGGGCCATCGGGGCGCCAGCCGCCAATCGGGCGGCGTACTGGCAGGCCTCGGCCGCCAGCGTTGCGCCGTCCGCGGCCACGCTGGCGACGAGGCCGAGCGCCAGGGCATCGGCCGCGGGCAGCGGCTTGCTGGTCAAGCATAGCTCCATGGCTTTGGAGAAGCCCACAAGCCGCACCAGGTCGTGCGATGCTCCCGAGTCCGGAACCAGACCCACGCTCACAAACGCCGCAATGAAGCGGGTGTGGGTTTCCGTGAGGCGAATGTTTGCGGCCAGCGCGAGCGACAGGCTGCCTCCCGCGGCGACGCCGTTGACGGCCGCCACCACGGGCTTGGGCAACGTGCGCACGGCCTCTACCGGCCCCCACTCGTCGTAAATCAGTCGGGCCAAAGCGGGTGGGGCCGATTCATAGTCGCTGGCCAGCTCCGCGACATCCTGGCCGACCGCGAATGCCCGCCCGGCTCCCGTGAGCACCACCACCCGCACATCGCCGTCGTCGCGCGCCCGGTCGAGTGCCTGGCCGAGAGCGCGGCGGGCGGGGCGGTTCAGCGTGCTGGTGGCCACGTGCTCGGCTACGGCGTAGAGGACCACGTTCGATAGGTCCCTTGGGGCATCCCGCGCGTCCATGGCGATCCCTCCCCGAAACGAGCAATGACTTGGCGGTCCTTCCCAAGCAATTCTCAGCGCCTGCGCGATCCCCTGCCCGCCTGGCGCCGCGCCGTCGAATATCCCATGGCAATTTGGCTAGCGAGATCGCGGATGACGCCGTGAGGTTACCAGTCGCCTCCGGGGCGGGTGGGCTGTGGCACCCACGCGTGCCACCGGGTGTCATCCGTGATGTTCGGGACATTCAGCATGCTGAGCTGGTCGGTCGTGAGCGGGAACGCGGGGACGTGCTCGCCCAGTGAAACCAGGGGGCGCATGAGTCCAAGCGGCATATGCAGTTTGGGCACGGGCGGCCGGCGGCCGCCGACCTCCGCCACCCAGTCGATCATGGCGTTCAGCGTCATGCGCACCGGGCCCCCCACCTCGTATACCTGGCCCGCGACGTCCGGCGCGGGGGCAGTCAGCAGCGACGCCAGCAGGGTGGCGAGGTCGCCGCGAAACACAGGGTCAAACAGCGCGTGCCCATCGCCCGGCACCGGCACCACTGGGTTTTTCGCCAAGCCGGCCAGCGTCGCGAAAAAGTCTGCATGCCCGCCAAAAACCAGCGAAGGCCGCACCACCACCGCCTGGGGCAGCCGCTTTTGCACCAACTGCTCGGCGTCCCACTTGGTTTCGAAGTAGCGGCTGCGTGCCGCTGGGCTCACCCCCAGCGCGGACATCTGAACATAGCGGGCCGTGCCCGCCTGGAGCGCCGCCTCAGCCAGCTTGGCCGTGACGTCCACGTGCATGCTCTGGTAGGTGATGGCCTCAGCCGGCGTCTCCCGGATGATACCCACCAGGTTCAGGACGCCGTCGGCGCCATCTAGCAGGGATCCCATCGGATCGCGCTGAACATTCAAAGCAATCCCTTCGGCGCCGCTCACTCCCCGACCGTGCCGACTGACGGCGACCACGCGGTGTCCCTGCGCGAGGATGGCCCCCTGTACCGCCTCACCGATGTAACCGCTGGCCCCCACCACGACAAAACGCATCGGGCGCCTCCTCCGGCATTTTTCGCCTCTTCTACCCGGCCCAGGGCTGCCGACTGCGGGCGCCCACCTGCATCCTCATGCTACCATTCGAGAGCAAAGTCCACCGACCAAGATGCATCCGGCAGGCATTCGAGACAGGATCCCGCAGAGCGACGCGAGTCGTGGTGCCCTTTGCGGGAGAGAGGGCCCGAGAGGGCGCCCTCCCCGGATCAGGACCGTGCCAGAGCAATCACCGGCGCCGCAAGGACCAGCAGTGGCTGGCGGCAATCCGGATCAGGGAAATAGATTGCTACATCGGCCATGACCCGATCAGGCGCGATTTCGTCCAGGTTCACGTCATCCAGCATCGACGCGATGCGCTCTGCCGACCATGAGCCGCCGCCTCTGCAGTAGAGCCAATCGCACCGCGCTTTCGGGGGCGTGGCCATAGCGATGGGCACGTTCGAGGGAGACCGTGGGACCAGTTGTCGCCTCCAAAGATGTCGGGCAAACAGACTCGTACTCGTAACGCCCCCGATCGGCCCCAAGCACGCCCTGGTGGTCGTGGTGACGCGGGCCTTCTCGGCGTGTGTGCGCTGGGTGTTTAACCGCGCAAGAACGCCCCGCCGGCCCCACACCCGCATCGGTCTTGCCCGCGGACGCCCCGGCCAACCGGATCAAGCGGGAGGCCCAACCGCTGTTCCACCTGAATTCCCGGTACGTGGGCGACGCCATCCTGGAAGCCCAAGCCGTGATCCAATCGCAGAAGGAACTACGACCGCTCCAGATTCGCGATTTGGCCCGGCGGATCGCGAAATTGGACCGGGCCCTCCCGAAGGCGGAACGGATCCTGAAGCCCCCGGACTCGCCGGAAACCGCCGCGCAGTGGGAGAAGAGACGCACCCGGCTTCAGGATCGGCGCACCAAAGCCCTGACCCGCCAAGGGGAGCTGGAAGCCCATCGGGACCACGGCACGATCCCGACGGTCATTTTCGGGGGTCGCCGGCTCCTCCGCCGTCTGACCCGAAGCCACGGTGCGCGGCCTCAGGCTCTACGCCGGGCCTGGCGGCTCACGCGGCAAGGGATGCGGTATGCCCGGGGGGACGGGGCCAAGGGCGGGAATCCCAACATCCGCATCACGGGGGAGGCCGACGGCCGGTTCGGATTGCAGGTGGCCCTGTCGCATCAAGCCGAGCGCCGGGGCACCGATGGCCACGCCCGCCCTCTCATGTCCGCGGCCCCCCGCACTGTCGGGGAGCTCTGGATCCCGGACAAGGTTCGGCCGCTGGTACGGGATGCGCGGCGGACAGGCCATCCCTACAGCGTGCGCATCGTGGAGGAGATCCGGTCGGCGCCGGCGCGGCATCCTGGGGCCGATGGTGCCGGGCGTGGGGGCCTGGACGAAAATCCGCATGGCCACGCCCTGGCGAACGTTGGTCCACGCGGGGCCTTGGAACCGTTTCCGGCGGACTTGGTTCTGCCCGCCGTCGCGGGCGGACACAAATTGGCCGGGATATTCAGGTCGGGGGGGTCCCCGGGGGACCCTCTGGCTCCATGTGCCGGAGTTCCGCACCGCCCGGGGGTTTCCGCACACCTATTTGGCGTGTGGGACCGCCAAGTGTATTTGTGATGTTGCCCGGGCCTTGGAGAAACCAATCGCACTGCAGGATCTGGATTTCGGGCACACCCTGGAGAAGGGCCAGCATCCGCAGTTCACTCGCTTGGCGTCCGGCTTTAACCATGGCACGGTGATCCGGTCCATCCAACGCCGCGCGTGCAAGGTGGGGGTGGCCGTGCCGCCGGTGGATCCGGCGTTCACCTTGGTCATCGGCGGGTTTAAGTATCAAGCCCCGTTAGGCCTTTCGGGGCATCAAGCGGCGGCGCTGACCATTGGCCGCCGGGCATTCGTCTTGCGGGAACGGATTCGCGGGGGCGAGGACGCGCCGATCCACCGCTTGCGCCGAGCCTTGCAGGAACAACTTCACCGGTTGCCGGATCGCGTGCCTGGGGAAGGAACACGCAGGGCGGTTCGCGGGCAGTTGCAGCGTCTTGTGGGAGTTATTTCCGACAAGCGGGTGCACATCCACAACGGAGGGCGGTCCGGGTGGGTGGATCGCGAGCGCACTGGTTTGTGGGGCCGTATCCGACACGCGCCGAAGCGGGTGGCGAGCCTGAACCGCGGGTGACGTGAGGACACCGGCAACAAGTCCGGGCCAAGGAATTGTGACGGGAACGCTTTGACCGGCAATGCCCCGGCCCCCCATCGGGTGTATCTGACGGATCGTTCAGGGATGCCGACCGCACACAACCCCATGGCAACGTGGGGGCCTGGCCGGTCAGCGCGGAGTCGCGAGGTTCCCTTGACCCCGGGTGGGACTCCCGGGCCCAGCCCTCCCTGTCGCTCCATCATCCGCATGGGGCGAAACCCTGGTCAAGGGGAGGACGCTTGGTCGGACCATCGATTCGATCAAGTTTCGTGAACCAGGACATAGGGAAAATGCAGCGCGTACTCCAGACTTAGATAGGTGGGGCGGACCCAGGCTCCGGTCAGCCTGTCTGCCGTATGGGTGCTGAATCAGCATGGCTAGGGCCCGGCTCGCCTCAAGTGTCTGAACCCTGGGGGAACGGCCCTCCACGCGGCTGCTCCCTTGCACTCGGCGCCGGTCTTCTTTCAGGCGATGCCCGAGGCCCAGCTGGAATCCTGGACCACGGGCGCCGTGGAGCTCGTCGCCTGAGATGGTCGCGCATCAGGCGTCAGGGGGATCGGTCTGAACCGGATCGGGCTGCGGCCCCCACGGCCAAAAGGCCCATCGATTCAACCACACGGTTGAAGACGGCACCAACAGGGTGCGCACCAGCCAGGTGTCGAGAAGGATAGCCGCCGTCATGCCGATGGCCAGGGTTTGCATGATTTCCAGGGGGCTCAGGATCAGGGCCAGAAACACAGTGACCATGATCATGCCCGCGCCGGTGATCATGGCACCGGTTTCCTGCACGCCGGCGGCCGCCGCCGCGGCTGTGCCGTGGCGGGCCGCCATCTCTTCCATCCGGTGCAGGAGGATCACCTCATAGTCCATCGAGAGCCCGAACAGCAGCACGAAGATCAGCGGAGTGATGCTGCTGTCCGGACTGAGGGGCAGGAGACCCAAGCTGCCACGCTGCACGGTCAGCACCATCACCCCGGCCGTGGCCAACGCCACCAGCCCGTCGAAGGCCACGCCCAGCAGCGCCTGCCACAGCGACCCGGTTGCCACTAGCAGTACGGCGAACGCCACGGTGGCGACCGCCCCGATGACCCATGGCAGGTGCTCGGCCGTCAGCCGGTTGAACCCGTGCAGCAGCGCCGTGACGCCGCCGACCCCCGTGGGGCGGCCGGGCAGCCAGCGGGGCAGCTGGCTGTCCAGGCGCTGCACGAGCGCGAGGGTGGCGGGGGCGTCGGGCCCCTGGCGTGACGTCACATACAGCACCGCAAGGTGAGGTTGGGTGGCTGGGGCGGCGAAGCTGCCCAGCGCGGTGGTGAGCGCCGGCGGAACGCCGGGCGTCCCCCGTGCGGCCAGCGTCAGGGCTTGCGGGGGCGCGAGTGCGGTGGGCGACAGCACGCTCTTCACGGTGGGGTCGTGGGCGATCAGGGCCGCTATCTGCTGAACGCGGCTCCAGGCTTGGGGGGTGGTGACCCTGTTTGGCAGCTCCATGACGACCGCCAAGGGGGCGGCCGACCCCGCCCCCAGGACCTGTTGGGCCTTAAACACAGCTTCGCGGAGCGGGTCGTGGGGCGGCAGCAGCACCGCCAGGTTGGCGGGGGTGTTCATGCGCATGGCCGTGCCTTGGGTGGCGGGTACGCCCAGCAGCAGCGCGGCGGCCAGAAACGCCCAGCCAGGGTGGCGGCGGACGAATCGGCCGAGGCGGGCCCAAAAGCGGGCCCCACCCCGGAGGGGCACACGGCCCCAGTGGATGCGGGGTCCCAGGGCCGCCAAGACGGCCGGCAGCAGCGTGTGCGTGCAGATGAGCACCACGGCCACCGTAATGGCACCGCCGACGGCAATCCCGCGCCAGTACGCGTTGCCGCCCAGGACGAGCGTGGCCAGCGCCAGCGCCACCGCCAGGCCCGAAAATAGCACAGACCGCCCCGCGCGCCCCATCGCCTCGTCGAGGGCCCCGAGGGCGTCTGCCCCCGCACGCTGAAGCGCCTGGCGATACCGCACACTGATGAACAGCGCATAGTCCACACCCACGCCCAGAGCCAAGAAGCTCACGATGTCGGTCAGATAGGCCGAGAGCGTCATCGTGTTCTCCAACAGGTCAATGACCGCGAGCGCCACCACCGTCCCCACGGCCGCCACCCCCAGCGGCAAGGTGGCGGCGGCGACCGTGCCAAACACGAGCAGCAGCAGGATGAGCAGCAAGGGTAGCGCCACGGGCAAACTGGTGGCCAGGGTGGACTTCGTGTCGCGTATGACCCGCTGGCCCACCGACAGCTGGTTGACGGCCACGAGCGTGGCGCCCCGGTGCGTGGCGTACGCCGAAAACGCATGGACCACAGGCCCGGGCACGTGGCTGGGAACGGTGGGGAAGACGACCGCATTGCCGTCGGCGAGCCGGTGCACATTCCCGGCGGGGATGTGAAAGCGGGTGCTCCATGCCAAAACCTGTGCGTACCGGGCCCGCTCAACCAGCAACGGCGAGGTGGACGGCGGGCCATGCAGATGGGCGAGCTGGCTGTCGGCCCACGAGGCACGGCTACCGGGGGCGTCGAAACCAGTGGCCGTCAGGTGGTGGGTGACGTTCTTGGCGAGCGGCGCCGCCACCACCAGCACTAGGACCCACACACCGATGACCCACCAGCGGCGGCGGCCCATGAACACGCCCAGGCGTCCCAGCATGCGTGCCTCCCTCGTCCGTCCTTCGTGCCTCCCGGAGATATTGCGCTCGAGGTTCCTTGAGCTCGAACGGGTTACCCTGCCTGCTGACCATGATACCCCCGCCCCGCCCCGAGCCTGTGGGCGGTACTGGGACTCGGGCGTTGGGCAAGCTGTCCCATCGCCCTCCGAACACCCCATGGCTGTCGAACACGGCACAGGGCCCACTCCCGCCGTCATTCTGGCGGATGCCGCCGTTCGAGCCGCGCGGCTTGAGCACGCCATCCTGGCGCGGCTAACGAACACTCTTTCAGTCAGGTGGCCGTCCTGCCTTGATCCGGCGTCCGCATCCTGCTATAGTGGCGTGCGACCTCAACTGGGGCTCATGCCCGCCCCGGATTCCCTGAACGAAGGAGGAACGTCCGATGAACGAGATTCGGCGGATTCGGCCGGTCGACGGCATCGGTGTGTCTTCAGTTCGGGGTCCGACCCCTTAGGCCGTCACCTTTAGACGCGCCGGTCGGCCCACCCGACCGGCGCTTTTTCTGTGCGGAGGGATCTCCCCGGCGCGAAGGCGATGAGAGGAGAGCCATGAGCGGCGAGTGCGAGGAGGCAACGACGTGGCGATGGTTCCAGATATGTTGACCCCGCTGAACATCAGCCCCGACATCCCGGCGCTCCGCGTGATGAAGGTGGCCAAGGCGTTTCGCGAGAAGGATCCAAACACCGGCCGGTGGCGGCCTGTGGCCGCCGTGGCAGGGCTGGACCTGGAGGTGCCGCGCGGTGAGATTCTTGGCATCTTGGGACCCAACGGCTCCGGGAAGTCCACCCTCATTCGGCTCGTGGCGACGCTGCTACTGGCGGATGAGGGGCGGATAGAGGTATTTGGCTTCGATGTGGAGCGGCACCGGATGCTGGTGCGCCGACTCATCAACCGGGTGTCAGTGGAGGCGAGCTTCTTCAAGAAGCTGACGGCGGCCGAGAACCTCGCCTACGCCACCGGCCTCTATGGGGTGCCCAACCGGATTGCCCAGCGTCGGGCCCGTGAGATCCTGGAGCGCCTGGGGCTGCCGGCGAAGAAGCTCATCGTGCCGTTAGAGCAGTTGTCGCGCGGCCAGCAGCAAAAAGTGGCGATCGCTCGGGCACTGCTCACGTCACCCACGCTGATGCTGCTGGACGAGCCGACGACGGGGCTCGACCCCAAGTCTCGGCGGGAGGTGCAGGAATTTGTGCTCGAGGTGCGGGCCACGCACGACGCGACCATCGTCATCTCCACCCACGACATGGACGAAGCGGACCGGATCTGCGATCGAGTAGCCATCATCAACGCCGGGCGGTTTGCCGCCATCGATCGGGCGGACCGGCTGAAGGCCCGGTATGGGGGTGCGGCCGGCACCATGGAGCAGGTGTTTTTTACGCTCATCGGCGAGCGGCTGGACGATGTCGACCAGGAAGAAGGAGGGGGATAATCATGCGATCGACCGATGTGCCAGCAGCCCGGCGAAGACCGTTGCCCAGCCTGGAGCGCGAGCTGCGGGCGGTGTGGGCACTGGTGCGCCGCAACTTTCACCTCATCCGCCGCTACCTCGGCTGGGAGATCGTGTTTCTGTTTTACAACGTGGTGAACACCCTGACGATTGGCCTCATCGGGCTCGCCCTGCCGGCCGGGGCGGCCCGCAACCGCGAGGTGGTGTACCTGGCCATCGGGGCGTTGTTGTGGAACTTTCTGTCCATTCTCTTTCAGGAAGTTTCCAACTCCGTTCAGTGGGAGCGGTGGGAGGGCACCATCGAGTACAGCTTCATGGCCCCGATTCATCGCCTCACCTATCTGCTGGGCGTCTGCGTGTGGGCGGTCCTGTACGGTTTGGTGCGCACCCTGGTGGTGCTGGTGGGGGTGGCGCTGTTTTTCCACGTCAGTGTTGCGCGGGCCGACCTGGCGGGGGCGGGTCTCGTGCTCCTAGCATCCAGCGTGCCGTTCATTGGGCTGGGGCTGGTGGCGGCCATTCTGCCGCTTCTGTCCACCGAGCGCGGCGCCCAGGCCACGCAGGTGATCCAGGGGGTGCTGCTTCTGATTTCCGGGGTGTACTATCCGGTGGCCGTACTGCCGAGGTGGATCTCTTGGGCATCCGTGCTGTCACCCGCCACCTACACCCTGGAATACGTCCGCCGCACTGTGCTGGACGGGGCCACCGTGAGTGCGGTGCTGCCCATCGCCGGTCTCTTGCTGCTGTGGGGCCTGGTCCTGATCCCCGTGGGGCTCGCGCTGTTCATGCTGGCGGAGCGCCGGGCGCTGCGCGTGGGCGCGTTGAAGCGCAATGGGTAGACTTCCACCGGGTGGTCAGGCCTGCGCCGCGGCCACCCGCTCTGGCAGCAAATTGGCCACGACCGGCGGCAGGGCGAAGGCAGCCGCGTGGACCCGGGGTGTGTACCAGCGTGTGGGCGCTTTTTGAGGCAGGCGCCGGATCGGGATGAGCGGCTCGGGGCCCAGGGACCCGACGGTGAACGTGAACAGGCTGCCGGGGTAGGTTGGCACCGTGCACCAGTACACCCGGCAGACGGGGAATTCCCGATCCACATCACGCGCCACCTCCGCTAGTACGTCGGCATTGTAGATAGGTGTGCCGCTCTGCTGCGCGTACACCCCCTCGGGGAGCAGCGCAGCCCGAATGGCGCGGTGAAACCCGGTCGTGTACAGGACCTTGCCGGGACCGTCCCCTTCGGGATCGGTGGCGTCCACCAAGATGACGTCAAACGCTTCGGCCGCATCGAGACGGGCGACGTACCGCACGCCATCCTCGTAGCGAATGGTAAGCCGCGGATCCTCAAGCGCTGCCGTGTGGCCGGGCAGGAACTGCCTCGCCACGTCGACGACGTCCCGGTCGATCTCGACCATCACGACGTGCTCGACGCCGGGTACGCGCAGGACCTCGCGCGCGAGTCCGCCATCGCCGCCGCCGATGATGAGCACGCGGGCTGGGTGTGGATGTGACAAAAGCGGCACCAGCGCCAGCATCTCGTGGTAGATGTACTCGTCCGCCGCTGTGGTTTGCAGAATGCCGTCCAGTACCAGCGCGACGCCGAACTGCTCCGTCTCCAGCACCTCGATGTGCTGGTACGGCGAATCACCCGCGTAGAGGGTCCTGGCCACCTTCCACTGGAGGCGGTGGTGTGGGGAGCCCGCTTCGGTAAACCATGCCTGCGAGGGGGTCGACGGGCTCCGGCTGTTCATTTGGCTGTCCATCGGCTGGACGTCCTCCCCCCTCCCGGTGTGGAAGTACTACCGACTCGCGCCAGCGTCTTGTCCTGTGACCTTAGCATGCGGAGCGCGGGTGCGCCAACGGCTCAGGGCGCCTCGTTGTAGCCCAGCCGTCGGCAGAACTCTTGGACAAAGCGGGCTGCGTCCACGGCCACCGCCACATCCACCGGGTGCGTCGGGGCCGGAGCGCTTTCCCGGGCGTCTACCACGGTCATGCCGCGCGTGACGGGGTCCTGCAGCGACACGCGCACCTCGTAGGGGCGCGTCGTGACAAGTGCGGGGTCTTCTGCCACAGCGACCGCCAGTGGGTCGTGTAGCGGGCAGGTGCGATTCCCCACCGGCACCCCGGGGTTGTACGCCCGCATGTAAAACTCGGTGGCCGTGGCCAGCACCTCCGCGTAGGCCCGGCCGGGATCCGGGGCGGCGGTCCGCAGGTGGCGATCCGCCAGGCACGCCTGGTGGGTGACGTCCAGCCCCACCATAGTGACGGGGATGCCACTCTGAAAAACAAGATCGGCGGCTTCCGGGTCACCCCAGATATTGGCTTCGGCCACCGCCGTCACGTTGCCCGGGCAAAAGGCGGCGCCGCCCATCACGACGACGCGCCGAATCCGCTCGGCCAACTCGGGATGGAGGGCGAGGGCCAGGGCGAGATTGGTCAGGCGCGCCGTGGCTACTAGCGTAATGCCCCCCGCCGCCAGCGCGGATGCCAGATACTCGGCGGCGGGCTCAGGCTCAGCCCGGCCGCGAACTATCGGCAGGACCGCTTCCCCCAAGCCATTGGCACCGTGAAACGCCTCTGCGGTGTCCACTACTCCGCTGGCAAGCGGATGCGCGGCTCCCTGGTAGACGGGCACCGACCGCCCCGACAATTCCACGGCCAGCAGGGTGTTGCGGGTGGTGACGTCGATCCCCCCGTTGCCGAAGCAGCTGGTGATGCCGCGCACGTCCAGGCGGGGCGACGCTAGGGCGTACCAGATCGCCATGGCGTCGTCGATGCCGGTGTCCACATCGAGAATCACGGGGATCCGGTCTCCGTCTCCTGGGCTCATCGACTCCCCCCCTTTAATCGCTATTTGCCTGCTTGCCGCAGCCTGCGCTCCAACCGTCTCAGTGGTGCCATGATAAGCGAAGTCAGCGCCGGTCGCCACGTGCTAGCTGCGTAGCACAATCCGCGCGGCGGCGTCCGCTCCGTCCTCCTCCGCGAGCCGTGTGCTCAGCGCGGCGGGAAACGGACGGCCCAGCGCCGCCGTGATGGCGGCCGCGAGGGTGTCCGCCGTGAGGCGCTGCCGCGCGACCGAGACACCCGCCCCCAGCCGCTGCACGCACTCGGCCCAAAACCACTGGTCGCCAAAGTGTGGCACCACCACCGACGGCACACCGGCACAGAGCGCGGCGGCGATGGTGCCGGCGCCGCCGTGGTGCACCACGGTCGCCATGCGGGGGAACAGCCAGGCGTGGGGGACGTCCTCGATCACGTGGACGGTGGAGGAGTCCACCCCGGCGATGCCGCTCCAGCCTGAATTCACCACGCCCCGCCACCCCCCGCGCGCGAGTGCCGCATCCACCAGGCTCCGCACGCCATCGGGCTTGGGCTGGGCGAGGCTGCCGAAGCCGACGTAGATGGGCGGCGGCCCGTCCTCCAAAAACGCCACCAAACCGGGCGGGGGTGTGAAGTCGGGCGGCGGTGGCAGACGCCAGTAGCCCGTCAGGTGCACCTCGGGCGGCCAGTCGCGCGGGCGCGGCACCACCGCCGGGCTCACCGCCACCAGGCACTCCTCGCCGCGCAGCACGTCCGCGAAGGGAATGTCGCGGGGGACCACGAGGCCCGGCACGCGCTCGGTCAGCCGGAGGGCGCCCGCCCGCGCCTGCCGCCAAAACATTTGCAGTGCCGCGGCGTGAGACCAGCGCTTCAGCAGGGGGCCGGGGAGCGGAAAGGGCATGGCCGGGCTGGTGAACGCGCTCGTGGGCAACAGCGGCTGCAGGTGGGCGGCCACCGCGCGCATCCCCAGATGCTTGGCGAGGTAGTGTCCGTGAAACGCAAACGTTGAATAGATCAGCACGTCGCGGTCCTGCATCGCGGCCGCCGCGGCGTCCCAGATGGGAAGCGCCATGTGTTCCGTGAGTTGGCGAAACGCAGTGAGAAATTGGCCCACATTCCTGCCTGACGCCAGCGCCCGGCGGCCCGCCGCGGTGGCCATCAGCTCGGCGGGGTCGCCGGGCAGCGGGGCAAACGGCACCTGATAGCGCTCCGCCATCGGTCGAAACCGCGCGTGGGTCACGAGTCGCACGTCGGCGCCTTGCCGCTGCAGCGCCAGCGCCAGCGCCACAAACGGCTCCACGTCCCCGCGGCTGCCGATCGTCAAGAGACCCACTCGGGTCATGCACCAACCTCCATCCGTTAGTTCGCTGCCCGTCCATGGTCTCTTTTCAGCGTAATGGATTGTATCCGTGGCGCCCAACGGGCTCCGCCTGTATACTGGTTGCAACGGCCTGGCTCAGAGGACGCGGGGGAGTGTGTAGCCCGCGTCCTAGATTGCCATAAGGATGTGAGGTGTCCAAGGATGCTGACGATTGGCGAGGCGCTCCGCTCAGCGAGCCAGCGGCATCGCGAGAAGACAGCCCTGGTGTTTGGCGCCGAGACGCTGACGTATGGCGAGCTGGACCGACGGGTAAATCAATTTGCCAACGCACTGGCCGCCTGGGGAGTAGGGCCCGGGGATCGGGTGGCGCTACTGCTGCCGAACGGGCTGTGGATGGCCGTCGCGTATTTCGCGGCGGCGCGGGCGGGGGCGGTAGCGGTGCCGGTGAACCTCCGATGGGCTGCGCCGGAAGTGCAATACGTGCTGCAGGATGCCCAGGTGCGGCTGGTGTTGGCTGACGAGGACTTTCGGGGCCTGTTGCCGTCGGCCCCACACATCCACGTGGGACGCGCGTGGCAGGACGCGGTGTTGGCGGCCAGTGACGCCGACCCTGCGGTGGTGGTGCAGGAGACGGACCCCTGGGTCATCGTATATACCTCGGGCACCACCGGCCGCCCCAAGGGGGCTGTTCGGGATCACCGGTCCAACCTCATGATTGCGCTGGTGCTGCTGGCCGAGTTGTCCATCACCACGGACGACGTGGGCATGGCGCTGCTGCCAATGTTTCACGTCAATTCCATGTGGTTTGTGACGCTGTCGCTGATCATCGGGACAACGTGCGTGATTTACCCGCACCGCACATTCCACCCGGGCCACATTGTCGAGGCGTTCAACACGCACCACGTGACGTACTCGATGTTTGTGCCCAGCATGCTGGCGATGCTGGCCGACGCCGCTGAGCGCGGCGCCCTGGAGCCATCACACCTGCGGGCGGCGCTCACGTCTTCGGCGCCGCTGGACCTGGCGCTGCGCGACCGCCTGTTGCGCGTGTTCCCGCACGCGCGGCTGTACGACATCTACGGCGCGACCGAGTACGGCGGCGTGACCCTCATGCAGCACGCGCCCGATGAGGCGGTGGGTAGCGTGGGGTGGCCGGTGGTGGGTGCGTCGGTGCGCATCTTGGATGATGGGGGCCGCCCTGTCGCCCGCGGCGCCGTGGGTGAGGTGTACGTCCAAGCCCCGAGCCTGATGCGGGAGTACTGGCAGAACCCCGAGGCCACCCGCGCGGCCTTCCGGGACGGCTACCTGACGCTTGGGGACATGGGGTATCAGGATGAGGCGGGTCGGCTGTGGCTGGTGGACCGCAAGCAGGACATGATGATCGTGGCGGGAGAAAACGTCTATCCGCGTGAAGTGGAAGACGTGCTGCTGGAGAACCCGGACGTGCTGATGGCGGCGGCGGTGGGTCTGCCCGACCCTAAGCGAGGGCAGGTGGTGGTGGCGGCGGTGGTGTCCCACGCTGGCCGCACGCCCGATGTGGAGGCGTTGCGGGAGGCGTGTCGGGACAAACTGGCCGACTACAAGCGCCCGCGCGACATTCGCGTCGTGGCGGAGCTCCCGACGGGGCCCACGGGCAAGGTGGTGCGCCGCCTGGTGCGGGAGCGGTGGGACGCGCTGGAAAGCCCCTGAAGTGACGGGCCAGCCCCGGCGCGCGGGCGCGTGTGGCTCAGCGCCGCTGAAACTGATATTCCTCGATGTCGGTGACCGGCCGGTACCCAATCCGCTGATACAGCCGGTTGGACGTGGGATTGGCCAAGTCCGTGAAGAGAAAGCAACGCTGGCG
The DNA here is from genome assembly GCA_021828405.1 of Bacillota bacterium. The sequence goes on from JAKARZ010000009.1 coordinate 54,116, forward strand.
CCCGCTGGCCAGCAGGGCTTGGCTTAAGTCCGCCACCAGCGCCGACGCGTAGCCGTGGCCGCGCGCCGCCGGGGGGGTGTACACTGGGCCCAGCCGGATCCCGGTGGGCGTCGGGCCGCCATAGCCCGCGAGCGACACCGGATCGCCGTCCTCCCAAAACTCAAGGCCGCCCTCCTGGCCCCCGAGGCGCCGGCGTAGTGTCGCGCGCGCCTCGGCCCCGGGGTCTCTGCCGGTGCCGCCGGTGCCCGACTCCGCGACAAACGCCGTCAGCCAATCCAGGAGGAGCTCCTGATCCTGAAGGGTGGCGGGTCGCCGGCGGCCGGAAACCGGCGGGGGCGGGATGACGCGAGACAGCTCGTAGATGCGCTCGGCCAGGGTCCGCCGCGAAATCTGGCCCGTGCGCCGCGCCCAGCCGTCGGCCGCCCCCTCCGCCAACGCTCGCGGGCCCAGCAGCCCGGGGAGATCCGGGTACAGGGCCAACACGTCGTCCAACAGCGCATTGGGGGCGTCCAGGTCCTCGCTGCGGGAGAGCACCAGGAATCGGGGCGGCGTCCGAATCGCGGCCATCACCACGTCGCCGTCGGCGCGTTCCACGGTGGCGAGGTATGCAGGCAGGCTGTACGCGTCGGGCAGGGTGTGGAGCGTGTGGGCCAGGCCGAACAAGAGGTTCTCGGCGGCTTCATGGCGTGCGAGAAATGGGCCCGCTCGCCCCAGAAATTCTGCCGGCCGATGCCGCAGTACCGTCAGGCGCATCGTCCCCGCCTCCCTTGCGTGTGTGGTACTGGTACCCTCCGCCACCTGCGAGCGCCGACCTTCCGGGAGTCGAGAACAATTGGGTGGGGTCGCCGGGCACCCGGCGAACTCCCTGGCGATTCTGCCGATGGCGGCATGATACCACGGTGCGTGGGTGTATGGCTCGCGAGCCGCTGGTGACAACCTGCGGCCGCCCCGGGTCCGCCTTTCCCCACACCGCCGGCGACCCGACTCGCCCGTTGCGAACAGGGGGAGACGGCTCACTTGGAGCGGCCGTGTTTTTGAGCTCAAGGCCGCTTGACGCCGGACGCGCCCTATTGGTACACTGACACGCGGCCTTAGGGTCGGTGCACGGTTGCACTTGGCGTGGCAGCGGCAAGATGACGAACATGACGGAGGGATCTCGTGTCGACCTACATGGCTCGTCCCGCGGAAATCACGCGGACGTGGTACGTGATTGACGCAGCGGGCAAGCCATTGGGCCGGTTGGCCACCGAGGTGGCGACCCTCTTGCGCGGCAAGCACAAGCCCATTTACACCCCGCACCTGGACACCGGCGACCACGTGATCATCGTGAACGCCGAGAAAGTCGTGCTGACGGGGCGGAAACTTCAGCAAAAAATTTACTTTCATTACTCGGGCTAT
>JAKARZ010000092.1 GCA_021828405.1 Bacillota bacterium
CCTATCCGACCGGGATCGTCGTGACGGATGAAGCATTTCACGCGCTGCATGTCACGCAGGATGCCTTTCATGGCGAATGGAACTATACCATTACACCATGATGACATTATTATGACGGGGCTCCTAAGCGCGAGCGGGAAGCATGATCGCGGTCGGGGACGTTCGATCAGACGTGGGCCGTCTCGAATCCGTGCCTGGCTTGGTACCGCGTGACGAGGCGAGCGCTCTTGGCTGGACACGGCATTCGGTTGGTTCCTGCCGCTTTCACCGGATAGCGGGCTTGCGGCAGGTGGCGTCGCTGGGCTTCGCGCTTTGACGCGTAGATTTTTCCTGATTGGGGGGGCGAACCGCCCGGCGGCGCCGAACGGGTCAGGCGCAACCTTGCCTGCCCCTTGACCAGTTTGGGCGAGGTCGGGATGAGAGGCTCGCCAGGCGCCCAGCTAGAGCGTGGGTCCCCCGGGCGACCCACGCGGCTTATCCCAATCGACCTTGCATGGCGCCTGCACCGAGCAGCGCCGCCACCCACGTTCGCCGCCTATTTCAGCGTTTCTTCGTGAAATATCAAGAACCCGTACTCCACCATCAAGAGATGGCGAGCTAACAGCTCAGGACACAGACGCCCCGCACTCGGGGCAGAACTTGGCGCCCAAGCCAAGGGAATGCCCGCAGCTCGGACACTGGGGGCCTCCGGCGGTGCTCGCGGTGGCGGCCGGGTCTCGTCCCGCCTGCAGGGCCTCCGTCCGCTGGTCAATCGCCGCGATCTCCTGGTCAATCGCTGCGACTGCCTGCTGGGCCGCCGCGACTTCAGGACCCAGGCCGCTGCGCTGCGCCTCCGGCAGCCCATAGACGAGTTCTCCCAGCGCGCACAAGGCATCGTGCCTCCGTTGGGTGGCCTGCGTCCGGCGCAGCCGCTCCCGGGCGATCGCGGCCGTGCGGCTTGCTTGTTCTTTAGCCTGCTGAAGTCCCTGTTCAGCAGCAGACTTCCAACTCTGCCAGTCAGGCATCCGTGCATCCTCCTTGCGGATGGTCCCTAAAGATGGCCGCCGCCGGCCCGAGCTTCCGACTTCTCGCAACCTGTTGGGCACCTCGATTGTTCGACGACGCATTCTAATTGTAAAGCAGTGCGGGTGCGCGGCACAATCTGTCGACGGCTTCGGCGCGCCGAGCAGGCTGCGGGGGCGTGACCCACGCGGCTGGAATCCACCGAAGCGAACTGGCGAACAGCCCCAGAATTGTTCCAGCGGGGAGCGAAGAACACGGTTAGGAACCCCGCCACCACGTGGGCGCGAATGCCACAACATGGATAGGTGGCTGCCAAGGGCGCGCCGTCCTCCGTCCCCAAACCCGGTTCCCACCAGATCCGCAGGTCCACTGCCCTGCGTATCGGACGGCCGCGGCGACACCCACCAGCGCGACCGCGGTGGATGCGATGCAAGGCCGCACGGGATCCCTTTCCCAGCGATTGCGGCGCTCTTAGCCAGGCCCCGCCAGTTCGGACAAGGCCGCCGCGGTGGGGGAGGCCTCGGACAGCGTGGCCGTGTGGCTCACCGTGGGTGAACCGGCGGGGGTTAGGCTGACTTGGTACTCGGCCGTCCCTGGCCCGGATGCGACAAAGAGCCGCCCGCCCGTGAGCACCAGCGTCGTCCGGAGGGGAATCGGAGTGGGCCAAGCCCGAGAGGTCCAGTGCCACCCGCCATCGGCGGTGGCATACTGCAGCAACGACTCCTCATGGCCAGACGGCGCGATGATCGTCACGGGCACCCACGCCACGCCGCTTGCGGAAAGGCTCCGTGCGCCTTCCACCGCCTCGGCCTCGGCCGCCGTCGCCGGCAGCGGGAGCTGGGTGCCGGCCCACGTCACCCCGCCATTGGCCGTGGTCAGGACCCGGGCCGAATCCAAGGCGGACGAATTGACAGTTGCGATGCCGAATCCAGAGGGCTGAAAGGCCACGGCCTGGACGTCCTCAAACACACGGGCGCGACCTGGCGGCGCTTGAGACGTTTGCAGCAACTGCCACCGCCGCCCTCCGTCGGTCGTCCCGGCGAGCGCATTCAGCGTAGTCCCCGCGAAGCCTTGGGACGACAACAACACCCACCCGCTGACCGCGCTCACAAACTGCAGGTGCATCCCGCCGCCCTCCAGATTGGCGGCCAGGGATGGGGGCAGAGAGATGCTGGAATGGTCCCATCGCCGACCTCTGTCGGTCGTCTCGTACACGTGCACGGTGGCACCGCTGGGCTTCTTGGTGGCCACGACGGCCGCCAGGGAGCGGCGGGATCCTGCCAATAGGCCTCATAGGCGGTGACCAGCACCGCAAAGTCGTGTACACTGGGGCCTGTGGGGGACACAGGCTGTCCGTCGGCGAGGACAAGGAGCAGCCTGTGTCTCTTTTGTGGCTCCTTCGGGATCCGGATGCCCTCAGCGCACCATGCCGACCGTACCGTGGGCAAGCCTATGCGACCGTTTGACGCCTCCGCGCCCCTCTGTGGCCAGCAAATCTGGGACAACCGGCCGGAAATCCGGTCAAGTAGTGTGGGATTCTACACCGAAACGCAAACGGGGCTGACCGTCTGGGCCGAGTGGGACCAGGACACCTATCCCACGGGCATCCACATCACCCAGGCGGAGCTGGACGCCTTGGCTCTGGTATACGACACCGTGCGGGGGCAGTGGCACTACACGATTTCACCCCAATCCGACTCAGTTATTAAACCGTGAGCCCTTAGTGCGACACGGCCTCACAACGTTGGGGTCAAGACAAATTTTTTTGGGGGGGGGTAGTCACCAGCCGCCTTTGGTGATAGACTTATTCCATTGAAGCATCCGTCTCCCGATAAGTCCCGCGATATATACCTTATACCCCTTCCTTCCCCCATAACGGGCCCAGCCCGATTGGCTCGATCTATGGAGGTCACGCGGCCGGTGGGTCCGGGGAAGGGGTGCTTTGT
>JAKARZ010000044.1 GCA_021828405.1 Bacillota bacterium
TCGAACACCAGCTCCTGGGGCAGCAGCGACGCTTCGCGCCAGACCACCCAGCCCAGGCCGGGAAACACCAGCCCGTACTTGTGTCCCGACGTATTGATGGAGTGCACCCGGGGCAGGCGGAAGTCCCACACCAGGTCCGGCTGCAGAAACGGAGCCACAAAGGCGCCCGACGCGCCGTCCACGTGAATCGGAATGTCCAGCCCCGTGCGCGCCTGCAGGTCGTCAAGTGCCGCCGCGATCGCCGCCACCGGCTCATACGCACCCGTGTACGTCACGCCCAGGACGGGCACCACCCCGATGGTGTTCTCGTCCACCGCCCCGAGCACCCCCTCGGGTGTCAGGCAGGACGCCTCGGGAGTGACGTTAACGTAGCGCGGCTCCACCTCGAAGTAGTTGGCAAATTTCTCCCACACCACCTGGACCGCGGAGCTGAAGACGATGTTGGGATGGGCGGTGGACCGGCCCCGCGCCTTCTGTGCCTGCTGCCACCGGCGCTTTAATGCCAGCCCGCCCAGCATGCACGCCTCAGACGACCCGGTCGTGGACACCCCGATGGTGGCGCCGGGGTTTGGCGCATGCCACAAATCCGCCAAGATGTGCAGGCACCGGTCTTCGATGGCGGCGGTCTGCGGGTACTCGTCTTTGTCGATCATGTTCTTGTCCGCGGATTCGGCATAGAGGCGGCGAGCTTCCGGCTCCATCCAGGTGCCCACGAAGGTGGCCAGGTTGAGGCGCGCGTTGCCGTCCAGCGCCAGCTCATCATGCACAATCTGATACGCGGTCTCCGGGAGGAGGCCCTCCCGGGCCAGCCGGAAGCGCGGCACCGCCTCCTCCCCCTCGCGTGCGTACAGGGGGTTGATGTTGATGTCCGGCCGCATCACGCGACGCTGCCGATGATGTTTCCACTCCGCCATGCGATCACTCCCTTCGCTGGGTGTCGTCCACCCACCTGCCGTCCACCCTACCACATCCGTCCAATTGAGCTCGTCAGGCTGTCAGCAGGAATTTTCGTCGGCGTCCCGAACCACGGTTGGATGACAACCAACGCACCAGCCAGCACCAACCCCTCCGTGACCGTGTCCGCCCGCGGACTCACGAAGCGCTTCGGCAACTTCGAGGCGGTCGCCGGCCTTGACTTCGATGTGTACGAAGGAGAGTGCTTCGGATTGCTGGGCCCCAACGGCGCCGGCAAATCCACCACCATCCGCATGATCTGCTGCCTCACCGCGCGCACAGCGGGCTCGCTCACCGTGCTGGGGGAGTCGGCGGTGCCGGGCCAGCGCCGCATCAAGGCACAATTGGGCGTGGTGTCTCAGGAGGACTACCTGGACCCTGCCCTCACCGTGCGCGAGAATATCGAAATTCACGGCCGGTTTTACGGTCTCGGCCCGGCGGCGGCCCGGGAGCGGGCCACGGAGCTGCTGGAGTTCATGCAGCTCGACGGCAAGTCCGGCGAGCAGGTCCGCACCCTGTCCGGCGGCATGCGGCGGCGGCTGGTCATTGCGCGCGCGCTCATGGGCAAGCCGCGTCTGCTGGTGCTGGACGAGCCCACCACCGGGCTCGACCCCCAGGCGCGCATGCTGGTCTGGCGCAAAGTGCGTGAGCTGAAGGCCGAGGGGGTCACCGTGCTCCTCACCACCCACTACATGGACGAGGCGCGGCGCCTCTGCGACCGGCTCGTGGTCATTGACCGCGGCCGCATCCTGGAATCCGGCGCGCCGTGGGATCTGATTCTGCGGCTGGTGGGGCGCGAATGCCTGGAGTGTCCCGAGATTGCCCCCGCCGCCGCCGACGCGCTCGTCGGCACGCTTCTGCCGGAGGATCAGGCGTGGCACGAGTGGCAGAGCGACTCCTGGGTGCTTTTCAGCCCGAACCTCCCGGCCATTCTCAGGCGCTGGGAGGCCACGGGCATCGCGCCCGCGCTGTCGTACCGCCGCCCGGCGGGGTTGGAAGACGTATTCTTGCGCCTCACAGGCAGGGAGCTGAGAGATTGATGAGCTGGATGGTCTGGCCGTGCTTTACCCAAGGAGCGCTCATGGTATTTCGGCGGGACTTCCTGTCCTGGGTCAAATACTACAAGAGTTCCGTTCTCCTGAACTTTGGCGAGCCGCTCACCACCCTCCTGGCGATGGGGTTCGGCCTCGGCGTGTATGTGACCAAAATGGCCGGCGACCCGTTCGTGGACTTCATCGGCCCGGGCCTCCTGGCGGTGACCGCGATGAACGCGGTGACCTTCGACATGAGCTTCGAAGCGTATGACCGGCTCAACGAGAACGGTATCTATCTCTCCATGATCACGGCGCCCTTGCACCCGGCCGAGGTCCTGGGGGGCGAATACCTCTGGGAAGCGTGCCGGAGCCTCCTGTACGGGCTGGTGTTCCTGGTGGTGCTGCTCCCCTTGGGTCTCGTGCACAGCTGGTGGGCCCTCCTGCTGCCCCTGCCGCTCCTGCTCACGGGCGCGCTGTTTGCCGGACCGGCACTGTGGGTCGCCACCGCCGCCAAGAATCATGAGCAGTTGTTCTACTACTTCACGCTGGTCATCACCCCGATGTTCATGTTTTCGGGCGTCTTCTTCCCCCTCACCCATCTGCCGGTCGTCGTGCGAGACCTCATTCTGCTCACGCCCCTGGTGCATGTCGTGAACCTCACCCGGGCCCTCATCCTGGGCCAGTTCCCGCCCACGCTCTGGCAGGACGTCCTGTGGATCGTGGGCTACACGGTTGTTTGCATGGCGCTCCCAGGCCGGCGGCTGGCTCGCCGGCTGACGGACTAGCGGGCGTTTCGTCCCGGCCACCCTCGCAACATCCGCCGCCCACGCGAAGGTCGGGGCGGCCCGCTCGGCTGCGGCGCGGGCTTGGGCTACCTCGCGCTCCAGGGTCGTCGACTGGCGGCGGCCTCGGGCCAGAGGACCGATATACCACCAACCGGTAGGCGCGGTCGCCGGTCCAGCCGGGCTGCTCCCTGGCCCCAGAGATCGTCTCCGTGGGCCGCTGGGCCACGCGGCCCCGCCGGGATCCAGACTTCCGCGGCCCACGCCGCCGCGACAGCCAGGCGATCCCCGCTGCGGCGCGGGCGTCGAGCGTCCGCGGTGTAGACCAAGTCCCGCACCGCCTTCGGGCTGAAGGCGGGACAATCCGGTCCATTCGCTGGCGGGCGCGCCCGTTCTCGCACCGGTTCCCGTCCTCCACCGTACCCATCCGGGGGACCCCGTCGCGGTTGACGAACCAGGTGAACAGGATCTGTTTCACATCCTCGCGATGGTCTTTGGAGTGGCCATGGTGCGGCGTCACCCCGTACGTCCTGCCCGACGTGAGGGAGTCATCGTACAGGGGGCGCGGCGTCGTTTGAAATGCATCCCGCCCCGGTCGATCGCCTCCACGACGCATGCGCGGGCCGCCTCCGCGGCGGTGAGCTTGTCCAAGGCGCGGCCCAGCGCGTCATTCGTTAGATCCGCCGCGGTCACGTCCGACCCCAGTAGCAGCGGCCATCCGTCTACGGGAAGGCGTCTGCCATTGCATAGAGCGGCTGACGTTCGGTGGGCGGATTGAGGAGGGCGAGGATCCGCTCGCCGAGCGAGAGCCTGCGGCGGTCCGCATCCCACGCGACCATCGCGTCAATGACCGGGACGCGTCCGAGGCGGTCCGCCAGGGCCCGGATCATGTGCCCGCGCCGACGACCCGGGGTGGCTGTTCCATGGGGACGGGGTTCGCGACGCTGGGCCTTAAACCCTTTGCGTAACCACGCCACGGTCCGCGAAGCGGGTGGCGTGGATCCGGAGCAGGACCTCGTCGTATGGGCCGAGGTCGCAAAGCTTCCGGAGAAGGAGCGCGCGGCGCTGCTGCTGTCTTGCTACCAGACGTGGTCCAATTCACCAGGTCGCGCATTGTCTGGGGATCAGCGAGAACGCCGTGCGACTCCTCCCCCGGGACGCGCCCCTCAAAAATCCGGCTAAGCCCAGGGTCTACGTGCGGAACACGAGCCATGTGATTCTACCCGCCGCGCGGCGGACGGCATCGCCAGACTTTAACGGCCCAACGCTGGCGGGGCCGGCTGGAGTGACCAAGCGTGGGGAGGACAGGAAAATCGCCCGAAGTGTATGAGGAAACGCGGGCAACTCTTCGCCGGCTGAGAGAGGGCCTTGCGGGCCCGCTGCTAGGGTCGGCCGAATTCGTGGCTTTCGCCCCTTTGCCCCGGACTTCTTGCAAGGTCGCGACCTAGCCAAGATCGCGGGGAAACGATCGAAAGCCCTCGCCCAGCACTTCGTGGGCGGGTGAGACCACCAGAAATGCCGTCGGGTCAATGCTGTGAACCAGCGCCTTCAGGCGGGTCAGCTCCGAGCGGCTGACCACCACGTACAAGGCAGGGCGGGTGTCCCCGGTGTAGAGGCCGGTCACGGGCCACCCGGTCACGCCCCGCCCGAGATCATCCAAAAGGCGCCGCCCAATCGCATCCCCGTGGTGGGACAGGATGAGCACGGCGCGCTCGTACGCGATGCCTTCCTGCACCACATCCAGCGCGCGCGTCGAGATGAAGAGCGCGATGAGGGAGTACATGGCCGCGGTGGGACTGAACATGACCCCGAGCCCGGCAATCACGACAAAGTCGACCGCCAGCATCGCCTGCCCCGTGGACACCGGGAGCAGGTGGGCCAAAAAGCGCGCCACGATGTCGGTCCCTCCCGTGGTGCCCCGGCTGCGAAACACCAGGCCGAGGCCCACTCCGGACAAGAGCCCGCCGTACACCGTGGCTAGGAGAAGACTGTGCGTGGCCGCGGGAAACCTCAGCACCCCCACGAACAGGGACAGCAGGGCCGCGCCCACCACGGTGCGCAAGCTCACACGCCCTCCCCACAGGCGGTGCGCCAGCCACAGCAGGGGCAGGTTCAGCACCGCCAGCGACACCCACACGGGGATGTGCCACGCGTACAGCACCATGATGCCGATGCCGGTCACGCCGCCGTCCGCAATGTGATTGGGCACGTAGAAGAGGTTTACGCCCAGCGCCGTGGCGGCCGTCCCCAGCGCGATGAGTGCCCACTCGCCGACATTGGCCCACACGGCGCCCATCCGCTGGCGGATCACGGCGATGCCGCCTGCACCACGATGTAGGGTGGCGCCAACGCGACCGAGGTCAGGTGCAGCGGGAACGGCAGATTCAGGCTCTCGAGGTCAAAGAGCGGCAGGGACGCGGTCAGTGGCAGCGACAAGCCATCCACCGCGTTGGGGACAAAGAGCAGTTCCTGGCCGTCGGGCGAGATGGCCAGCCGCCCGCGGGCAGACACCTGGCCGCGCAGCGAGCCCAGCGCGATTTGTCCGGCAAGCGTGACCTGCGCGGTGCCCACGGTGACCACGGCCCCCCGCACTCGGCCGGTGTCGTCGAGAAAGCGCGCCACCGCCGCGCCGTCCACCTTGAGCGTAAGGTGCGCGCGGCCCGGCCGGACGGCCACCAACCGCCCCTGCCGCAGCAGTGCCCCCACAGCCACCTGCCCGTTCTGCCAGTTCAGCGCCAACTGGGCAATGCCGAGCGGCTGCCCGCCCACGTGGACGGTGGCGCGATCCACCAGCACCTGAACATCCTGGGTCTGGCCCGAGGCCAGCGTCCAAAAGGGCACCGCCGTCACGGCCACCTGGTCCGTGCTCCCCGCGCCGGTTACGCCGTGCAACGCCGCCGCCGCGCGGCCGGACACCACGGAGGGCACCAGCGCCTGGCCCAGGACGGCTACTAGGATCACCACGAGGGCAATCCGCAGCGCGTTCATGCGGGGGTTTCGGGATTGAAGCCGCCCGTGGCCTCGGCTTCCAGGTATGCTTGGATAAACGGATCGATGTCGCCGTCGAGCACGCCCTGGACGTTGCCCACCTCCACGCGGGTGCGGTGGTCCCGCGCCACCGTGTAGGGCTGCAGCACGTAGGACCGAATTTGACTGCCCCAGCCAATCTCCGCCTGACTGCCGCGCACTGCGTCCTTCTGCCGCTGCAACTCCCGCTCCTGGTGCGCCACCAGCTTCGCCCGCAGGAGGCGCCAGGCAATTTCCCGGTTGGAGTGCTGCGAGCGCTCGTTTTGGCACGAGACAATGATGCCGGTCGGCAGGTGCGTCAGGCGCACGGCGGATTCGGTCTTGTTCACATGCTGGCCGCCAGCTCCGCTCGCCCGAAAGGTGTCGACCTTAACGTCTTCCGGCCGGATCACGACCTCGTCCTCGGGGACATCCGGGTTCACGTCGACGGCCGCAAAGGACGTGTGGCGCCGGCCCGATGCGTCAAAGGGCGACATCCGCACCAGCCGGTGCACGCCGCGCTCGGGCCGCAGATAGCCATAGGCGTTGTCGCCGCGCACCGCGACCACCACACTTTTCAAACCCGCCTCTTCCCCGGGCAGGCTGTCCAGAATCTCCGTGGTGAACTGGTGGCGCTCGGCCCAACGCAGGTACAGCCGCAGCAGCATCTCGACCCAGTCCTGCGCATCGGTGCCGCCGGCGCCTGCGTGAAGTGTCATCAAGGCATCGTCGCCGTCGTGCGGGCCGGCCAGAATGAGCGCCAGCTCCTGCTGGCGGAGGTCACCCTCGAGAGCCGCCGCCTCCCGGTCAAGCTCCCGGAGCGTCTCGTCGTCGCCCTCATCGGCCGCCACCAGTTGCAGCAGCTCGCCCAGATCCGAGACGCGCTGCTCCGCCCCGATAAAGCGCTCCAGCGGCTCTTTCAGGAGCCGGGTGCGCTTCAGCAGGGAGCGCGCCACATTCGGGTCGTCCCACAGCGTGGGGGCCGCCATCGCCGTCTCGAGCCGGCCTAGTTCTTCGGTGCGGGAAACCGGGTCAAAGAGACCCCCTAATGCGGCGCAGCAGGGCTTCCAAGGTACGCTGGCGATCCAGCAGTTCGTCGTACAGCATGTTACTTCGCCTTCTGCAGGCCGTGGCAGCGCTTGTACTTCTTGCCGCTGCCGCACCAGCACGGGTCATTGCGGCCGGGGCCCTCATCCGCAAGTCCTCCCTGAATCACCTGGAACGGGTGGGCCGGGGTCTCCACGTCGTCCCCGTGGCGCTCCTCGACAATGTGCGGCAGATCCTCGCCCTGCTCGATGGTGGGCGCCGCCTCTGCCACCTCAATGTGGTAGAGAATCCGCACCAACTCTTCGCGCATCGCGCCCAACATCTCGTGGTACATGTCGTACGCTTCGCGCTTGTACTCGACGAGCGGATCCATCTGGCCATAGGCCCGGAGCCCCACTCCGTCGCGCAGGGCGTCCATCGCATCCAGGTGCTCCATCCACTTGCTGTCCACGACCCGCAGGAACACCACCCGCTCCAGCTGCCGCATGTTCTCCTCGCCGATCTCCTGCTCTTTGGCAGCATAGTTCTGCTCTGCGGTGACCATGATCTCGTCGGCCAGCGCGTCGCGCCCCACGCCCTCGAGGGACTCGGGATCCACCTGGCCAGGGTACAGGCAAAATTCGGTTAGGCTCTCGACCAAGGGGTTGAGGTCCCACTCCTCCGCGTGCTGATTCTGAGGGCAGTGCACGGCGATGGCGTCGTTGACTACTTCGCGCACCAGCCCGGCAATCTGCTCCCTGAGACTGTCGTTGGTGAGAATCTCGAACCGCTGCTTGTAAACAATCTCTCGCTGCGCGTTCATGACGTCGTCGTACTGCAGGAGCTGCTTTCGAATCTCGAAGTTGCGCGCCTCCATCTTCTTCTGGGCCGTCTCAATGGCGCGCGTCAGCATCGGGTGGGAGATCGGCTCGTCCTCCTCCACCCCCATGCGGTTCATGAGCCCACCGATGGCGGGCGCCGCAAACAGCCGCAGGAAGTCGTCTTCCAGCGAGAGATAAAACCGGCTGGAGCCGGGGTCGCCCTGGCGCCCGGACCGCCCTCGCAACTGGTTGTCAATGCGCCGAGCTTCGTGGCGCTCCGTCCCGATGATGTGGAGGCCACCCAGCTCCACCACGCCGTCGCCCAACTTGATGTCCGTGCCGCGGCCCGCCATGTTGGTGGCGATGGTCACCTGCCCGCGCTGGCCGGCGGACTCGATCACGTGCGCTTCGCGCTCATGCTGCTTGGCGTTTAAGACGTTGTGCGGAACCCCGGCCTGGGTCAACAGCGCAGACAGCCGCTCGGACTTTTCGATCGACACCGTGCCCACCAGTACCGGCTGGCCCCGCTGGTACAGCTCCACAATTTCCCGCACCACGGCGCGGAACTTCGCCGCCTCGGTCTTGTACACCTCGTCGGCGTGGTCCACGCGAATCATCGGCTCGTTGGTGGGCACCACGATGACGTCCAGCCCATAAATCTTGCGGAACTCTTCCTCCTCGGTGATGGCTGTGCCGGTCATCCCCGACAGCTTCTTGTACATCCGGAAGTAGTTCTGGAACGTGATCGTGGCCAGAGTCTGCGTCTCATCCATGATCTTGACGCCCTCTTTGGCCTCGATGGCCTGGTGCAGGCCGTCCGAGTACCGCCGCCCGATCATCAGGCGGCCGGTAAACTCGTCCACGATGATGACCTCGCCATCTTTGACGACGTAGTCGCGGTCCAGAGTCATAAGCGCCTTGGCGCGCAAAGCGTGGTTCAGATAGCGCGACAGATCCAGGTGCTGATGGTCGTACAGGTTGGGGACGCCCAACATCCGCTCCACCTTGGCGATGCCCGCCTCGGTCGGCGCCACGGTTTTCAGCTTCTCGTCCACCGTATAGTCGGTCTCCAACTTGAGGTTCTTGACTATGCGGGCAAACTGGTAGTACAGCTCCGTCGGCCGATCCGCCTGCCCAGAGATGATCAAAGGGGTGCGCGCCTCGTCGATCAGGATGGAGTCGCATTCGTCGATGATGCCGTAGTGCAGGGAGCGCTGCACGCGCTCGCTCGCATCCACCACCATGTTGTCCCTCAGATAGTCAAAGCCAAACTCGTTGTTCGTGCCATAGGTCACGTCAGCGGCGTAGGCGGCCCGCCGCTGGTCGGAGTCCAGGTCGTGCTGGATCACGCCGACCGAAAGCCCCAGTCGCCTGTAGATAGCCCCCATCCACTCGGCGTCCCGACGCGCCAGGTAGTCGTTCACGGTCACCACGTGCACACCTTCGCCCGACAGCGAATTCAAATACACCGGGAGCGTGGCCACCAGCGTCTTGCCTTCGCCGGTTTTCATCTCCGCCACCCGCCCGTCGTGCAGCGCCATGCCCCCCACCAGTTGGACATCGAAGGGGCGTTGGCCGATGGCTCGGACGGCCGCCTCCCGCACGGCAGCAAAGGTCTCCGGCAGCAATTGGTCGAGCGTCTCTCCGTCCTGATACCTCTGGCGGAACTCGGCGGTCTTGGCTGCGAGCTCGGCGTCCGACAGTGCCTGAAATTCCGGCTCCCGCGCGTTTACCTGCCGGGCCCACAATCGGTAGCGCCGCACTTCCCTCTCAGAAAACCGGTTCAGCCAATTGGTGAGAAAGTTTGCCATCTCGTTAGGTCCTCCCATAACAAAGGGACCGCCCTCGGTCCCCACCTCACGCGCTTGGTGATTTATAGTACCATTCTGCCCCCCAGCGCCGCAACGCCAAAAAGACGCTCCGGCCTGAGGCCTGCGTCGAGCGGCGCACCTCGCTAGCGCGGGCCGTCGTAGTGCCGTCGATGCGTATCGCGGCCCAGCGCTTCCTCGAAGTCCTCACCGATGCTCACCTCATCGGCAAAGTCGCCCATGATGCGCAGCATGTCCATGAACGCACGCACCACCTTCGGGTCAAACTGGCCGCCCGCGTTCTTCAGGATCTCGTCAACCGCCTTTTCATGCGACATGGCTTTTCGATAGGGGCGGTCGCTGGTCATAGCGTCGTAGGAGTCCACCACCGAGATGATGCGTGCGCCGAGGGGAATCTCCTCCCCGCTGATGCCGTGGGGGTACCCCTGCCCGTCGTACCGCTCATGGTGGTGCAGCACCCAGTCACGCGCCGGCCCCACGCCGCCGATATTGCCCAGCATGGTGCTGCCCATGACCGTGTGGCGCTGCATCGACAGCATCTCCTCGTAGTCCAGCTCGCCGGGCTTGTTCAGCACCTCGTCGACGACTGCAAGCTTGCCGATGTCGTGCAACGTCCCCGCCCGCTCAATCTCCTCCGCCTCGTCCTCGGGCACCTTCATGAAGTGCGCTAGCGTCACCGCGTACCGCCCCACCCGAAAGGAGTGGCCCTTGGTGTAGGGGTCCTTGGCATCCATCGCCGTCAAGAGCGTGCGCACGGTCGATTGGTAGGCGGCGCGAATCCTGTGGGCCACGTCAAAGATCCAGCGCGTCATCGCCAGTGGCATCATGATGAAAATCTCAGGCAGCACCCCAGCCGAGTGGAAAACCACGGCCATGAGATACGCGATGGGGAACATGCCAAAGAAGTTGAGCGACGCCCACTTGAAGTAAACCTTGTAAACCTCGCGGATGGACCGGTTGATGCGGAACTTCACCGCGAACATGACGAAGAACATGTTGGAGAAGAACGCCACCAACCCCCCCACGAACAAAGGCAGGCTGATGGTCCCCGGGTTGAGGTGTGCGGGGTTGCCGCCCAAGAGCGCGAACACCCCCGACGCAAAGAACGCCGTGAGTCCCGCGTGTGCGCGGTTGAACCACATGGAGCGACGCTTCACCCGGCCGCGGATCTCTGGGTACGTGATGGAAAAGACCGACCCAAGCCAGATGGCCAGCCATGGCCCCAGAATGATCGATGCGGCAAAGATGATAGGCAACTGGACAGAGACGTAGCCGTGCTTGCGGATCATAGGCACTGGAAAGAGCGAGGCCAGCAGGCACACGATGGCAAATCCCAGGAAAATAAGGATGTTGCCCAGTGTCAGGCTGGGCCCGATGCGAAACAGCGAGACGGCCAAAGCCAGGCCGGTCACCACCTCAACCGCTACCATGTACCGCACCAACGGCTTGGGGTACATTGTCGTCCTCCTGTCCCGTCTTGCTGGTCACTCGTTCCAAGCACCAGTTTGGGTCACCGAGTCAAGATGGCTGACCGACCTGCAGCTAGTCAAAAATAAACATGGAACCGCTGGTCAGCACGTCGACTACCGCCAACAACGCCTTGTAAACCCGCTGCATTTGAAAGTGTACCCCCACACTTACCGGTCAGGGTACTCGCTCGTGTACCACACCCGATCAGTTCGCTTCTCTCAGGGGGCTTCGGTCGGTCAGACTTTAAAAAGTTTGTTTCTCCTCCCATCGATGGCGTCGCCCACCCTCAGGCGCTGTCAGCTTCCCCTCCGGCCGTCAGCGCCACCCACAAGAGCCTCCGGTTCACCGCATCCAGCGCCGCCTTGGCCGCGGATTCAACGACGTCGCCTTCGACGACTGATGAGCCGGTGATGAGCAGGTCCCCGCTCAGCCGAGCCACCGCCAGCGCCACCGCGCCAATGGGGGTGTCGGTCTCCACCAAGTCCACCAACTCCAGCCGCACCAAGCCAGCCACCAGCGACTCCGCCGCAGCGAGGGCAGCCGCAGCGCCTGCACGACCGGCCGCCGCATCCCGGCCGCGCCCTTCGGTGGTGATGCCGCCGGCCCGCAGCCGGCACTGCACCTCCACGAACCCGCGGCTCCTGGTCCAGGAGACGGCCACCAGACGGGGGCGGCTCGACGCGTCCGTGCCTTCGCCGTACAGCGCCACCACCGACAGTGCGGCCGGGTCCAAGTCCACCCCGAAGTGTTGCTCAAAGACGGTCGTCGCGTCGTGCTCAAGGCTTTTGGTGTCACGCAAGCCTCGCGACAACACGTGCACCCGCGTTACCGCATCGCCCTGCCACTCGACTCGGACCGCTTCCACCCCAGCCAAGCGACCCAGAATCTCCTCCGCCTCCGCCGCTTTCGTTGGCAGCCCCATCGCCCCCCTCCGGGAAGCGAGTAGTTCGCCATAGCGCATTTCGTTTCCTGCTGTCGCCACGAAAATACTTGTCGAGACGATTAATCTGCCACTTAGTCCGGTTCCAAGAGCCCGAGGTTGCCGTCTCGGCGGCGGTATAGCACGTTGATCCGCTCGCTCTCCGCATTGGTAAAGGCGAAGAAATCGTGGCTCACTAAGTCCATCTGCAAGATGGCTTCCTCCAAGGTCATGGGCTTGTCGGGAAACGTCTTGCGTCGCACGACGGTACCGTCTGCGGGCTCAGCGACGGGCGTGGGACGCTCGCTGGCGCCATGCGCCGCCCGCGTCTTGGCATGCGCCTTCAGCTTGTCCAACTGCCGCTCCAGCTTCTGCACCACGATCTCGACGGACGCATACATGTCCTCCGTGGACTCCTGGCCCCGCAGCACGCGCCCATGCGGCAGTGGCAGCGTGACTTCGATCATCTGGCGGTCTTTCTCAACGGACAGGACCGCCTCCGCCACGACGGGATCGTGGCCAAAGTGCCGGGACAGCTTGCCGACCTTCTTCTGCACATGGTCTCGCAGCGCATCGGTTAGGGGCACGTTCTTCCCGCGGACGCGAATGTCCATTCTGCACCGCCTCCCTCGCTCGTGCCACGGACCTCTGAGGGCCCTTTGTCAGCGAGTACCAGCATTATAGCATGGCCCCGGCCGCCGGACTCCGTCCCGGCGGCTGGCGCCATTCGACAACGATCCCCATTCTCAGTTGGGGATACTGGGGATAACTCTGTTGATAAGGCTTGGTTCCGCGGGTTTGGGGTGGGGATAGCGAAGTTGTCGGCGAGAACGCGATGCATTTCGTCCCCAAGCGACCACGAAGCGTGACGAAGAGAGGGAAAGCGTCACGCAGAAGCCGCGGCCACGTGCGGGCGCAGGATCACCACGTCGCTGCCGCCCGCCGTCGGCATTGTGTTTTCAACGCTGAAGGGAAAACGGCGGCGCAGCAGGTCCACGCGCTGGCACAGATCGTCCGGCCAAGCGCTGGTGACCACCACGATCACGCGGTCGCGCCGCGACAACTCACTCCACACACGCCGCACCACCAGCTCCAGTGGCTCGGTGCCCCCGGCCGCCGGGTCCACTTGGGGGCAGATCACCCAAAGGCGGGGGGGCCTACGGAGAAGCCACCCTTGAATCAGGGTGACCGCGCCGATGAGGGCGAGCACCCACACCCACACCGGCGCGCTCCGCACGACCAGCCCCCCTCGGGGTCACCGTATGCGGCTCCCGCTTCGTGGTTACCCGGTTACGCGCGGGCGCGCGTGGCTGCCGCCAGCTCGTCCAGGCGGTCCAGCCGCTCCCACGGCAGGTTCAGATCTGCCCGGCCGAAGTGGCCATAGGCCGCCGTCTGCCGATACAGTGGCCGCCTCAAGTCCAGCGCCCGAATGATGGCAAGTGGTCGAAGGTCAAAAACGTCATTCACCGCAGCAGCCAGGCGCTCGTCGGGCAGCACGCCGGTGCCGAACGTGTCGACGGCAACGGATAGGGGCCGCGCCACCCCAATGGCGTAGGACACCTGCACCTCGGCCCGCTCCGCCAGGCGCGCGGCCACTAGGTGTTTGGCCACCCAGCGCGCGGCGTACGCCGCGGAGCGATCCACCTTGGTCGGGTCCTTGCCCGAAAAGGCGCCCCCGCCGTGCCGTGCCATGCCACCGTAGGTGTCGACCACAATCTTCCGGCCCGTGAGACCGGTGTCCCCCCGGGGCCCGCCCACCACAAACCGACCCGTCGGATTGATCAGCACCTGCTGGTCGCGGGTGGCCAGATCGCCCAGCACCGGCCGCACCACGGTTGCGGTGAGCGCCTCGGTGAGATCGGCATGGCTCGTTTCCGGCTGATGCTGGGCCGAGACGACGACGGTCTCGACGGCCACCGGCCGGTGGTTCTCATAGGCTACGGTCACCTGGGTTTTTCCGTCGGGCCAGAGAAACGGCAGCGTCCCGTCCTTGCGGACGTCGGCCAGTTTTCGCGCCAGCCGGTGGGCCAGCGCAATGGGGAGCGGCATGAGTTCGGGGGTGTCCCGGCAGGCATATCCAAACACCATCCCCTGATCCCCCGCCCCCTGCAGTGACAACTCGTCCACTCCGGCCACTTCCCGGCCCTCCCAGGACCGATCGACGCCCTGGGCAATGTCGCCGGACTGTTCGTCGATGCTGGTCAGCACCGCGACCGTGTCACTGTCGAATCCCATCTTCGCGCGCGTGTAGCCAATTTGCCGGATGGTGTCCCGCACCACCCGCGGAATGTCCACGTAGGCCGTCGTCGAGATTTCGCCCGCCACCAGCGTGAGGCCCGTCGCCACCACGGTCTCGGCCGCCACCCGCGCCATCGGGTCGTCAACCAAGAGTTCATCCAAAATGGCGTCGGAAATCTGGTCGGCCACCTTGTCCGGATGCCCCTCAGTCACCGACTCCGACGTAAACAGAAAGCGACCACTCACGGTACTGCCTCCTTCATGCGCTGATGCGCACCAAAAAACGCCACGCCTTCCCGGATGGGAAAATGGCGGGCGCCCATGCGGTCCCACTATCCTCTCATCCCTCACGGCCACCCGTGCGGGGCTTGGCACCGTGGGTTGCCCCCGGTTGCCGGGCTTCATCGGGCCCGAACCCTCCGCCGCTCTCGATAAGAGGCGCCGACCCCTTCCCGTGGCTGCCGCCCATGCGGCCCCAACTTAAGGAGAAGCCGACGTCAAGCAGAGTCACGTTATCACGACGGCTACGGCTCGTCAACGACTGTTTTGGCCGCCCCCAGGGCTCCGTCATAGTTATGGAACCGCTTGATAGGTAACGGGAATGGTCGATCCCCCTGGACTTTTGTGCGGCCGTCTGGTAGGGTAGCGGCCTGCATAC
>JAKARZ010000045.1 GCA_021828405.1 Bacillota bacterium
TGGCAGCTCCATTCGCCATGCAAGGGATCCCGGGTGACATGTAGGGCCTGCAATCTCTTGCCTCTCACCACGATCCCGGTCGGATCGGGGGCGTCTTCCCACTCCGCAGGGGTCGGCCCGTTGGCCGTGGTCGCCCGCGCAATAGACTGCAACAAGGTTTCGAAACTGGTGAGCGGCCGGCAGCGCCAGGGCGGCTGAGGACACTGAGCCACTGATGCTCGCTCTTATTCCCCTGGCTTGTGCCCCGCCGGCAGAGAGCTCACCTGGATGGTCAGTCCCGTGTCCGTGGCCAAGCGTTGCCGCTCGGTGTTCCCCATGCGGCTGCCGCGGTCGGCGACGATGGCCAACGGTTTCACGCCAGGAGATTGGGTCCGGCCTCGGTCGCTGCCACCGGACGATGGAGACGACGGCGCACGGGGCGGCGAGGTCGCCCAGCCCGCGTGGCAGATGGCTTCGAGGACGCGGCCGCCGTCCCCATCTCCATCGCCACTGGATAGAGCGGCGTTCACGCCTGGAGCTCGGGGCGCGGGCGGCTCTCCATCTCGGCGGTGCCGGCCGCCAGGTCGGTCGACGCCTCGCGGAGGGTCCCAACCGCGCCAGGGGAGTCCATGGCACCGCGCCCGACGATCGAGTTCCTTGCCGCGCACCACGAAGGTCATCCGGTCACAGGCAGTTCGACGTCCTGTCGAGCGGTCGCGCCGAGGCGCTCGGCGGGGGTGTGGAGTGTGGAGAACCAAGGCGTGTGAAACCCCGGAACCGGAGACCGGCGTGGATTCCAGTGTCGGAGATGACGACGAAAATATTCCACGGGAGCCACCGTTGGACAGCGTCGGGATAAAGTGGGTGGGGAACCTCGTATGGCGAGCAGGCCCTCGGCGCCACTGGATTGGCTGCTGACGCATGACGGGCGGACGGCAGGGATTGTCACGGCCGTTTGCCGCGACGTCGCGGCAGCGCCCAATACCGAATGTCAAACCCCTGCCGCCGCTCGTAGCCCAGCGGGATGAGGTGGAGCTGCTGGACCAGCCGGTCGCCTACCGAGGGGAGGTATAGGGTCCCCTCATACGCGTGGAGCCATGGGCGCCGGCCTCCCCACTGCGCCCAGTCGGCGGGCGTCGCGGCCAGGGGGAGCACCGGGTCGGTGCCTGCGACCGGTGCGGTGCGCGGCCAGTCCGGAGGCTTTTTTGGGAAATCGGCCAGCGCCCACGCGACGGCGGGGGGCGCCAGCGGTTCCCCCTGCCACCACTCGAGGATGTGCCGCGCACGCTTGGCGCCGGTGGTGACCGCCACCACAACGTCGAATCCTTGGTCACCCCCGCTGTAGCGGGCCGCCTTCTCGCGCCACTGCCGGCCCGACTCCGTGCCGGTGTCGGCTTCCAGCGCAAGCACCGGGCCACTATCGCCCAAGCGCAGCGTGAGGTCGGGCTCGGCCAGCCCCGGCGGGGTGGGCACCGCCTCGACGGCGTCCGGCCAGGCCAACATCGCCAGGAAGGCATCGGCCGTGAGTTCCCGGTGGTGCGCCTGGCGCCGCGGACAGGCAGGATGCCAGTACGCGCCCTGGAACTTGACCGCCCATCCCGCCTGCACGGCCGCCTCCAACTCCCGGGTCGCCCGCGCCACCGTTGCCGACTGAAATCGTGCGGCCTGCTCCACTGTGAGCCGGCCCACGACGGCCAACAGGGCGGCGAGACTGTCCAGCCGCGGGGGGGTGTGACGGGGGGTTACGGTATCCACAGCGTCACCGGCGAGCTGGGGCGCGGGTGCGGCAACCGCGCGGCGACGGGCGGCTCAAGGCGACCATGACGGGTGAGTAGCACGGTCGCCCGGCCGCGCATCGCGTAGCGCGGGTTGGCCAAGGGGTGGGGAGCCGCCGACCGATTGAACCGGGCCACGTCGTCAGCGGCGGTGCCCGCCAGCAGGATGTGCGTGCGGGCGTTGGCGTCGACGGCTTGTTGCAGGGTGTCCGACAGCTGGCTCATGTCCTGATGCGCCAGCACCACGCCGAGGCCGAATCCGCGCACCATGGCCAGCACGTCCGACAGGTCCGGCGCCACGTACTGGTGGAACTCGTCCAGGTACAGGGCGTGGCATAGCCGCTCCTGCGGGCCATGGCGGAAGGCACTCTGGACCAGGAGGTGCCACAAAAGCGCTCCGGTGGCGCGCGCGCCGAGCCCCAGCTCCCCTGCGGGGAGGGTGGTCACCAACGACGGGCCGTCCCATACATCGTCGATGGTGAAGTCATACGGAGGCGTGAGGGCGCGGCGCAGGCCGGGATGCAGCAGGAAGCTTCGGAGCCGGTTGACCAGCCCCATCTGCCACTCCTGTTGGCGCCCCCGGCCGACGCCGCCCCACTCCTGGCGGAAGTAGGCGGCTACCTCCGGGTCCTGATGTTGGGCCAGCACCTCGGTCCGAAAGCCGTCGCTGCGCAGGAACCGCAGCACCGCGGGCAGGTCCGCGCTGGCGCCCAGCGCAGCGGCGACCGCCTGAACGGCCTGCACCAGCAGGACCCGCGACACCGTGCGGTAGAACGAGGGGGTGCCGGGCTCGAGTTGGTCCAGCGCCAGCGCCAGGCCTTCGGCGGCCGCCGCCGGAGGTCCGGCCAGCGGATTCAGGTGGGGCACCGCAGGGTCCATGGGGTTGAACGGAATGACGGCCCGGCGGGCGTAGAGCAAGTCCCGCCGCACGCTGTCGGCCAAGTCCCCCTTGGGCTCGATCAGGGTGAAGGGCACCCCGGCCAGAATGTCCTGACGCATCAGGGGGGCCAGCACCGTGGTGGACTTTCCGCTCCCGGTCGGGCCCAGGACGTGCAGGTGCATCAGGCGGTCGGTCTCTGCCACGCGCAGCGGGCGACCCCAGGCGGTCCGGCCCAGCACGATCTGGCGCCCGCCGCGTGAGGGCCAGAACTTCCGGCCGAGCGCCCCGGCCGCCCCCAGGGCCAGCAAAACGCCCGAAGGCAACCACACCGGCCACCACACCAGCAACACAGGCAGGGCATAGGGCGAGCCGCGGGCCATCAGCGCTACCACCACGGTCACGGCCAGTGCGGCGCCCCAGTGCCACGGCGCGGGCGCCTGCGGGCTAAACACCTGCCAAGCCCCGGTCGCCAGCGAGACCAGGGCGACAAACCAAGCCAGGCCCACCCCGACGGGACGCCACCCCGGGTGTAACAGCCACCACCAGCGGCCAGCCGGACGACGCCCAGCCGACGGAGCAGATCCCGGATCTCGCCGCATGCTGTTCATGCGGCGCTATTCGCGGTGAAGGGCTGTTCTCCCTTTTTTCCGACAGTCAGGAGAACTTCCGAGATCGGCGCGGTGAGTGCACAGGAGCCGCTACTCGCCGCTCCACACGGCGCGGGGTAGATACGGAAACCGGGCCAACGCTTCGTCCATCTCCCGCGTGAGAGCCGCGAGGTGCTCGGCGGTGTCGGCCTCGGCGCGCACGACCAGCGCCGGCTGGGTGTTGGAGGCGCGCACCAGTCCCCAGCCGTGCGGATGCTGGATGCGCACGCCGTCGATGTCGATCACGCCATAGCGCTGGCGGAAGTGCGCGGTGAGCTCCTGCACCACCTGAAACTTCTTGTCGTCGGGGCAGTCGATGCGTACCTCGGGGGTGCTGGGCCGCTCGGGGACGCCGTCCCACAGAGCGGACAGGGGGCCGGACGCGTTGGACAGGATGCGCAGAATGCGGCCCGCGGCATAAAACGCATCGTCAAAGCCGTAGTACTCGTCGGCGAAAAACATGTGGCCCGACATTTCGCCCGTGAACACGGCGCCCACCTCGCGCATGCGCGCCTTGATCAGCGAGTGCCCGGTCTTGTAAAACTCGGGCCGCGCCCCCAGGCGCTTCAGCTCATCCACCAGACTCTCGGAGCACTTCACCTCGACGATGGCCCGGGCTCCGGGATGGCGCTTTAGGATTTCCCTCCAGTAGAGGATCATGAGGCGGTCGCCCCAGACGATGCCCCCCGACTCGTCGACGACGCCGAGGCGGTCGCCGTCCCCGTCGAAGGCAATCCCAATGTCGGCCCGCTCCGCCTTGACCGTTCGGATCAGGTCCTGCAGGTTCTTGGCCACCACCGGGTCGGGGTGATGGTTGGGGAACGTGGGGTCGGGGGTGCAAAACAGCGGCACGGCCTCAACGCCCAATCCGCGCATCAGGTCTTCCGCAAACAGCGCCGCCGTGCCGTTGCCGGCGTCGACCACCACCTTGAGCGGCCGGGGGCCCAGCTTGATTTTTTCGCGCAGCATGGCCAGGTACGCCGGCACCGGGTCCTGCTTCGCCAGCCGGCCCGATCCCGACTCGAACTGGCCCTGATCCATGACGCGCCGCACCCGCTGAATCTCTTCGCCGTAGAGCGTGGCGGGACCCAGCGCCAGTTTGAACCCGTTGTACTCGGCCGGGTTGTGGCTGGCGGTGATCATGATGCCGGCGTCGCAGGAATAGTGCAGTCGGGCCCAGTAGAAGATGGGGGTCACCACCTGGCCAATGTCAATCACGTTGAACCCGCTGGCCATGAGTCCTTTGGCCACCGCGTCCCGGAACTCGGGGGAAGACGTCCGGGTGTCGTAGCCCAGCACGCACTCTTTTTGGTCGGGGTGCTGCCGATGGACATAGGTGGCAAACGCCTGCGCCAGGCACCGGGCGTCGGCCGCGTTGATGTCGGTGCCTGCCACTCCACGGATGTCATACTCGCGAAACACACTGGGATTCATCGCCGGCCACCCTCTCGGTCATGATGGGAGTCAGTGTACTAGATTTTTGCAAAGCTCCCCGGCGAGATTGCCGCTCGAGGTTGACACGGCCCGAACAAGTAGGCGATCATGGTGTTGGATTGTTCGTATCTTGTGACGAGCGACAAAAGGCGTCCGGACGACGACGATGATCCCTCAGACGAGACTCGAAGAGCTCCAAGCAAGAACCGATTCGCATGATGCGCGACAACAGACGCAAGGAGGCGTGCCGTGGCAACGGAGCGGCTGGAGTACGTGGACGAAGTGGTCAAGATTGAGCCCAAGGGCATCGAGCGGGTGCAGAATGCGGAGCGGCATGGCCGTCCCGGATCGATCTTCAGCTTATGGTTTGGCGCCAACGTGGAGCTGGCCACCCTGTCCACCGGCGTGGCCGCCGTCGTATTGTTTGGCCTGAACTTCACCGAGGCCGCCATTGGCCTCGTGATCGGCAACGTGCTGGGTGCGCTAGTGATTGGCGCCCTCTCCACGTACGGGCCCCGTCTGGGGGTGCCGCAGATGGTGCAGTCGCGGTCGGCGTTTGGCTTCTTCGGCAACTTCGTGCCGGGAGGGCTCAACTCCATCGCCGGGGTGATGTGGTTTGCCGTCAACACGGTGCTGGGCGTATTCGCCTTGGTGGAGCTCACGGGTATGCCGTTCATCGTGGGGCTGGTGATCATGGTGGCCATTCAGGTGGGGGTGGCCGTGTACGGCCACAACATGATTCATGCGCTCGAGCGCTGGCTGGTCGGTGTGCTGACGGTGGTGTTTCTGGGGGTGTCGCTGTACGCCTTCGCCCACGCCCCCTATGGCGCGGCGTTCAACCCCAAGGCGTTTCTGGGCTTCGAGGGCGTGAGCGGGGGCATGATCGAAGCGGTCGGCCTGGCCTTTTCGTACATCCTGGGCTGGACGGCCTTTGCTTCCGACTATACCCGGTATCTCCCGACCGGCACATCGCCCCGGCGTGTCGCGGGCCTGGCGGGCGGCGCTAACTTCGTCGCGTCGCTGTGGCTCGAACTGGTGGGTGTCGCGCTCGCGTCCGAGTTTCCGAAGGCCGCCGCAGGCGCCAATCCCGTGGCCGTCTTGAACGGCATGTCGCCGCACTGGCTGGTGATCGTGGCGTTGGTGGCGGTGGCACTCGGCACCATTACGGCGAACGTGCTGAACATCTACTCCAGCTCGCTGTCCGCGCTGGTGATCAAGGTGCCGCTCAAGCGCTGGACGGCGGCGGTTCTGGTGGGGCTCTTAGGCGCGGTCGTCGCCTGGCTCGGCCATACCGCGTATTATCTCAACTACGAGAACTTCCTGTTTATCCTGGGCTACTGGATAGCGCCCTGGGTGGCCATCGTGCTGGTGGACTACTTTGCGCTCCACCGCGGCCGGTATGACACCGACCGGCTGTACGACCCGCGGCGGGTGCTGCGGCCGGGCTTCTGGGTCTGGCTGGTGGGGGTGGCGGTGTCGGTGCCGTTCTTCAACCAGAGCCTGTACACGGGCGTCATTGCCCTCAACAACCCGCACCTCGGGGACCTGTCGTACTACGTGAGCTTCGTCGTGGCCGGGGCTTTGTACTGGATTGTGGGCCGGCGCGCGGCGGTCGCGGAAACTCCGGCCGCCGGATAAGTGCCCAAGGGGTAGAGCGGCTGCGTCCGCTGTAGCACAATGGAAGAGCCGAGAGGCAGCGCTCTCGGCTCTTCCGTTTTGGAGGTGAGGATGGTGGCGGAAGCGGTGGAGCCGAGCGTCGTGGTGCGTCCGTATCGCGCCAGTACAGATTTTCGCATGGTGCTGGACAGCCAGGGCGACCTGTACGAGCTCAACTTTCCGCGGTTCAAAGCGACGACGGAGTTTCGGGCGGAGCAGGCGGTGCGCATTAGACAAGCGGCGCGGCGCCCCTACGAACACCACCTGCTGGTGGCTGACAACGGGCAGGGGGCCGTGGGGTTCATCTGGGTCGCGCTGCGCATGGACCTGCAGGGGTTGTTTGGCTCGGTGGATCAGGTGTACGTGGCCGCTCCCTATCGGGGCCAGGGCGTGGGCGCCCTCCTGATGCGGGCCGCGCACGACTATCTTGAGGAAGCCTCGGTGCCCTACGCGCGCCTGTACGTGACCGCCGCCAATCGGCAGGCGGTGGCGCTGTATGAGCGACTGGGCTATCGCACGGTGCGGTATGAGATGGAGCGCTCGGTTTAGCCGGAGGAGGAGGCGGCTCGCCGCCACAGGCGGTTGGCGATCCAGTGCCACTCTTCGAGGTGAAAGCGCTCGGCCGCCCACAGGTACACGGCGGCGGCTACGGCCGTGACCAGGATGAGGGCGGCGGCGCGCTCGGCGAACGGCACGCGCGGCGCCTCCAGCCAGGAGCCCAGCGGCAGGCGCGCCAACAGCACGCCGCCCGCCATGAGCACGCTGATAATCCCGGTGCGCACGGCGGTGCGAGCCATCTGCCGCCCGCCAAGATACCGGACTTTAAAGCGCAGCACCCAGAACAGGAGCCCCAGGTTGATGAACCCGGTCAGCGAATACGCCAGCGCCAGGCCATCTTGCTTCATCGCATGCAGGAGCCACAGGTCCAGCACGAAGCCCACCACAATGGTGACCGCAGACACCAGCACGGGGCTTTTGGTGTCATGCAGCGCATAGAATCCGCGCGACACCACCTCGATCCCGCCCCAGGCGACGATCCCGATGGCGTAGAAGACGAGCGCGCCGGCGGTGACCGCCGCGTTGTGCAGATCGAAGCGGCCGTGGAGAAACAAGAGGGCCACCAGCGGATAGGCCAGGAGCATGAGCAGCACCGAGGCGGGCACCGTGAGCGCCATGACCACCCGGAAGCCCCGTGACAGATACCGGCGAAAGCTCTGAAAGTCCTGCTGCTGCACCACCTCGGACAAACTGGGCAAGAGGGCGATGGCCAGCGATGCGGCCAGGCTTTCGGGGGTCATCATGATGCGGCTCGCGAGTTGCATCGCATTGATGCTGCCTGCCGGAAGCAGGGACGCCAGCACGGTCTGGTTGAGCACCAGGTTGATCTGCCCCAAGCCCACCCCCACGGCGACGGGGATCATGAGCTTGCCCACGCGCTTTAAGCCCGGGTGGGCCCAGTCGTGGACCCACTGGAACGGGTGGCCATGCGCCGCGACCCACGCCACCTGGATGACGAAGTTCACAAAAGCCCCGGCGAGCACTCCCCAGGCAAAGGCCGCAATCCCAATCTGGTGGCCCCACAGCCACCCACAGGTAATGATGGCGACGTTGTACCCCAAGGGGCCGATGGCGGTGGCCCAAAACGTCTTCTTGGCATATTGCTGGCCCACCAGGACCCCGTTCAGGGCGTGGAACAGCACGGCCGCCAGCATGATGCGGGTCAGATACGCGGTGGCGGCGATGGCGGCGGGATGGCCGGCAAAGCCCACCGCCACCACGCGCACCAGATCTGGCGCCAGCAGTTCGCCCACGAGCAGCAGCGGCACAAACACCACCAGCACCAGCGACAGCGCGCTGTTGACAATGCGGGCCGCTTCGTCGTGCTGGTGGCGCGTCAGATACGCCGACAGCACCGGCACGAAGGCCGAGCTGATCGCCCCGCCGATGAGAAGCAGGTAAATCGTATCGGGCACCACGTACGCCGCATTGTACTGGTCGACGGTCGCGGTCTGGCCGTAGAAGGCAGCAATGAGAGAGTTTCGAAAGAAACCCAACAGTCGCGACACGATGGTGGCGGTGCTGATGAGGGTGGCCGCCCACATCAGGTCGCGGGCACGCCAGTCGCCCGACTCCGCCGCCATCCCGCCACCCCCCGCTGAATCGGCCTCATTATTCCACATTTCCTCGCCGAGCTCGGCGGGGAGCCACCCGCGCTCGATGGCCGGACCGTTTCTCGCGAGGCGGGAGTGGCGGCGATCCGTACTGGCGGCTTACGGCATGCGCCTAACCCAGCGCTAGCGGGTTGCGGCCGCGTGTTCCGGCCGGAGGGGCACTGGGTATAGAGCGTGCGGCACCGTCCCGCCGACGGCCGGGCGCCGATCCCGTGGGGAGAAGCGTTGGCTGGTGCGCCGTGGCGGCTCCTCCTGTCCCATCCCGTGCCGGGCCGAGCGCCGCTGGCGCGGACGCCCGTGCAGGTGCACGGCAGGGCGGACGCCGCCTGATTGACCGGGATCGCAGGCGTGATAGCCCGAGGACGGTTCCAACGGGATCGCGGACGCGCATCCAGACCGGCCGAGGGATCGACCCGGCGAATCCAGCGCAGGCGATCGCGTGCCCCGGGCAAGCGGGAGCGACGAAGGCGCTACGGGAGAGGTCTTCGCATCACCACCCGCCCCTTGGGCGTGCGCCGGGCACGTTCCGCAAACCCGGCCCGCTGAAACATGGAGACCGTCCCCGTGTAAGATGCCGTGGCGCTGCGTGGCTGCGTGGCGGGGTCCACCGGGACACCTTCGATGGCGGCAGCCCCATGTTCCGTCGCGAAGCGGACGGCGGCTTCCAACAGGGCTGCCGCCAGACCGTGGCCGCGGCCCCCTTCTCGCACGAAGAAGCAGGGGATGACCCAGACCCCCGAGGCCTCATCGATCGGGGCGGTGTCGCGCCCCCGATTGAGTCGCGGGTAATCTTCCCGCGGACCCACGGCCACCCAGCCGATGGCCTCCCGGTCCTCGTAGGCGATGAGCCCGACGGAGCGGGGCGATTCCTGAACCAGCGACCGGGCGCGCTCCCGGGCGGCCGTGCGCGATGGAACGCCGTCGTAACGCCACCACATGCACCAACAGGACCGGTTGGGTCCCATGGCGGCGCAGAGGCCCGCAAAATCATTCCAGTTGTCCACGCTGAGGGGTTCAATCGTCACGGCTCGGCCCTCCTCGGAAAACAGTTTGCCATGCTGCCAGCAAGGCGTGCAACCGTTCCACAAGGCACGCCCTTCTTTTCTTGGCCACCTACGCCGGGCAAACAGCCGCAGCCCACGCCTTCGCAGCGGGTTCGCGCCGCGGTATCGTGGCCAATCACATGAGGGCCGACCCGGTCCAACCTGGCTGCCGAGCGTGCTGTTCCAAAGCGTCGCGCGCCCGCCGGTGCGTGCGTGGGGAAGGAGTGGACGCCGATCCGCCGCGGTGGCATACTACAGGTGGACTGACTCCGGCTACCTGACCTTGCGGCCATGTCGCATGATTCGGCGGCGGCTGGGAAAAAGGTGTAGAATGGGACGGAGGGCACCGCCGGGAGCTACCGGGAAAATGAGCCCAGAGCAGAGGGTTGTCCGCGCACACAACTTGCCAACGCCCGCCGCGACCAGCAACTTGTTCCTCGCCGAGGGAGCGTGACATGTGGATCGAGAGCTTGCGTTAGAAATGGTGCGCGTCACCGAGGCGGCCGCAATTTTGGCGGGCCGCTGGTTGGGGCGCGGCGACAAGATCGCAGCCGACCAAGCCGCCGTCGATGCCATGCGACGCATGCTGGACACGGTGGCCATTGCTGGCACCGTCGTGATTGGCGAGGGCGAGATGGACGAGGCGCCGATGCTGTACATTGGCGAGCGGGTGGGCAGTGGCCTCGGCGACCCCGTCGACGTGGCGGTAGACCCGCTGGAGGGAACCAATCTGGTGGCGCAGGGGCGCCCCGGCGCCATTGCCGTGATGGCGTTGGCTCCGGCGGGGCATCTTTTGCACGCGCCCGACATGTACATGGATAAATTGGTGGCGGGGCCGGCGGGCCGGGGTGTGCTGGACTTGGACGCGCCGATCGGGGAAAATGTGGCGGCCCTCGCCAGGGCCCAGGACCGGCCGGTGGAGGACATCACGGTGGTTGTGCTGGACCGTCCGCGCCACGCCGACCTGATTGCCGGAGTGCGGCGGGTCGGTGCCCGGATCCAGCTGATTTCGGACGGCGACGTGTCGCCTGCGGTGGCGGCGTGCCTGCCCGGGGCCGGGGTGGACCTCTTGGCGGGCATCGGCGGGGCGCCGGAGGGCGTGCTCGCGGCAGCGGCGGTGCGCTGCCTGGGAGGCACCATGATGGCCCGCCTGTACCCCGAGGAAGCGGCCGAAGCCGACCGGGCGCGCTCGATGGGGCTCGACCCGGTGGATCGCCTGCTGACGCTGGATGACTTGGTGCGCGGCAACGACGCCCTGTTTGTGGCCACCGGCATCACCGACGGCGAGATTTTAAAAGGGGTGCGCTACGGGGCTGACGCGGTGACCACCCATTCGGTGGTGATGCGCTCGCTGACCGGCACCGTGCGGTTTGTCCAAGCCGAGCATCGGCTGGAGCGAAAAGCTCAGTTTGGCAAACGGGCAGCCGCCGACCGGTGACTCCGCTCCGCAACCTGCCGAGAGTCGATGGACCCACGTCCTTGCCACGAGCCCTGACGGGTGGAGAGAAAGTTTTCTTATCTTGACCAAAGGCTCCGGCGAAGCTGGCATCCAGCCGCGCCATCACAATCATCGAGGAGGTCCCATGACGCATCATGACCAATGACGAAAAGCCGCTGACCAGCCTGGAGGGTTCCGAAGGGGCGGCGGGGTCCATCCCCACCATCGACGAAGCACCGAAGAAGCGCCGGCCCCGGGCCAAGAAGACCGACGCCCCGGAGTCCACCGACGGCGCCCGCCCAGAAAAAGCCCCGGGGCGCCGGTCTCCACGGGCCAAATCGGTGGCCGCGGCGGCCGAGGCCGCCGAGGGCACAGCGGAAGCGGCCGTCCCGCCGGCCAAGAAGCGACGCAGTCCGCGTGTTGCCGCTCAGGACGCGGCCGAGCCGCCCGAGGTGGAGCGGCTCTATGTCCCCGCACCACCGGAGGCTAAAGAGGAGCCGGCACCCGAGCTCGCGACTGTGGTGGCCCCGGTGGCTCCCGCGTCCCCGGTGGCCGCGCTGGCTCCGTCGTCCCATGTCGTAGAAACCGCGTTTCGTGCGCCCGCCGCACCGCGGCCGCTCAGGACCCCGGCGCCCGCCGCCCGACCCGGGCGCGGCCGTCCCGACGGCCGGGGGCCTGGCCGGCCCGACAGCCGCTTCGACAGCCGCCGCGGGGGAAGGCCCAGCGCCCCGAGTCGGCTGGACCGCCGCCCGGGAGCTCTCGAGGAGCGGCGGCCGCACCCCGCCCCAGCGCCCAGTCCCGCCACCCCCGCGTACAGCGAGGAGCGGCGGGCGCCGGCGGTGGACGACCGGCGCCCGGCCCTGCCGCAGTCGAAGGAGCCGCAGCTCACGCTCAAGGAACTGGAAGCCATGACGCTCATGGACCTGCACACCCTCGCCAAATCGTTTGAGCTGGAGAACTACCGCGCTCTCAACAAGCCCGAATTGATTTGGGAGATCTTGCGCGCCCGCACCAAGCGCGACGGGCTGATTTTTGCCCAGGGGCTCTTGGACGTGGTGGGGGAGTTTGGCTTTCTCCGGCCGTCTGACTTTGCGCGCAGCCGTGAGGATGTGTACGTCTCGGGCTCGCAGATCCGCCGCTTTGACCTCCGGCCAGGGGACCTGGTGTCGGGCCAGGCGCGGCCCCCGAAGGAGGGCGAGCGCTACTTCGCGCTGCTGCGTGTGGAGGCGGTGAACGGGCAGCTGCCGGAAAAGGCCAGCGAGCGGGTGGACTTTGACGCGCTGACCCCGATTTTCCCCAACCGGCGCTTTCGGCTGGAGACGGGCCGCGACGAGCTGGCCACGCGGCTGGTGGATGTGGTGGCCCCCATCGGCATGGGGCAACGGGGACTCTTGGTGTCGCCCCCGAAAGCCGGGAAGACGGTGCTGCTGAAGAAGCTGGCCAATGCCATCGTGGCGAACCACCCGGATGTGCATCTCATCGTGCTGCTGGTGGATGAGCGGCCCGAAGAAGTGACGGACATGCAGCGCTCGGTGCGGGGCGAGGTGGCGTCCTCGACATTTGACGAAACGCCTGAAGACCACATCCGGGTGGCGGAGATGGTGTTGGAGCGCGCCAAGCGCTTGGTCGAAACCGGTACCGACGTGGTGATCATGCTGGACTCCATCACGCGCTTGGCCCGCGCGTACAACCTCACCATTCCGCCCTCGGGCCGCACCCTCTCTGGTGGCATGGACCCCGCCGCCCTGCATAAGCCCAAGCGGTTTTTTGGCGCGGCGCGCAATATCGAGGGGGGCGGCAGCCTCACGATTCTCGCCACGGCGCTGATCGAAACCGGATCGCGGATGGACGACCTCATCTACGAAGAGTTCAAGGGCACGGGCAACATGGAACTGCATCTGGACCGCAAGTTGGCGGAGCGGCGGCTGTTCCCGGCCATCGACATCAAGCGCTCGGGCACCCGCAAGGAAGAACTGCTGCTGTCGCCCGAGGAGTTGGAGTCCATGTGGGTGATTCGCAAGGCCGTCCACAAGCTGGAGACCAACGAAGCCACCGAACTGCTGATGAAGAACCTAAAGCGCACGCGATCCAACGCGGACTTCTTTCGGGGATTCGCCGCCATGGTGGAGAATGGCGGGGGATAGCCGTGATGCCGGCGTCCTGCCCGAGCCAGGTTAGGACGCCTCGGGACCGACGTCCTTCGTTGCGCACCGGTCTCAGAGCGAGCCAACCCCATGAGCCCAGAGGGATGCCGGGCCTGCGGCCAGACCCGCTGTGCCTCTGCGTGGCCGCCGAGGTAGCGTGTGGCGCGGCCATCGGGAAGGAAACCAGGTAAGACACAATGCTAAAGTAAGCCTTTCCTCGGTCATGTTGATACGGCAAAATCGGCGTCTTACACTTGAAACGGGGATGGGAGGTAAGACATCTTGACTACCACGGTACTGTCGTCCAAGGGACAGGTGGTGTTGCCGGTCAGTGTTCGCAGGGAAGCGGGTCTCCAGCCGGGAGACCGGTTTTCCGTTCAGTCGCTGGCCGACGGGCGCATTCTGTTGCAGCGGTTGCCTGCAGATCCTCTGATGGCACTTCGGGGCGCCTATCAGGGCGCGGAATCCCTGACGGCCGCGCTGCTGGCGGAGAGACGGCGGGAACGGCTGCATGAATGAAGAGGGTGACCGGTGGGTCTTGGACTCGTACGCGATCATGGCCTGGCTCGGGAACGAACCCGGTTCTGATCAGGTGGCGCGTTTGCTGAGCACCCCGTCGGTTGCCTTGTACGTGAGTGCTATCAATGTGGGTGAGGTGTATTACCTGTTGGGCCGGCAGGGAGGTTGAAGCAGCTACCTTTAGTCTTGATTACTTCGCTATAACGTGATAGACTGGATACATGTCCAAGGATTTACTTCGGCCGGTTGACGCGGCCCGATTGCTACGCGCAAGCGATCGCGGAGGTGCAGGAGCATGGGGAAATCCCCTAAGCCGGCGGACAACAGCATCTCGTTTACGGTGCAAGGGATCTGGCAGCCGGAGAATCCGGACGGGGTGCGCCGGGAGATGCGGGCGTTCTCGGCGTGTGTGTGCTGGGTGTTTAACCGCCTGCCAGAGCGGCCGTCCGGTCCCGCACCCGGATCGGTCTTGCCTGCGGACGCCCTGCCCAACCGGATCAAGCGGGAGGCCCAACCGCTGTTTCACGTGAATTCCCGGTACGTGGCGGATGCCATCCTGGAAGCCCAGGCCGTGATCCGATCGCAGAAGGAACTGCTACCGCTCCAGATTCGCGATTTCACCCGGCGGATCGCGAACTTGGACCGAGCCCTTCAGAAGGCGGAACGGATCCTGAAGACCCCGGACTCCGCAGAAACCGCCGCGCAGTGGGAGAAGAGACGCACCCGGCTTCAGGATCGGCGGACCAAAGCCCTGACCCGCCAAGGGGAGCTGGAAGCCCATCGGGACCACGGCACCATCCCGACGGTCATTTTCGGGGGCCGCCGGCTCCTCCGACGTCTGACCCCAAGCCACGGTGCGCGGCATCAGACGCTACGCCGGGCCTGGCGGCTCAAGCGGCAAGGGACGCTGTATGCCCGGGGGGA